>JAKZRK010000238.1:0-22555 GCA_047518225.1 Alphaproteobacteria bacterium | reverse complement strand
GACGAGCCAAGCTCGCCCGCATTTACCACAGGCCCATCAACAGCAACTTTCTTCTCAAAATTATCGGTCATGTTCCGGTCCTCCTTGGACACTTCGATTAAGCCAATTCTGTGTCCAAGGAAATCGGGTCCGACTCAGTATTACAAAGATTTGATAGTGTAGCATTGCCAAGGATACGACGAAGCGTCATTTACCATTCATAATGCCGGTAATTGTTGGAGTTGTTAAAAGACCATGCCCGATCAAGGCGGCGACAAATTGCAGACCATGACCAGGGCCCAAATTTGGGGCCGGCGGATAATGCTGGCGGTACTGGCCCTGGTCATTACCATCCCCATGGTTAATTTCCGCCGCCTGATGACCGAAGGCGTGCCGGCGGGTTTGCAGCATGGCAACATCAATCTGGCCTATGCCGTCGGCATGTTTTTTTCCGTATTGCTTATTCTGGTTTGGTATTTCGCCTATGTGGGCCGTGGCAAGGCGAGGGTGATGCTGGGCATGACCTACCTGCTGACCACTTCGGTCACCGTGGTGGTGCCGCTGACACTGCTGTTTTTCGGCACCACCCTGCCGCCATCCTGGCCCATCAGCATTGCCCTGGCGTCGGTCTATGGCCTGGCCGGGTGGGTGTTGCTGGTTTCCGCCAATATAAAGGCCTTTCAGCTATACCAACGGCAATTACGCGCAATACCAATTTAGCGCCCGCCCGCCTATCGCCCCTTGTTCCCGGGCAGCCCAAGCCGCACTATCGTGCCCGTGATTCCTTTTCCTGTTGGGCTGCGCGTTCAGTGGAGATACCAGATACCGCGATGATCCTGGCCGCCGGACGAGGCAGCCGCATTGGCGCCTTGACCGAGGCCTTGCCGAAACCGATGATACAGGTGGGCGGACGCGCCATCATCGACCGGGTGCTGGACCGCCTGGTCGAAACCGGGGTCGGCCGGGCTGTGATCAATCTGCACCACGGCGCGGCTCTGTTGCGCGAACACCTGTCGGGCCGCGAAGATCTGGCCCTGCAATTTTGCGAAGAAAGCGGCGGCCTGCTGGATACCGGCGGCGGCGTCGCCAATGCCCTGCCGCTGCTGGGGGAGAGGCCCTTCTACGTCATCAACGGCGATGTGTTGTGGTTTGACGGCATCGGCAATTCCCTGCACGCTCTGGCCGCCCGGTTTCTGCCGGCGCGGATGGACGCCTTGCTGTTGATGCAGCCGACCGTCGGCGCCACCGGCTATAACGGGGTTGGCGATTTCGTCATGCTGGCCGACGGGCGGCTGTACCGCCGGCCAGAGCGGGAAGTGGTGCCTTTTATCCATACCGGTGTGCAGATATTGCGCCCGGAACTGTTTCAGGGTTGCCCCAAGGGGCCATTTTCGCTCAATCATATTTATGACCGGGCCGCCGCCCTGGACCGCCTGTTCGGCCTGCGGCACGAGGGCGAGTGGATGGAATTGAACCGGCCCGAGGGTTTGGCCGCCGCCGCGCAAGCCTTGCTGGAATAAAATCATGCCGGGGGCACCCAAAATTTTTACCATTTCCCCCGGCGAAAGCTTTTCCGACCGTCTGGTGGAAGGTTTGCTGCAACGCTTCGGCGGCGACCCCTTGGCCCTGAACGCGGTCACCCTGCTGCTGCCGACCCGGCGGGGCATGCGGGCGGTACGGGACGGCTTTCTGCGCCAGACCGGCGGCCGCGCCATGCTACTGCCACGGATGTATGCCATCGGCGACGTGGATGAGGAAGAATTGTTGCTGGATCCCCTGCATGGGGACGACCTGTTAAGCCTGCCCCCCGCCATCACGGCCCTGCGCCGGCAGCTTTTGTTGCTGCATCTGATCGCCCGCCCCCGCGGCATGGATCCGGCACAGGCCGCGCCCCTGGCCCGGGAACTGGCGGATTTGCTGGACCGGCTGCAGACCGAGGACGTGCCATTGACGGCCCTGGAAGATCTGGTGCCCGCCGACCTGGCGGCCCATTGGCAGGAAACCCTGGAATTCCTGAACCTGTTGGCCGCACCCTGGCAGGAATTGCTGGCGGTGGAAGGCTGCATGGACCCGGCCGCGCGGCGCAATGTTTTGCTGCGCGCCCAGGCGGAGAGGTGGGGGCAATCGCCCCCCGGCGATCCCATTATCGTCGCCGGCTCCACCGGCTCCATTCCCGCTACCGCCGCCCTGATCGCCGTGGTAGCGCATCTGCCCCAGGGCGCCGTGGTGCTGCCCGGTCTGGACCGCTTTGCCGACGAGGAGACCTGGGCCGCCGTGGATCAAAGCCATGCTCAATTCGGCCTCAGGCAATTGTTGCAACGGATCGGCGTTGACCGGGCCATGGTCAAGCGCTGGCTGCGGGATAGCGGGGAAAGCCCGCGCCACCGCCTGCTGCGCGAGGCCCTGCGGCCCACGGAAACAACCGAACAATGGCGGCGATTGCCCAGCCTGCCGGCCGAGGCGTCGGTGGGCCTGTTGCGGGTTGATTGCGCCAATCCCATTGAAGAGGCCGGCGTAATCGCCCTGTGCCTGCGCCAGGCCTTGGAGACGCCAGGGCGCACGGGGGCGCTGATCACCCCGGACCGCGGCCTGGCGCGCCGGGTGGCGGCGGAGTTGAAACGCTGGGAGATCGTGGTGGACGATTCCGCCGGCCTGCCCCTGGCCGCCACGCCGCCCGGGTCATTCCTGCGCCTGACGGCGGAGGTGTTGGGCAGCGGCCTGGACCCGATCGATTTGCTGGCCGCCCTGAAGCATCCCCTGGCCCATGGTGGGCTGGCTCCTGGCGCCTTGAAAGCCACCGCGCGGGATGTGGACCGAAATGCCCTGCGTGGACCGCGCCCGGCGCCGGGTATTGCCGGCCTGGCCGCCGCCGTTGCCGCCGCGCGCCATAAACCGTCGGGCGCCGATGCCTTGCTGGATGATCTGGCCAGCCATGGCGGCACGGCGCTATCCCTTTGTACCCAGGGGGAGGTCCATTTGGCGGATTTGCTATCGGCCCATGTGCGCTTCGCGGAGTGGCTGGCGACGGATCAACTGGGTGTTTGCCATCTGTGGGCCGGCGAGGCGGGCGAGGCCGCCATGGCTTTCATCGCCGATCTGTTGGCCGCCGCGGCGGGCCTGCCGGTGATGGCGGGGACGGGCTATGCTACCCTGTTGAGCAGCCTGATGGCCGGGCAGGTGGTGCGCCCCGCCTTTGGCCTGCATCCCCGCCTGCATATTTGGGGTCCCCTGGAAGCCCGCCTGCAACAGGCCGATCTGCTGCTGCTGGGCGGTATGAACGAAGGCACCTGGCCCGCCGCCGCCGATGCCGACGCCTGGTTGAGCCGGCCCATGGCGGCCCGCCTGGGACTGCCCGCACCGGAACGCCGCATTGGTCTGGCGGCCCATGATTTTGCCCAGGCCGCCTGCGCCGGGGAGGTGATTTTGACCCGCGCGGCAAAAGTGGAAGGCACGCCGACCGTACCCTCGCGCTGGCTATTGCGGTTGGAGCAGGTCTTGCGGGCCACCGGGCTGGACCTGGATCAAACATCGCCCCAGGCGTTGCGCGGCTGGTGCGAACAATTGGACGCCGCCGGCCTGTCCAAACCCGTGCGGGCGCCCGAATGCCGTCCGCCCGTCGCGGCCCGGCCCAGACAAATGCCCGTCACCCAGGTGGAGACCTGGATCCGCGATCCCTATGGGGTCTATGCCCGCCGTATTCTGGGCCTGCGCGCCCTGGACCCCATCGCCGCCGACCCCGGCGCGGCTGACTACGGCAATGCGGTGCATCATGCCTTGGAGCAATTCGCCGCCACATATCCGGCGCAAATTCCCACTCGGGACGAGGCCGAGGCGGCCTTGTTGGAACTGGGCCGGCAAGCCTTTGGCGAACTGCTGACCCGCCCCGGCGTACGCGCCTTTTGGTGGCCGCGTTTCAAACGCATCGCGGCCTGGTTCCTGGCCCGGGAGGCGGAACGCCGCCCCGCCATCCTGCCCCTGGCGACCGAGGTCGAGGGCAGCCTGATACTGCCCGGTCCCGAAGGCCCTTTTACCCTGACCGCCAAGGCTGACCGCATCGACCGTCTGGGGGACGGCGGCCTGAATATCATCGACTACAAGACCGGCATGATCCCCTCCGAGACCGAACTGATACGGGGCGAGGCACCCCAGTTGCCCCTTGAAGCAGCCATTGCCCATGCGGGCGGCTTTCCCGGCGTGCCGGGCGGGGCGGCGTCGATGTTGAGCTATTGGCGGGTATCGGGGGGCCGCGAGGCGGGCGAGATCAAGGATATCAAAACCGACGGCAACGCCCTGGCCCAGGCGGCACGGGAGGGTCTAGCCGCCCTGATCGCCCGGTTCGACGATCCCGATACCGCCTATCGCTCGCGGCCCCGGCCGGCCATCGCGCCGCGCTTTTCCGATTACGACCATCTGGCCCGGATCAAGGAATGGTCCGCCGGTGGCCCCGGCGATTTTTAGAGGCGGCCATGCGCGCGACCGATCACCAACGCCTGGCCGCGGACCCCGGTGTATCGGCCTGGGTAACCGCCTCCGCCGGAACCGGCAAGACCCACGTCCTGACCGACCGCGTGCTGCGCCTGTTGTTGCTGGACTGCCCGCCCGAACGCATCCTCTGCCTGACCTTCACCAAGGCGGCGGCGGCGGAAATGGCCAACCGTCTGCACCAACGCCTGGGCGCCTGGGCCGTGGCCGGTGACGGCGAACTGGGCCAGGCCCTAATGGACCTGACCGGCTCAACCTCGCCGCCGGGAGAATTGAACCTGGCCCGGCGCCTGTTCGCCCGGGTGCTGGATACGCCCGGCGGGTTGAAAGTACAGACCATTCATTCCTTTTGCGAAACCCTGTTGCGCCGCTTCCCGTTGGAAGCCCGGCTGGCGCCCCACTTCAAGGTCATGGAGGAGCGCCAGGCGGGTCAGGTGCTGCAGTCCGCCCTGGAAGTGGTGCTGGAACAGGATGCCGGGGAACCGGCGCCTCTGGTCGCGGAGTTGACGGCCCTGGTCGATCAACAGACTTTCGCCAATCTGATGGCCGCCTTGTCGGCGGACCGTGGCCGTCTGCAAAGGCTGCTGGACCGGCCGGGCGGCATTGACGGCTTGTTGCGGGATGTGCGCCGGGCCCTTGATCTGGCGGAAGGCGAGGACGAGGCCGCCATCATGGGCGCGGCGGCGCGGGGCGACAAATTCGACGGTCCGGGCCTGGTCCGGATCGCCGATCTGATGCTCCAGGGCGGCAAGCTTGAAAGCCGCCATGGCCAGGCCATCGCCGATTGGCACGCCGCGCCCGAGAGCAGGGTGGGCCAATTCGATAACTATCTGGCGGGGTTTTTCACCAAGGATGGCCAGGGCGAGCCCTATGCCAAGCCCCTGACCAAGAAGACCATGGGGGAAATGGTGGAGGGCGCGGACATCCTGGAACGGGAATGCGCCCGCCTGCAAGCGGTCCGGCAGAGGCGAAACGCCGCGCGCGTCGCCGCCGCCACCGAATTGTTGTTGCGCCTGGGGGCGCGGCTGATCGCCGCCTATGCCGGGGCAAAACAAGGCCAGGCGCTGTTGGACTATGACGATCTGGTGCTAAAGGCGGGCTTCCTGCTCTCGCAAGGGGCCAGTACCGATTGGGTGCTGTACAAACTGGACGGCGGCCTGGATCACATTTTGATCGACGAGGCACAGGATACCAATCCCGAACAATGGCAAGTGGTGCAGACCCTGGCCGATGAGTTTTTTACCGGCGAGGGGGCCTATGAAGATGGCGATGACCGCGCCATGTCCAAGGGCCGGACCCTGTTCGCGGTCGGCGATGTGAAGCAATCCATCTATAGTTTCCAGCGCGCCGACCCGGCCGCCTTTCAGGCCATGCGCAACCATTTCGCGGCCCGTATCGGGGCGGCCAAGCGGCGTTGGCAACCAGTGGAGTTGGCCTTGTCCTTCCGCTCCACCCCGGCGGTATTGGAGGCGGTCAACGCCATATTTGCCGATCCATTGGCCAGCGACGGACTGATTTTCGGCGATCACGAGGCCATCCGCCATATACCCAACCGCGCCGGGGAGGCCGGGCTGGTGGAAATCTGGCCGACCGAACAGCCCCGCGAAGTAGAGGAACAGGACCCCTGGGCACTGCCCGCAAAGCAAGTCTTCTCGGACAGCCCCGTGACCCGCCTGGCGATTCGTATCGCCGATCAAATCGCGCAATGGATAGAGCAAAAGGAAATGCTGGTGGCCCGGGGCCGGCCTATTGGCCCGGGCGATATTCTGATCCTGGTGCAGCGCCGCGCCAGCTTTGTCGAAACCATGGTGCGGGAACTGAAACGCCGCAACATCCCCGTCGCCGGCGTCGACCGCATGGTTCTGACCGAGCAGTTGGCGGTCATGGACCTGATCGCCCTGGGCCGTTTTCTGCTGTTGCCCGAGGATGATTTGAATTTGGCCGTGGTTCTGAAAGGGCCGCTGATTGGCTGGGACGACGAACAATTATTCGCCCTGGCCCATGGCCGCCCGGGCAGCCTATGGGCGGCGTTGCGTGCACGGCCGGACGCGGCCGCCTACAAGACCCTTGCCGACCTGTTGGCCCAGGTCGATTTCAAGCCGCCGTTCGAACTTTACGCCGAACTGCTGGGGGCGGGCGGGGGCCGGCGGCGGATACTGGCCCGCCTGGGCCAGGACGCCAACGATCCCATCAACGAATTCCTCGATCTGGCCCTCTCCTACGAACGGGATCACGCCCCCAGCCTGGAGGGTTTTCTGCATTGGCTGGAACGGGGCGAGACCCAGATCAAGCGGGACCTGGAACAGGGGCAGAACCAGATCCGGGTGATGACCGTGCACGGGGCCAAGGGCCTGGAAGCTCCCATCGTCTTTCTGGCCGATACGGTTCGGGTGCCGGATAAGACGCCGGCGCTGCTATGGCCCGCGATTGATGGCGAAGGCGGTCCGGCGCCCCTGTGGGCACCCATCCGCGCCATGGAAGAAGGGGTGATGCAGCAGGCCCGCGCGGAGGCGGAAGGGGCCCGGGACCGGGAATACCGCCGCCTGTTCTATGTCGCCCTGACCCGGGCTGCCGACCGGCTGTACATCTGCGGTTTTGAGGGCAAAACCGGGCGTAAGGCGCATTGCTGGTACGACATGGCCTGGCGCGCCCTGGCCAACCTGCCCGAAATCGAGAAACCGGCTGAACTGGCCGGCGGCATGCGCCTCCGCGGCGCCCAGGCCAAGGACCCGCCCGCACCGGAAGTTCCGCTAAAGCCGGAACACCAAAGCTTGCCCGATTGGGCCAGCCGGCCGGCGCCAAAGGAACCGGTTCCACCGCGGCCCTTGGTCCCCTCGCGCCCGCAAGAGGCGGAACCCAGCGTGGCCTCTCCCCTGGCCGACGACGGCCAGGCCCGCTTCCGGCGGGGCAACCACATCCATCGTTTGTTGCAGACCCTTCCCGACCAGGAAGAGGGGCTGCGCGAGGCCGCCGCCGCCCGCTATCTGGCCCTGCCGGCGCACGTCATTGATCCGGTCCAACAACGGGAGATCCTGGCCGAAACCATGGCGGTATTGCGGCATCCGGATTTCGCCCCAATTTTTGGTCCGGGTTCCCGGGCCGAGGTGGGGTTGACGGCGCTGTTGTCCGGGCGTGTGGTCAGCGGGCAGGTCGATCGGGTGCTGATTACCGATTCGGAAATACTGGTGGTCGACTATAAGACCAACCGCCCCCCACCCTTACAGGTGGCGGAAGTAGAGGTCGCATACTTGCGGCAATTGGCAAGTTATCGCGCCGCATTGATGGAGATATATCCTGAAAAAACAGTGCGTTGTGCGCTTTTATGGACTGACGGGCCAAATTTGATGGTCATTGATGGAGCGATTTTATCTGCCTATTCGCCTTGACGCGCACCCCCTGTCTACCTACCTTTTTAAGCTTAGGTGAATTATCTACGCAGCAAAGGGGCGGCTGCGGCCAAACCGCCTCCTAGAGGTTACGCTGCAACTGAGAACTGGAAAAGACCATGACCACAAAGTCCGTATCCGACGACTCCTTCGATGCCGACGTACTTAAAGCCGAGGGCCCCGTTGTGGTGGATTTTTGGGCCGAATGGTGCGGCCCTTGCAAACAGATTGCCCCGGCGCTGGAAGATATTGCCAACGAATTGGGTGACAGGGTTACCATCGCCAAGGTCAACATTGACGACAACCCGTCCATTCCGGCGAAGTATGGGGTGCGCGGTATCCCTACCTTGATGCTGTTCAAGGACGGTGAAGTCGCGTCCATGAAAGTCGGCGCCCTGCCCAAGGGCAAGATCCAGGAATGGATTGAGGAATCGATTTAGCCCGAATTTGAGATTGACTTACCTATTCGCCGCGCCTGTGGATGCCCGGATCAAGTCCGGGCATGACCTTGTGCTCAAGTTTCATAGTCATTGCCGGGCTTGACCCGGCAATCCAGGGCGGCGTGACTCAACGAATATCGAAAATAATCTAGGACGGCCGGCGGTCCTAATCCAACTTCATACCGTCCTGCGGGTTGGTGGCCAGGACGCTGCCGGCAAGATAAAGCGTGCCGCAAATCAGCACTCTTGGCGCCGGGCCTTGCCCTTGCGTCCGGGCGATACGATCCAATGCTTGCGCCACGCCTTCGGCCGGTGATGCCTCGAGGCCAATGGCCCTGGCCGCCAGGACAATTTGCGCCGGCGTCATGGCGGCATCTTCGTATGGCACGGCGACGGCATGCAGTTCGGGGTTCAGGGAACGGAAGGGCGCGAGGAAGTTGGCCACGTCCTTGTTCCCCAACATGCCCACGATCAGGTGCAGGGGCCTTGGCCCGTCATCCCGCGCCCGCCAGTCGGCCAGGCTCTGGGCCAGGGCGGCGCCGGCCCCGGGATTGTGGCCGCCATCCAGCCATAATTCGCTTTCCGGCCCCAACCTCTCATACAGGGGACCTTGCGCCAGGCGTTGCAAGCGCCCCGGCCAACGCGCCATGGTCAGCCCGGCGGCCAGGTCCCGCGCGGATGGGGAAAAGCCCGCCAGATTCTGCAGACAGGTCAGAGCAAGACCGGCGTTTTGCACCTGATGTACGCCGTTCAGGCCCGGCAGGGGCAACTTCATTTCGCCCATGGCCGATTGGAAATGTAGCCGGCCGTCGCGTGCTTCCACCCGCCAGTCATGGCCTTGGCGCAGCAGCCTGGCGCCGACCTTGGCCGCTTCGGCGTCGATTACCCGCGCTGCCTCGGGCGTCTGCTGGCCGATCACGCCGGTTATCCCAGGCTTCAAAATACCGGCTTTTTCAGCGGCGATCTCGGCCAGGCTGTCGCCCAGGAAATGCTGATGATCCAGGGATACGGTGGTAATCGCCGTCAACAGCGGCCGATCGATTACATTGGTGGCATCCAGGCGCCCGCCCAAACCGGTTTCCAGCAGCAGGATATCCGCCGGGCTGTCCCGAAACGCTAGAAAAGCCGCCGCCGTCGTCACCTCGAAATAGGTGATTGGGTCGTCGCCGTTGGCCTCTTCGCAGGCGCGCAGAACCGCGACCAGGCCTTCATCGGATATCAAACGGCCGGCGAGCCGGATGCGTTCGTTGAAACGCACCAGATGGGGCGAGGTCAGTACGTGGACGCGCTGTCCCGACGCCTCCAGTGCGGCCCGCAGATAGGCGATGGTCGAACCCTTGCCATTGGTCCCCGCCACATGCACCACGGGGGGCAGGCGGCGTTCGGGATGGTCCAGCTTTTTCAGCAGAAGCTGCAAACGTCCCAGGGAAAGATCGATCAGCTTTGGATGCAGTTGAATCAACCGCGCCAGGATTGCCTCGCACCGCGCCGTGCCCGACGCTTCAGGGCGCGCCGCCAGGTTCACCACTCTCGCCTTCCTGCCGGGCGTCCGTTAACGCGGGAATTTCCAAATCCAGCCGCGGCAAACTGATCACCTCCGCCGACGGTGGCCGCTTGCCCAGCAATTCAACCACCCTGATCAAAGTTTCCCGCAGCGCATGGCGATGCACCACCATATCCAGCATGCCATGCTCCAGCAGATATTCCGCCCTTTGGAAGCCTTCGGGCAGGCGCTCGCGAATAGTATTTTCGATCACCCTCGGTCCGGCAAAACCGATCAGTGCACCCGGTTCAGAGATCGCGACATCACCCAGCATGGCATAGCTGGCGGTAACGCCCCCGGTGGTCGGGTCGGTCAGAACCGAAATGTAGGGCAGTCCGGCTTCCTGCAGCAATTGCACCGCGATGGTGGTCCGGGGCAGTTGCATCAAGGACAAAATACCCTCCTGCATGCGGGCCCCGCCGGCAGCGGCGAAGATTATCAGCGGCGCCTTCTGCAATACGGCCAGTTTGGCCGCCGTGATAATGGCCTCGGCCGCGGCCAGACCCAGGGAGCCGCCCATGAAGGAAAAATTCTGCACCGCGATGACCGCGCCATGGCCGCCAAAATTGCCATGGGCGACAACGATGGCATCCTGTTGCCCGGTCTTGCCCTGCGACTCCTTCAGGCGATCCGTATAACGTTTTTCGTCGCGGAATTTCAGCGGATCGGCCAAAACCTCCGGCAATTCGATGGTCGTGAATTCGCCGTCATCAAACAGATGGGGGAAGCGGTCTTCGGGGCCGATGCGCAGATGATGGTCGCAATGCTGGCAGACGAACTGGCGCAGCTTGATTTCCTTGTGATGGATCATCTGGCCGCAGTTGGGGCACTTGATCCAAAGATTATCGGGCACCTCGCGCTTGCGCACCAGGGCCTGGATCTTGGGCCGGACATAATTGCTAAGCCAGTTCAAGGCGTTATCTCCCCAAGGCCCCATCGCGCGCCGACGCGGCCACGCCGGCGGCCAATCGCCGGGTCAGGTCCAGCACCGCCGCCACCGTTGCCGCCGTTGCCTTGCCGCCCTCGTCCAGGCTGCCGCCCACGGCATCGGTAAAGGCGGTGCCCACCACCACGCCCTCGGCGATGGCGGCAATGTCGCGGGCCTGTTCCGGCGTCCGGATGCCAAAGCCAACCGCGACGGGCAAATCCGTCCGCCCACGGATACGGGCCACGGCGCTTGCCACCGTATCGGCATCCGCCGATCCCGCCCCCGTAATGCCAGCGTAAGAAACGTAATAGACAAAGCCCGAAGTATTAGCCAAAACCGCCGGCAGACGCCTATCATCCGTGGTCGGCGTCGCCAGTCGGATAAAGCTAAGGCCGGCGTCCAATGCGGGCAGGCACAGCTCCTCATCTTCCTCGGGCGGCAGATCGACCATGATCAGGCCATCGACGCCCGCGGCCAGGGCCGCCGCCAGAAACGCCGGCACCCCATAGGCGTGAATGGGATTGTAATAACCCATGAGCACGATGGGCGTCTCCGTGTCCTGGCGGCGAAACTCCGCCGCCATGGCCAGGGTTTTCGCCAACGTGATGCCGGCCTTCAAGGCACGCAGACCGGCCACCTGGATGGATGGTCCGTCGGCCATGGGGTCGGTGAAGGCCATGCCCAGTTCGATGATATCGGCGCCTGCGGCGGGCAGGCCCGCCAGGATCTTGGCCGAAGTTTCCAGATCGGGATCGCCGGACATCACATAGGTGACCAGCGCGGCCCGGCCCTCGGCCCGCAGTTTGGCGAACCGCGCCTCAATCCGGGCCTGGCCCGTACTCATACTTCGACCCCCAACATCTTGGCCACCGTGAAAATATCCTTGTCACCCCGGCCGCACATATTCATCACGATGATGTGGTCCCTGGGCAAATCCGGCGCGATCCCGGCCACATGGGCCAGGGCGTGGGCCGGTTCCAGGGCCGGAATGATGCCTTCCAGCTTGCTGCATAACTGGAAGGCCGCCAAGGCGTCAGCGTCCGTGGCCGAGACATAGTTGACCCGGCCCACATCGTGCAGCCAGGCGTGTTCGGGACCGATGCCGGGATAGTCCAGGCCGGCGGAAATGGAATGAGCCTCGGTAATCTGGCCGTCGTCGTCCTGCAATAAATAGGTGCGGTTGCCATGCAGGACGCCAGGGCGTCCGCCCGTGATGGAGGCGGCATGACGCCCGGTTGCAATACCGTCGCCCGCCGCCTCGACCCCGAAAAGGTCAACGCCCTCGTCATCCAGAAAGGGATGAAACAGCCCCATGGCGTTGGAGCCGCCGCCGATGCAGGCGACCAGGGTATGGGGCAGGCGGCCTTCCGCCTGCAGGATCTGCTGCCTGGTCTCTTCGCCGATTACCGATTGAAAATCGCGCACCAGTTCCGGATAGGGGTGGGGCCCGGCCACGGTGCCGATAATATAGAAGGTGTCGGCCACGTTGGTGACCCAATCGCGCATGGCCTCGTTCAAGGCGTCCTTGAGGGTGCGGGAGCCGGAACTGACCGGCACCACCTCGGCGCCGAGCAGTTTCATGCGGAAAACGTTCGGCTGTTGTCGTTCTACGTCCACCTCGCCCATATAGACCGTGCAGGGCAGGCCAAACAGGGCCGCTACGGTGGCCGAGGCCACGCCATGCTGGCCGGCGCCGGTCTCGGCGATAATGCGGGTCTTGCCCATGCGCCGGGCCAACAGGATCTGGCCCAGGCAGTTGTTGATCTTGTGACTGCCCGTATGGTTCAATTCATCACGCTTGAAATAGATCTTGGCGCCGCCGAAATGTTCCGTCAGCCGTTCGGCAAAATACAGCGGGCTGGGCCGGCCGGCATAATGCGCCAGGTAATAATCCAATTCCTTGCGAAAACCCGGATCCGCCTGGGCCGCCCGGTAGGCGGACTCCAGCTCCAAGATCAAAGGCATCAGGGTTTCGGCGGCAAAGCGGCCGCCGTGGCTGCCGAACCGGCCAGCCGCATCGGGCCCGGTTCTATAGGAATTTGGCTTTGTCATGTCCACTGGATGCTATGTCAGAGCGCCTTTACGGCGTCAAGAAAAGCTTTGATGGCGGCTGGGTCCTTTACGCCCCGCGCCCGCTCCACGCCCGAGGAAACATCCACCGCCCTGGCTCCGGAGATGGCCACGGCCTGGGCGACGTTGCCGGCATCCAGGCCGCCCGACAACATCCAGGGCCGCCGCCATTGCCACCCGGACAATAGCTTCCAATCGAACACCAGGGCATTGCCGCCGGGCAAGGCATCCGCCATGTCCTTTGGTGCCTTGGCATCGAACAGCAGCATGTCGGCCACGCCGTCATAAACGTCGGCCGACTCCATATCCGCGCGAGATGCAACCTTGATGGCCTTCAACACCGGCAGCTTGGTCAGGGTTTTGATCCGGGCCACCCGCTCGGGGCTTTCCTCGCCATGCAATTGGATCAGGTCCAGGGGTACCGGGTCCGAAACCCTCTCCAGCAGATCATCATCGGGATTGACGAACACGCCGACCTTTTTCACCGCTGGGGGGACGGGGGCGGCCAGATCCCGCGCCTGTTCCGGCGTCACCGCCCGTGGGGATGGTGGATAAAAATTCAGGCCGATATAGCGCGCACCGCCCTTCACGGCGGCATCTATCGCCACGGGGTCTTTCAGACCGCAGATTTTGGCTGACACGAAGGTGAATTCCGACGGGTTTTTCATGGCGCGGTTTATAGCAAGGCCACTTGCCTTTGTCCCGGCCCCCGTCAAGGGTTGAAGATTAAATGTTTCGCATCACCAGTTGCGCCGCCGCCAGATCTTCCAGGGCGGTGCCCACCGATTTGAATAAGGTGATGTCGGTGTCCTGGCCACTTGTCCGTCCCTGGACCAGCCCGCGGGTCAAATCGAACAAATCCCCCTGCACGTCACTTTCCTTGATGGCGCCATTGGCCAGGGGGATCGCGATGTCGCCGCCTTCGGCCAGGGCGCCTTCGCGGGTATCCACATAGATGCGGGCCCGCGTCACCGCCTCGTCGTCGCATTCCCGCATATCGGGACGAAAGGCTCCGACCAGATCCAAATGGCAGCCCGCGGGCAACCATGCGCCCATCACCAGGGGACGGGGTGAAAGGGTGGCGCAACTGACAATATCGGCCCCGCCCACGGCGGCTTGCAGATCCGCGCTGGCGGTGATTTCGACGCCATCGATTTGCAGCTCGGCGGCCAAGTCGCCGGCCTTTTCGCCATTATGGTTCCAGATCGTCACGGATCGGATGGGGCGCACCGCCCGGTGGGCCCGGATCAGATAGGGCGCCAGGGCCCCGGCCCCAACCATGACAAGCCTGAAGGCATCCCGCCGGGCCAGATAGTCCGCCGCCAGGGCCGAGGCGCAGGCGGTACGCCACAAGGTCAATTGCACGCCATCGATCAAGGCTTGCGGTTGCCCGGTGCTCCCATCCAGCAACAAATATTGCCCCAATATGGAGGCCAGGCCGACCCGGCCGTTGTCGGGAAACACGGTGACCAGCTTGATACCGATCTGTTGACCGCTCTGCCATGCCGGCATCAGCAATAACATGCCGTCGGCGGCGCCGGGGGTGGGAATATTGTGATGGTGACGCAGGGGGACGTCGCAGCCGCCGCGGAACATCTCGCGCAGCGCCTCGACCAGGGCGCGGTCATCAAGCGCATTGTCGACGTCTTCGGCGCTTACCAATCGCATGTTGCTGGCCATACCGGGGCCCCTATTGGCTTTATCAGGCCGCCTTGACCACCGCCGTGGCGTCGCTTTTCGGCGCCGCGCTTGTTTCCGTATTCAAGGTGGCGCCCCCATCGCCGGCCGCCCGCAATTCCCCTTCCAGGCGGCGTACGTTCCGCTGTTCCTCGCGCAACCGCCGGCGCCAACGCCCGGCCCGCAGCCAGGCGATCAAGCCACCGGCGATCAGACCGGCAAAGATAGCGGCAAAAATCAGGCCGTACAATGGGGCTTCAATACTCACCGGCGTGGGATCAAGGGACAGTGTGACCACATGGCGATTGGCGACCGCAAAGGCGATGAATATCAAGGTCAACGGTAACAGTAACAGCCAAAGTAGAATTTTCACCCGGCACCCGCCCGGTTATTCGCTGGTCTCGGATAGGGCGGTCGCCTCCATTGCGGCTTGCCCCCCGCCGGGCGCGTTCAGACGTTCCCGCAATTCCTTGCCGGTTTTGAAGAAGGGAACAAATTTTTCCGCGACCGATACGGATTCCCCGGTACGGGGGTTGCGGCCAATGCGGGCCGGCCGCCGCTTCACTGAAAAGGCGCCGAAGCCGCGCAACTCCACCCGGTCGCCGCGCCGCAGGGCACCGGTAATTTCATTGAAAACGGTGGTCACGATACGCTCCACATCGCGTTGGTAGAGGTGTGGGTTTTGCTCTGCAAGACGGGCGATCAATTCAGACTTAATCATCTTCAGCTCAACTTTCCTGCATTCCGGGTTACCCACTCATCTGACCGATTGATAGGTATCGGCAAACTTCCCCTAGAAACCATGACCGTATTCGAAAGGGCCGCGTTCAAATGGAACCAACGAAATCGTGACCTATTCAAATTAACGGCGGCGCATCCCTCAAGGTTGCCAAACCGACAACAGCCCGTCAAGGGTAAGTCGTTCATTCTCAAACAGTTTTCCGCCTACCGTGTCAAGCGTTCGGGCGAGCAGACTGGAATCTTCGCCCCAGTGCACGTCAATGGCCGGCAGATCCATGGAAACGCCATGGCTGTCTTTCAGCCAGCGCCGGGCCACCCGTTCGCCGCCCAGGGCATCGATCAGGCGCAACTTGATCGCCTGCCGGCCGCTGAAAACCCGGCCATCGGCGGCCCGGTTTAGTTCCTCAGCGTCAAATTGGCGCCGATTTCGCACCAGCCCGGTAAACCAGTCGTAGCTGTCTTGCAGCAGAATACGCAGGGCTTTTCGCGCCTCTTCTGTAACGGGTTCGATCGGCGAGGGTTGCCCCTTCAGTGGCGAGCTTTTCAAAGAGAACGGCGTGATGCCCAATTTTTCCATCAAGCCGGTAAATTCCGCGGTCTGAAACAACACGCCGATGGATCCGGTCAACGAGGTCTCCATGGCGACGATATGATCGGCGGCAATGGCAACGATATAGCCGCCCGACGTGCCGATGGTACCAATCACCGCGACCAGGGGCTTTTTCGCGGCGACCCGCCGCAAGGCGTGATAAATCTGTTCCGAACCGGCGGTGGTGCCGCCCGGGCTGTTGATACGGACGATCACCGCCCGCACCTCGTCTTGCTCCACCAATTCGTCGATCGCCTCGCCGCGCTCTATATCTTCCGTGATGAAGCCGGTGATGGACAGACGGGCGACATGGGCTTCGCCGCGGGTATAGTATTTTCCAATGCCGACGGCGATCAGCGCCATAATCGCCAGGGCGGCGACGACCCGCCAGAAGACCAGGCGCCGCTTCAGGCGCCGGCGATCTAAAATGGCGTCGGCGTCCATGGGGTTCCCACCACTCTATTGATCGGGGATGGCATGGTTCAGCGCGGCATGGCCCGGTGCGGGGTTGCCGCCTTAATTTCCCGCCTTCTCGTCATCACCCTTGCCGTCATCGCTGTCCCCAGTCGTTTCGGCATCCGCTTCGGGTTCAGCTTCGACTTCCGCTTCGGCCTCGGGTGCCGCTTCGGGCTCGGCGTCAATTTCAGGTTCGGCGGCCACTTCAGGCTCGGCCGCGGCGGCGGAAGAGGTTTCCGCTTCCGCTGCCTCATCTTCAGTTGCTTCAATCGCCGCTACCTCGGTGTCGCCGTAATCGGGTTCGCCATCATTGTCCTCGTCGTCCACGTCGGCCAACTCCCGGGCCCGGCCCATGGCGGGGCCAAGAATATCGCCCAGGCTGGCGCCGGAGTCCGAAGAGCCATATTGCTGCACGGCTTCTTTCTCTTCCCTGATCTCCCGCGCCTTGATGGACAGGGCCAGGCGGCGGGTGTTTTTCTCGATCGAGGTAATTTGCGCGTCCAGCTTATCGCCGACCGCAAAGCGCTCGGGCTTTTGTTCCGAACGGTCGCGGGACAGATCGGCGCGGCGGATAAAGCCGCGCAGGCCATCGCCAACCTCGACCTCGATACCGCGGTCCAGAATGGCGGCGACGGTGCAGGTCACCACGTTGCCCCGCTTCAGGGTGCTGGCCGCGGCGAATGGATCGCTGCCCAATTGCTTGATGCCCAGGCTGATGCGTTCCTTGCCGACATCGATATCCAGCACCTTGGCCTTGACCGCGTCGCCTTTGTTGTAGCCCTGCATGGCGTCTTCGCCACTCTTGTCCCAGTTGATGTCGGACATATGGACCATGCCGTCCAGTTCAAAGCTCAGGCCAATAAACAGGCCAAATTCGGTGATGTTCTTGACTTCGCCTTCGACGATGTTGCCAACCGGATGGGCCGCGATGAATTCTTCCCATGGATTTTCCATGCATTGCTTCAGGCCCAGGCTGACCCGGCGCCGTTCCGGATCCACATCCAGCACCATTACTTCCACTTGCTGCGAGGTCGAGACGATCTTGCCCGGGTGGACGTTCTTTTTGGTCCAGCTCATTTCCGAGACATGCACCAGACCTTCGACGCCGGGCTCCAGCTCCACGAAAGCGCCATAATCGGTAATATTGGTGACCCGGCCGGTGAACTTGGCACTCAGCGGGTATTTCACCTTGATGCCATCCCAGGGATCTTCCAGCAATTGTTTCATGCCCAGGCTGATGCGCTGGGTTTCCGCATTGACCTTGATGACCTGCACCTTGACGGTTTCGCCGATGGTCAGGGCTTCGGATGGATGGTTGATGCGCCGCCAGGCCATGTCGGTGACATGCAGCAGGCCGTCGATGCCGCCCAGATCAACAAAGGCGCCATAGTCGGTGATATTCTTGACCACGCCTTCCAGCACCTGACCTTCGGCCAGGTTGGCGACCAATTCGGTCCGTTGCACGGCTCTGGTCACTTCCAAAACAGCCCGGCGGGAGACCACGATGTTGCCGCGGCGGCGGTCCATCTTCAGGATTTGAAAGGGCTGCGGAATGCTCATCAACGGGGTTATGTCGCGCACCGGGCGGATGTCGACCTGGCTGCCCGGCAGGAATGCCACGGCGCCGGAAAGATCCACCGTGAAACCGCCTTTGACCCTGCCGACGATCGAACCCTCGACCTGCTCGCCCTTGTCATAGGCGACCTCAAGGTGATTCCAGGCTTCTTCCCGGCGGGCCTTGTCGCGGCTGATGACCGCTTCGCCCAGGGCGTTTTCGATGCGCTCCAGAAAAACCTCGATCGCGTCGCCAACGGCAATTTCCTCGTTCGACTTGGAAAATTCACGCAGGGAAATCCGGCCTTCGGTCTTCAGGCCGATGTCGATCACGACATTGTCGTTTTCGATCGCCACCACGGTGCCATGCACCACGCGGCCTTCCAGTTGGTCCTGGGAAATAAAGCTATCCGCCAGAAGGGCTTCGAAGTCGTCATCCGCGCCTGTGCCGGCGCCGCTGTCTAGGTCAGTCATCAAAAGTCTCTTTCCGCTATCGTTGTCGGCCAACCGGTTGTATCCGGCGGTCTTGAGCCAAGGGCATTTCCTAACAGTGCACCGCAAATTCCATATGCCGTCCCGGATGAATTATTGTCCAGGGACTGGGGCGGCGACGGCGCGTCGGGAAACCATTTATGACGGCTCCGGAACGGAGCCCGGCGACGCCAAGAAATTGTACTAGTCCTTGGTACAGGCAGCCACAATCTTCCGTGCCGCCTGAACCGCGGCCTCTATATCCATTTTTGTGGTGTCGAGCAAGTGCGCATCGGCGGCCGGCGCCAGGGGCGAAGTTGACCGTTCCATGTCGCGGGCATCGCGTTTTGCCAGATCGGCCTGCACCGTGGCCAGGCTGATATCCTCGCCACGGCCCAGCAATTCGGCGTGACGGCGCCTGGCCCGGGCTTCCGCGCTGGCGGTGACGAAAATTTTCACCGCCGCCTCGGGGCAAACGACGGTGCCAATGTCGCGGCCATCCAGCACCGCGCCAGGGGCGCCGTGGGGTGGTTGAGCGGCGAAATTCCGCTGATATTTCAACAGCGCGGCGCGCAAGGCGGGTTGTGGCGAAATCGTGCTGGCCGCCTCCCCCACCCGCTCCTCGCGCAGGGCGGGATCGTCCAGGTCCGCCAGGCTGACGGCCTGGGCCTGGGCCACCATTGCCGGGATATCGTCCAGCGCCTGGCCGTTCCGCAACAAACGCAGGGCCACCGCCCGATACAAGCCGCCCGTATCCAGATAGGCAAAGCCGAAATCCGCTGCCAGCCGCCGGCCAAGGGTGCCCTTGCCGGCTGCCACCGGGCCATCCACCGCAATGACCAAAGGATACTTTGAAGTGTGATCCAGCGGATTATTCATGGTCCATCCACTATGCGCGCGCCCAACCCCGTCATCAAATCCATAAAGCCCGGAAAGGAAGTGTCGATCATTTCGCAGCCGGCGACCTGCACCGGGCCTTGCGCCGCCAGGCCGTAAACCAAAAACGACATGGCGATGCGGTGATCCATTTCGCTGTCGATACAGACACCGTTCCGCGCCGGGGCGGCGCCATGGTGGCCATGCACGACCAGGCCATCGGCCGACTCTTCCACCTGCACGCCCAGCGCGCCCAGACCGTTGGCCATGGCCGAAATACGGTCACTTTCCTTAACCCGTAACTCGCCAATGCCCCGCATCACGGTAGGTCCCGAGGCAAAGGCGGCCACCGTGGCCAGGATGGGATATTCATCGATCATCGCGGGGGCCCGTCCGCCGGGCACCTCGATCCCGCGCAGGGGGCCGGCGCGGACCACCAGATCGGCAATCGGCTCGCCCTGATCCTGGCGGCGGTTGTGTTCCGTGATCTGAGCCCCCATCTCGCGCAAGGTATCCAGCAGGGCCGCGCGCAGGGGATTTAGACCAACTCCGGTGACCGTGAGTTCCGAGCCGGGTACCAGCAGGGCGGCCGCGATGGGAAATGCGGCGGAGGATGGATCCCCCGGCACCCGTACGTTTTGCGGCCGTAATTCCGGCCGGCCCGTCAGGCTGATGCGGCGGGCGCCATCGTCATCATCGCCGACCGTCACCTCGGCCCCGAAGTGGCGCAGCAGATGTTCCGTATGATCCCGGCTGGGGTGCCTCTCGATCACCTGGGTGCAACCGGGCGCGTTCAGGCCGGCCAGCAGCACGGCGGATTTGATCTGCGCCGATGGCACCGGCAGGCGGTATTCGATGGGCATGGCCCGGTTGGTGCCGATGACCGTGATCGGCAAACGGCCTCCCGGCGCGGCCTCGAAGCGGGCGCCCATTTGCTGCAACGGGGTGATGACCCGCTCCATGGGCCGCTGCCGCAGCGAGGCATCGCCGGTGAAAACAGAGGTGATCCCATGGGCCGCCGCAAGGCCCAGCAACAACCGCGCCCCGGTGCCGGAATTGCCCAGATCCAGAATATCCGACGGCGTCATCAGACCGCCAACCCCAACCCCATTAACGCGCCAGACGGCGTCCGAGCCGCGCCTGATTTCGGCGCCATACGCGCGCAGGGCCTGGGCCGTGGCCAGCACATCGGCGCCTTCCAGCAGGCCGTGGATTGTGCTTTCTCCAACGCTCAACGCGCCCAGGATCAAGGCCCGGTGCGAGATCGACTTATCTCCGGGCACGGCGATCCTGCCTTGCAGGGGCGCGCCATGGGATGCGGCGGGATGGGCGATCTTGACGGACACGATCGGCAAATACCTATCATTGGCGGCGGCCTTTTGGCGGCGCCGCTCTAGTGCCTTGCCTAACATAAAGCCATGACCATCGCCAGACGGACAATCCGAATTACCATGCTCGAAATTTCATCTTCGGGGCGGCGGCGGAATCTGCTGTTGACAGGGATAGCGCATGTTCTCTATTGGGGTGCGCCGACAGTTCCGAGCGGCGGACAGTTGGGGGAAATATCAGTGGCCAAGGCGGAATGGGGCGCCAAGCACACCTGCTTGGGCTGTGGCGCCAAGTTTTATGACATGGGCCGTAACCCAAACACCTGCCCAGCCTGTGATGTACCTGTCGCCACCGCGGCGCCGGGCGGCGTGCGGCGCACCCGCAAGGCGGAGGCAAAGGTGGAGGAGGTCGCGGTAACGGCCATCGCGGATAAGAAGAAAGCGTCCGTGAATGATGAAGGGGAGTCCCTGATCGACGACGTCGTTGATGAGGTCGACGACGACGACGATGATGACGATG
The DNA here is from genome assembly GCA_047518225.1 of Alphaproteobacteria bacterium. Taxonomy (GTDB): domain Bacteria; phylum Pseudomonadota; class Alphaproteobacteria. Next base: position 1,515 of record JAKZRK010000238.1, on the reverse strand, counting down.
ATGACGATGACGACGATGTGTTGGCGGAAGCCGACCTGAGAAAGAGCAAGATTTCCGACGAATGATCCGCGGCCGGTGATCGGACACGGTCAATGGGTTCCCTGCCGGGCGTCGCCTGGATATTTGTCGGGAATAGTCAGAAAATGTATTTCCGGGGGCAGTTTGGCCTTGAATTGGCTGCCCCCGCACCCTAGTTTCCGCCCGTCGCGTTCCCGCGCCGCCGGGTACGCCAAATGGGGCCATAGCTCAGTTGGGAGAGCGCTTGAATGGCATTCAAGAGGTCGTCGGTTCGATTCCGTCTGGCTCCACCAAATATTTCAAGGGGTTAGCTCGTAATTGGCTAGCCCCTTTTTTCTTTCAAGCGGGCAATATGTGACCGCGTGCATCGACGGAAAAAGAACGGGGAAGGATCTAAAATGGGCTCGAAAATTGTTTTCGTTACACAGTTTCCCGCCGCGGCGGACTTCGCGCGGGAGTTGGTGCCCGCCGGTTATGATCTGGTCATCGCCGCGGCGGCAAGCGCGGAATACAAGGCGGCCCTTGCCGATGCCGAATATCTCGTCGGCTTCGTCGACATGCTGGTTGCTGACGAATTGTTCGCCGGCGGCCCAAATCTTCGGCTGATACAACTGCTGAGCGCGGGCTATGACAACGCCGACATCGCCGCCGCGCGCAAGGCTGGCGTGCCGGTTTCGAACAATGGCGGCGCGAACGCCGTCGCCGTTTCGGAACATGCATTGCTGCTGATGCTAGCGGTGTCCCGCAAATTGGTCCGCCAGCACGCGGACGTGGCGGCCGGCCGTTGGCGCGGCAACGAAACCCCGAAGCTGTACGAATTGCGGAACAAGACCCTTGGCATTATCGGCCTGGGCACCATCGGCAAGAAGACGGCGCGGCTGGCGCGGGCGTTCGGCATGGACGTCGTCTATTTCGACATTGCCCGCCTGAGCGAAGGCGAGGAAGATGCGCTGGGTGTGCGTTTCCGCCTGCTGCGGGAGATCCTGCGAGAGTCCGATTTGATCTCCCTGCATGTACCCTTGAACAGCTCAACCCGGCACATGATCGGTGCCGCGGAGCTTGCCGAAATGAAACCCTCGGCGATGGTGATCAATACCAGCCGTGGCCCGGTGATCAACGAGGGCGCCTTGTACGAGGCCCTGACCTCGGGCGGCATCGCCGCCGCCGGCCTGGATGTTTACGACCAAGAGCCGCCCAAGGCCGATAACCCGTTGCTTGCACTCGATAATGTCGTTTTGACGGCGCATATGGCCGGGCCGACCTTTGAAAGCAACAAGGTGCGGGTCCGCAACGCCTTTGATAATGTGCAGCGGGTGGACCGGGGCGAGGCGCCGCTTTGGGTTATCCCGGAACTGCTCTAGCCCGGAAGAATCATGAATAGGTTACCGCCGGACCTCATTTTGCGTTATAATTCAGTTGCTTACACGGAATTTGACGCGAGGTTCGACGGTGACGAATTGTATCCTTCCTACATTGCAATTGCCAGCTTGTAAGAGG
>JAKZRK010000237.1:0-39341 GCA_047518225.1 Alphaproteobacteria bacterium | reverse complement strand
GGTGTTCATGAGCATCTCCTCGGAGAAACTCCGAAAAGTGCTCCATCCAATTCAAATCGACACCATGCATTTTCGCTTCAAACCCCGCAGAAATCCTGGCTCTCAAAGCCAGCACCGCTCAGTTAACCGGACAGCAGTGCTCCGGGATCATAAATTCTCGATGAATCTCAACAGGCCCTAGAACGGGCGGCGGGCAAAATGCCGGTCACCGAACATCTTGCCGGCGAGCATGATGCGCTGCTGTTGCATCTGCCATCGGTCGAGGCGGCGGGCAGTTGGCTCGATCACCTCACCTCGATCGGCAAGGAGGCGGGCGATGTCTTCCACCTGGCTGGCGAATTTCTAGCCGACGACGGCGATATCGATGCCCAGGAAGCGCCCGCGCTGTTGAAAGAGGTGGACGAATTGCTGGCCGCCGTCGCCGCCATGCGGGCCTCGGTGCGGGCCCGAATTCCCCGGGACGAATAAGAAACGCCCCGGCGCGAAATCCGCCGGGGCGCCTATACCAACGCACGTTGGTATTTGTAATCGAGAGCCTGTTACAGAAGTTCCAGGATAGCCTGGGCGCCGGTCAATTCGACGACACCGGGATTTTCCTCTACCTGAATAGCGCTGACCACGCCGTCGTCCACTACGATGGCGAAACGCTGGCATCGCACGCCCATGCCGCGGGCGCTCAAATCCAACTCCAGCCCCAGGGCCTTGGTATAGGCGGCGCTGCCGTCAGCCAGCATGGTCACATTGTTGCCGACCTGTCGATCTTTGCCCCAGGCGCCCATGACAAAGGCGTCGTTGACCGACATGCAGCCGACCGCATCCACGCCCTTGGCCGCCAACGCGGTATGATTTTCCACATAGCTGGGCACGTGCTGGGCCGAGCAGGTCGGCGTGAAGGCGCCGGGCAGGCCGAACAGCACCACTTTTCTACCAGCGAACCATTCGTCCGTTGATACGGGCTCCGGACCGCCGTCGCCCGTGGTCATCAAAGTGCCCGAAGGCATCTTATCGCCAACCGAAATCGTCATAGTCACATCCCCCCATTATTTTACGATTGTCGCTGTCGTGAATGTTGCTGTCGTAAACGTCGCTGTCGTGATCGTTCACGGGCGACGCCGCGCCCGCTAACGTCATTACAGCATACAACCATGATGCGGGCGGATGCAAAGCGCGGCGCGGGGTTTTTTATTGGCCCAGGATGACCCGGCGTTCCACGGCGCGGCGGCCGTCTACCATTGTAAGGGTCAGCGCCTGGGTGGTCAGCTTGGCCTTGCCGGTGCCGGCATAGACCGGCAGCGCCATGGCCACCTCGTGACGGCCCGCGCCATAGGTCATTTCAGGGCGGCCGAAAGCGAAAGGCTCCGGCCCTTCAACCATCAGATCAGGGGCCGCGAAAGGCTGCGCCGATTGGCCCGTTATTCGCAAGATCTGTTCGCCGGCCGGGCCGCTTACCACCGCGCTTTTGATGGCAAGGCCGGCTTTGGCCGCCGGCTGGGGCACCCGCTGCAGATAGCGCCGGATGAGGGGCGCAAAGGCGCTTGCTTCCGCCTTGGCGCCCGTGGCGCCGGTGATATTGGCGGGCAACTCCAGTGCCAGTTCGGCCCGCATGGGAATACAGACCTGGGCGCAAACCATGTAATCCAGGTTCAGCCGGGCCGTCGCGGTCCGCGCGGGTGCTGCCACCTTGATCAATACCGGCAAAACAACTTCACTATGATAGCCGAAGCTGTCGAAGCCAAAGGAGCTGAAACGTTGCGGCGCGGGCCAGCGCACGTCAATCGAATCGAGATTGTCCGATGCGCTCCAATCCAGGCGGGGGGGCGCCCCGGATTCGCCCGGATCGCGCCAATAAGTCTTCCAGCCCGGACCGAGCGTGATTTGTACCCCCAGCCAGATCCGGCCATCGCCATCCACCCGGCTTTGTCCGGCGATCAGGCGCGCGGCGGCTTCGTCCGTTCCTTCCCAGACCCCGGATGCGGTCCCGGCCCGGGTGGGGCCGGCCAGCAGGGTAGCGGCTATGATCGAGACGGCCACGAAAAGTGCGGCAAGCCCGGAAACTGCGCCATTACGGAATATTAACTTTAAATTTTGCATATTTTTGCCCGGACCTCGGATATATTTGCTGGTCCATGCCTGCAATATAGGGGTTAATTAACCTATATGGGCTGACAATAGCGTGAGAGTTTTAATTTCCTTGCCTCCATTACCACGTGAATATCATGGAATCTGACGAAAACAGTGATGACATGCCGGACGATGACACGGATAGTGCGCCGGGCGACGACGGTTACATGACCGGTCAGCTCTTGATCGCCATGCCTACCATGGGCGATCCGCGGTTCGAAAGGACGGTGATCTATATGTGCGCCCATTCGGCGGACGGCGCCATGGGTTTGGTGGTCAATAAAAAGGCCGACGAAATCGATTTTCCTGAGCTGTTAAAGCAGTTGGAGATCGAGACCGACAGCATCAAGAACCCGATCCCGATCCTGGTTGGCGGCCCGGTGGAAACCGGCCGTGGCTTCGTCCTGCATTCCTTGGATTACCGCCAGGATTCAACCTTGGAAGTGACCGAGGACGTGGGCCTGACGGCGACGGTGGATATTCTGCGTTCCATCGCCGAAGGCGAAGGTCCGGCCCACAGTCTGCTGACCCTGGGTTATGCCGGCTGGTCCGCCGGCCAGTTGGACGAGGAAATTCAGGCTAACGGCTGGCTCAACGTCCCGGCGGATGCCGGCCTGTTGTTTGATGACGATTTAGGCGAAAAATGGGACCGCGCCGTGCGCAAGGTTGGCATCGATCCGTCATTCCTGTCCGCCGAAGCGGGACATGCGTAGTGACATCAATTCGATAATTCTAGAAATATAGTTGTATTTATCTCTGTGATGCCTTAGATTGACTTTCATGAACGAGATAATTGCACTGCCCGAGCCAAGCCAACTGCAAACAACCGCCGATGCCATGGAGGCATTGGGCAACGAAACCCGTCTGGCCGTGGTCACACAATTAGTGCCGGCGGGGCGGGGCGGATTAACGGTGGGTGAGATCCAGGCGCGCCTTGGCGTACCGGCTTCCACCTTGTCCCATCATCTGGCGCGGTTGATCCAGGTCGATTTGGTACGACAGGAACGCCAGGGGCGAAAGCTGATCTGCCGGGCCAACTATCAGCGTATGGATGGGGTCTTGCGGTTTTTGACCCGGAATTGCTGTGCCGCCGATGGCATTGCCCATGACGCCATTGCCGGGCACGGCCACCAAATACTTGATGTTGAGGAAGGATCACTTCAGAAAGGTTCAGGGGCATGAGCGATATTTCCCTCTCCATCACCGGTGCGGCGCGCCGCGTTTCCGGTATCGACCGGGTCTGGCTGGCGGTGGCCGCCGCCTTGCTGCTTGGCGCCCTGTTGGCGCCGCAACAGACCGTATCCAGCATCGGTTTCGCCGGCAACGGCTTGTTGCAAATCGCACCATTCCTGGCCGTATCCATCGGTCTGGCCGCTTATGCCAAGGCCTCGGGCGCCGATAATCTGATCGCCAAAGTGTTCCAGGGCCGGCCGGTGCAGATGGTTTTTGCCGCCGCGCTGTTTGGCGCCCTCTCGCCATTCTGCTCTTGCGGCGTGATCCCCTTGATCGCCGCCCTGTTGGCCATGGGCGTGCCCCTGGCGCCGGTCATGGCGTTCTGGCTGGCCTCGCCCTTGATGGATCCGCAGATGTTTCTGCTGATCATGGGCACTTTGGGCCTGCCCTTTGCCGTCGGCAAGACGGCCGCCGCGTTGGGCATTGGCCTTTTGGGCGGCTTTGCCACCCTATCGCTGCAGCGGGCGGGTGGTTTTGCCATGCCCCTGCGGGAAGGCGTCGGCGACGGTGGTTGCGGCGCGGGTTCGGTGCGCAGCGAAGGGGAGGTGTCCTGGAAATTCTGGCGGGACGGCGGGCGCCGGGAAATATTCGCCAACGAAGCCTGGAGGACCACCTTGTTCCTGGGCAAATGGCTTCTGGTGGCCTTTCTGCTGGAAAGCGTCATGTTGGCCTATGTTCCGGCCGGGGCCATTGCCGGTCTGCTTGGTGGCGACAACGTCTGGGCTATTCCCCTGGCGGCGGTTTTCGGCGTGCCGGCCTATCTGAACGGCTTCGCGGCCATACCACTGGTCGCCGGCCTGATGGAACTGGGCATGGCGCCGGGTGCGGCGATGTCTTTCATGGTGGCCGGCGGGGTGTCCTGTATTCCGGCCGCCATCGCGGTCTTTGCCTTGGTCCGTCCGCAGGTTTTCGCCTGGTATCTTGGCTTGGCCCTGGTCGGCTCGTTGGCCGCCGGGTTCGGCTTTCAATTTCTAATGGCCTGATTGCCGGCGGCCCGTTGGGTGAGAATTTCTCATCCCCGGCCTTGGCTTTGCCCCTGGCCTTGGCCATATTGTGGCCATGAAGGAATTTCAACTGGCCCCGGCGCCCGAGGATGAGCGCCTGACGCAACAGGTCGGCGGCATCGATCAGACCGGCGCCCAGGTCAGCACCCGCGTGGTGATCGAACAGCCCCTCACCCTGTACCTTAACGGTCAGGAAATCGTCACCATGATGACCATCGGCGATCATCCCGATTGCCTGGCCGTGGGCTATTTGTTGAACCAGAACATGTTGCGTAGCGACGATAAGCTGACAGGCATCGACTATGACGAGGAATTGGCGGTCGTCGTGGTCCGCACCGAACGGACCACTGATTTCGAGGAAAAGCTGAAGAAGAAGACCTTGACCTCCGGTTGCGCCCAGGGCACGGCCTTTGGCGACATCATGGAACATTTCGACGAAATCGAACTGCCTGGCGACGCGATGCTTAAGACTTCGTGGATCTACAGCCTCAGCCGCAAGATCAACCAGCAACCCAGCCTGTACCTGACCGCCGGGGCCATTCATGGCTGTGTGCTTTGCGAAGAAGACCGGCCCCTGATCTATATGGAAGACGTGGGCCGGCACAACGCCATCGACAAGATCGCCGGCTGGATGTTCCTGAATAACGAGACCGCGCGGGGCAAAATCTTTTACACCACCGGACGTCTGACCTCGGAAATGATCATCAAGACCGTGCGCATGGGTATCCCCATTCTGATCTCGCGATCGGGTTTCACGGCCTGGGGGGTCGATCTGGCGCGGCAAGCCAAACTGACCGTGATCGGCCGGGCCAAGGGCAAACGTTTCTTGTGTCTGGCCGGCGAGGACCGGCTGATCTTCGACGCGGATATCAACATAGTGCCAAAAGAACATGACTGAGGATGCCGCCATCGTCGGCCTGCTGTTGGCCGGTGGCGGCGCCCGGCGCATGGGGGGCGGGGACAAATGCCTGCGGCTCCTGGGCGGGCGGCCCCTGCTGGCCCACGTGATCGAGCGCTTGCAGGGACAGCTCGGCGAACTGGTGTTGAATGCCAATGGCGATGGCACGCGTTTCGCCGCTTTTGGTTTGCCGGTGGTGGCCGATAGCATTCCCGGCATGGCCGGACCCCTGGCCGGCATCCTGACCGGCATGGAGTGGGTGCGCGCCCACGGCGCGGGCGTCAAGATGATGCTGTCGGTACCTACCGACGGGCCGTTCCTGCCCCTTGATCTGGTTCCGCGGCTGGCCGCGGCCAAGCGGGCGGCGGGCGCGCGCATCGCCTGTGCCCGCTCCGACGGGCGGCCGCATCCCCCCATTGGCCTGTGGGATGTGGACCTGGCGGATGATTTGCGCCGGGCCATGGAAGTTGAGGATCTGCGCAAGATCGATGCCTGGACGGCGCGCCATGCCCTGGTGCATGTGGACTGGCCCGTGCGGCCCTTCGACCCATTCTTCAATGCCAACCGGCCCGAAGACCTTGAGCGGGCCGAGAGCCTGTTGACGTGATCGTCGAGCGGCCATCGCCCAACCATGATGCCCGCCCACCCGGCGGCGCCATCGACATGCTGTTGCTCCATTACACCGGCATGACCAGCGCCGAGGCGGCCCTATCGCGGCTGTGCGACGGGGCGGCCAAGGTCTCGGCCCATTATCTGATTGAGGAAGACGGCGCGGTTTTCGCCCTGGTCCCGGAAGACCGCCGGGCCTGGCACGCAGGCGTCGCCCGCTGGGCCGGAGAGCAAGATATAAACGGCTGTTCCATTGGCATCGAATTGGTCAATCCGGGTCATGAATTCGGCTACCGGGCCTTTCCCCGGGCGCAAATGGCTGCCTTGACGGAACTTTGCCGCGGCATCTTGCGCCGCCATGCCATTCCGTCCCATCGGGTTCTGGGTCATGCGGATGTGGCCCCGGGGCGCAAGCAGGATCCGGGAGAGTTATTCGACTGGGCCGCCTTGGCGGCGGCGGGCGTTGGCCTGTGGCCGGCGAAAGGCAAAGGTGGCGGCAGCGCGGCGGCGGCGCTGGCCCGCTTTGGCTATGACGTCTCGGGTGCTGGCCTGGCGGCGTGCGCCACGGCCTTTCAACGTCACTGGCGCCCGGAAAAAATCGATGGCGCGATGGATGGCGAATGTCTCGGCTTACTTACCGGACTGCTTGGCCCCCATGACTTGACCGGGCCGGCCGATGCCTCCATCTTGTAGTTGCCAGACGGCTGGACGGTCGCCTTTGTCCTAGGGCAGGGGAGGAAAGTCCGGGCTCCACGAAAAAACGGTGCCGGGTAACGCCCGGCGGGGGCGACCCCAGGGAAAGTGCCACAGAAAGCAAACCGCCCCTCCGGCGGACTGGTTCCGGAGAGGGGTAAGGGTGAAAGGGTGCGGTAAGAGCGCACCGCACGGGCGGTAACGGCCGTGGCAGGGTAAACCCCACCGGGAGCAAAACCGAATAGGGATGGCAGGTTCGGTCCGGGCCCGGGATTTATTCCGGGCCAGGGCGGGACAGGCGGGTTTTTGCGCCGCCGTCCGGGTAGGTTGCACGAGGCGTCCGGTGACGGGCGCCCTAGATGAATGGCCGTCTATCGCCGCTAAATTCGGGCCGCGGCGTGGACAGAACCCGGCTTACAGGCCGTCTGGCGCCCCCTATTTTGAGCCCGGTCCGCGGCCGGATCCGCGCGGACGGGCGGCAAAAATAACAATTAGAACATACAAAGAACAAGATCTCGCCTTATTGTTCCTATAGACCATCCGTCGATTTAGCAGATCAAGCTGAATTTGATCAGTCGCGGCATTTGGCGAAACACTTCGTTGCCCAATTTTGACTTTGAAATTGCCAATTAATTATTTGTTTAATAATTGACGGGCATAGTAAGGCATGATATCCCATAAAAACCCAAATTGGGTATCGTGGCGAGGAATGTTGATTGCTTGGCCTGACATCTCGTTGCGAGAACATGGATCGGGAGATTGGTCGTGGCGCTGTTTTTGTCGCGGTTTGATAACAAGGTAGACGGAAAGGGGCGGGTTTCCGTGCCCGCGTCGTTCCGTGCCGACCTGACCAGTGAAGCCTTCGCGGGCGTTATCGTATTTCCCTCGCCGGTGAACGACGGCGCCCTGGATGCCTGCGACATCGGCCGGATGAAGTCCCTGTCCGAGGGTATCGACAGCTTTAATCCGTTCTCCAACGAATACGGCGATCTCGCTACCGCCATCCTGACCAAGTCACACCGCCTGCCATTCGACGGCGAGGGCCGGGTTATCCTGCCGCAACAAATGCTGCAGCACGCGGGCATCACCGCCATGGCCACTTTCGCGGGCCGTGGCGAGACTTTCCAGATCTGGGCCCCGGAGGCTTATGAAGCTTACGAGTTGGAGGCTTCGGACCGGGCCAAGGAACAGGCCGCCAAGTTCGAGCTGCACCGCCGCGACAACTTGGGCCGCGAGCGCTTGGAGCGCGGCGAATGACCGCCGCCGTCCACATCCCGGTGATGATCGCGGAGGTGCTGGACGCCCTGGCCCCCACCGATGGCGGCATTTATCTGGACGGCACATTTGGGGCCGGCGGCTATGCCCAGGCGATCCTGGACGCGGCCGATTGCCGGCTGATCGCCATCGACCGCGACCCGGACGCGGTTGCGGCGGGCGCCTCGGCCGTGGCCCGTTATGGCGAACGCCTGACCTTGGTGCAGGGCCGGTTTTCCGAAATGGCGCAATTGGCCGTCGCGGCTGGTGCCTCGCGGGTGCACGGCGTCACCCTGGATCTGGGCCTTTCCTCGATGCAATTGGATCAGGCCCGGCGCGGCTTTTCCTTTGCCGCCGATGGCCCGCTGGACATGCGCATGGCCCAGGCCGGGGAAAGTGCCGCGGACGTGGTCAACAGCCGCGGCCAGGAAGAGCTGGCCGATATCATTTATCAATTGGGTGACGAGCGCCGCTCCCGCGCGGTGGCGCGCGCCATCGTGAAGGCCCGGGACATCGCCCCCATTGAACGGACCACGGCGCTGGCCAATATCGTCGCCAAGGTTGTCGGCCGCGGCGCCGGGCGCATCCACCCCGCGACCCGCACCTTTCAGGCCCTGCGGATCTACGTAAACAGCGAGATCGACGAGCTGCGCCAGGGTTTGCGCGCCGCCGAACGCCTGTTGGCGCCCCAGGGCCGGCTGGCGGTGGTTTCCTTCCATTCATTGGAGGATCGGGAGGTTAAGCAGTTTCTGGCCGAACGGGCTGGCCTGCGGCCCGGCCCCTCGCGTCACCGCCCGCCCGACGATGACCTGCGCCCCGTCACCTTCCAATTGCCCCGGCGTGGCGCGGCCAAGCCCACGGCGGCCGAGATCGCGGCCAACCCCAGGGCCCGTTCGGCCCGTTTGCGGGTCGCCCAGCGCACCGCCCTGGCCTTCTCGGACGGGGAGGCTGCGCCATGAGGTGGCCCGTCACGATTATCGTTCTGTCGCTGGTGCTGGCGATCTCCCTGGGCCTGTACCGCCTGAAATCCCAGGTGCAGCAGTTGGAGCGGCGCCTGGCCGTGGCAACGGCCCAATTGGAAGACAACCGCCGCGACAGCCGCATCCTGGCGGCGGAATGGAGTTTCCTGAGCCAGCCCAGCCGGGTCCAGGCCCTGGCCCGGCGTTACCTTGCCCTGCGTCCCCTGGCCCCGGAACAGATCGGCGGGCTGGCCGGTCTGCCCATGAAAGCCGGCGGTCCCAAGGGTACCCACCGGGAACCGTTTGGCGCACCGCCCGTGCCGGGCTGGAAACCGGCCAAGCCGCGCCGCGGCGGGCGGATTATCCTGGCCAGCAGCGGGAAGCAGCCATGATACGGCCGGATTTGCCCGTCCCGGCGCGGGACATTGCAGCGGCAACGGGGCCGGCGGGTGATACCCTTTTGGTTGGCAGCAAGGCCCAGGCCATCCGCGTCGGCCGTACCCGGCTGTTGACCGTGGCGCTGGTTTTCACCGTCAGCTTCATTGTCCTGGCCGGCCGCCTGATCGAGCTGACCGTCATTCGCGAACCGGGCCCATCGCTGGCCTTCATTCCCGCCAGCCCCACCAAGTCCACCGCCGGCAGGGCCGACATCGTGGACCGAAACGGCGTTCTGCTGGCGACGAACTTGCTGACCGCGTCCTTGTATGCCGACGCCAGGGTGGTGCCAGATGCGCCCAAGGCGGCCCGGCGTTTGGTCGCCGTCCTGCCCGAATTGAGCCCATCGGCGGTTCTGGAACGCCTGTCCTCGGGCCGTGCGTTCGTCTGGCTGAAGCGGAACCTGACGCCATCGCAACAGGCGGCGGTCAATGGCCTGGGTATCCCGGGCCTGTATTTCCGCGACGAACAGCGCCGAGTGTATCCCCAGGGCGCCCTGCAGTCCCATGTCCTGGGCTTTACCGATGTTGACGGCAACGGCATCGCGGGCGTTGAGAAATACTTCGACCAGGAGATGCGTAACCGCGGCCCCCGGGGGCAAGCCCTGCAATTGTCCCTGGATGTCAGGGTGCAGTATGTGCTGCGCGATGAACTGGCGGCGGCCAAGGACCGCTTTCGCGCCTCGGGTGCCGCCGGTGTGGTGATGAATGCCAACACCGGTGAAATATTGGCCTTGGCCTCGTTGCCGGATTTTGATCCCAACCATCCCACCGCCGCGCCCGCCTTGGCCCGCTTCAACCGGGCCACCAAGGGCGTGTATGAGCTGGGCTCCGTCTTCAAGGTGTTGACCGTGGCCATGGCGCTGGACAGCGGCGCGACGAAATTGCGCGGCGGTTATGACGCCAGCAAACCGATCCGGATGGCCCGGTTCGCCATTCGCGACAGCCACGCCAAAAGGCGCTGGTTGTCGGTGCCGGAAATTCTGATCTATTCCTCCAACATCGGCGCCGCCAAGATGGCCCTGGATGTGGGCCGCGATGGCCAGCGCAAATACCTCGAACGTTTTGGCCTGTTGAGCCGGCCGAGCCTGGAACTGCCCGAGATCGGCACGCCCATCACCCCGGCCCGCTGGGGCGAGATCAGCACCATGACGGCGGCCTATGGCCATGGCCTGGCGGTTAGTCCGGTGCAATTCGCCACCGCCTTCGCGGCAATGGTGAATGGCGGCGTGCTGCTGCCCGCCACCTTGATCAAGCGCAAGCCGGGCGTGCGTACCCTCGGCGTTCAGGTCATCCGCGGCCGCACTTCCAACCAACTGCGCCGCCTGCTCCGCGCCGTGGTCGAAAAGGGCACCGGACGCAAGGCCGAGGCACCGGGCTATCTGGTTGGCGGCAAAACCGGCACGGCGGAAAAGGCCGCCGCGGGCGGCTACCGCCGCGATGCCTTGATCTCTTCCTTTGTCGCGGCCTTTCCCATGACGGCACCGAAATATGTCCTGTACCTGTTGTTGGACGAACCGCGGGGTGATGGGGAAACCCAGGGCTATGCCACCGCCGGCTGGACCGCGGCGCCGCTGGCCGGGCGGGTGGTTAGCCGGATTGCGCCAATTCTGGGGGTTCGGCCCGTCGACAACGAGGCCGCGCCAGTCCAGCGGGCGATGGCGTTGCCGCCGCCCTCGTCCTCGCACGGCCGGGACCGGAACGTTGCGGTTAATTGAACTCATGGGAGAGGAAATGAGCCAGTTGGCGGATCGGGAAATCTTTGGGCTGACGGCTGACAGCCGTCTGGTCGAGCCCGGCTATCTGTTCGCCGCCTTGCCCAGTAGCGTTGCCGATAGCGCCATCAGCGGCGCGGATTTCGTGCCCGAGGCGATCCGCCGCGGGGCGGCCGCGTTATTGGGGCCACCCGGTTTGGCCGCCGCCATGGAAACAGCGCTCGATATACCCGTAATCGAGGACGAAGAACCACGCCGCCGCCTATCCCAACTGGCGGCGCGCTTCTTTGCCGAGCAGCCTGAAACCATCGTGGCCGTGACCGGCACCGCCGGAAAAAGTTCCATTGTTGAATTCGTCCGCCAGATCTGGGCGTCTCTGGGCCGCTCCGGCGCCTCCCTTGGGACCCTGGGGGTCAATTCGCCGCCTCTGCAACGCAAACTGGCCCATACCACGCCGGAACCGGTGATCCTGCATGAAGTGTTGCGGGACCTGGCGGTGGTGGGCGTTGATCGTCTGGCCCTGGAAGCCTCCAGCCACGGACTGGAACAACGGCGCCTGGACGGGGTAAATGTGAGCGTGGCGGCGTTTACCAATCTGTCCCGCGATCATCTGGATTATCATCCTGACGAGGAGGCCTATTTTCAGGCCAAACTGCACCTATTCAAGGTTGTCATGGCGCCGGGCGGCACCGCCGTGTTGCCCGTGGGGTCCGATCTGACGGATCGCCTGCGCGCGGCATGTCAGGCCGGGGGCCACCGCATCCTCACTTTCGGCGCGGGCGGAGATATCGATCTGTTGCGGCGCCGCATCGTTGGCGATGGGCAACGGCTGTCCATCGCGGCCATGGGGCATCGAGGGGAAATGGAACTGCCGTTGATCGGCGCCTTTCAGGCCGAGAATGTTTTGTGTGCCATCGCCCTTGTTCTGGCCTGTGGCGAAGATCCGGACGCCGTCTTGGCCGCCGCCGCCCGCCTGACCGGCGTGTCGGGCCGCTTGCAGGCGGTCGGGTGCCTGGCGCATGGCGGCCGCGTCTATGTGGATTATTCCCACAAGCCGGAGGCCTTGCGCGCCGCCATTGCCGCCCTGCGTCCCCATACCAAAGGCAGGTTGATCGTGGTTTTTGGCTGCGGCGGCGACCGGGACCGCGGCAAACGCCCGCAGATGGGCCGCATCGCCGCCGAACTGGCCGACGGCATAGTGGTCACCGACGACAATCCGCGCGGCGAAGACGCCGCCGCCATCCGGACCGAGGTTCTGCGCGGTTGTCCCGATGCAACGGAGATCGGCGACCGTGGCCAGGCCATCGCCACGGCGATTTCGTGGTTGGGGCCCGGCGATGTCTTGCTGATCGCCGGCAAGGGCCACGAGACGGGACAGGAAATCAACGGCGTGACCCATCCCTTTGACGACTGCGACATGGCGCGCCGGGTCCTGGCGGGGGAAAGCTCATGACCGCTCCGATCCTTTGGCAGGCCGGGGAAGCAGCCGCGGCGGCAAACGGTCAAAGCAATGGCGATTGGCAGGCCAGCGGTGTCTCCATCGATAGCCGAACCGTCAAGGCCGGCGATCTGTTCGTGGCGATCCGGGGACCGAATTTTGATGGCCACCGCTTTGTCGCCGATGCCCTGGCGCGCGGCGCCGCCGCCGCCATGGTCAGCCATCGTCCCGATAATCTGGATTCTGGCACCCCCCTGTTGGAGGTCGGCGATACCTTGGCCGGATTGCAGGCCTTGGGCCGTGCCGCCCGCGAACGCAGCGCGGCCCGGATCGCCGCCGTGACCGGTAGCGTGGGGAAAACGGGCACCAAAGAAGCGCTTTATCTGGCCCTGGCGCGAAGTGCCTCGGCCCATGCCTCGCAAGGCAATTTGAACAATCATTGGGGCGCCCCCCTAAGCCTGGCGCGGATGCCCCGAAATTGCGCCTATGGGATTTACGAGTTGGGCATGAACCATCCAGGCGAGATCGCGCCGCTTAGCCGTCTGGTCCGCCCCCACGTGGCCATCATCACCAATGTGGAGCCGGTGCATCTGGAATTCTTCACCTCGCTTAGCCAAATCGCCGATGCCAAGGCGGAAATCTTCGCCGGCATGGAGCCGGACGGGATTGCCATTCTGAACCGCGACAACGCGCACTTTGGCCACCTGGAAGCGGCGGCAAAGGCAGCGGGCGTGGGCCGGGTCATTTCCTTTGGCGCGCACCGGGATGCCCAGGCGCGCTTGATCGGCCTGGCCCAGCATCCCACCTGCAACTGCATCTCCGCCGATATTGACGGCCAGGCCGTGACTTACAAGGTGGGCGCGCCGGGCCGCCATTGGGCCATCAACAGCCTGGCTGTCCTGGCCGCCGTCCGCGCCCTGGGAGCGGATCTGGGGCTGGCCGCCTTGGCCATGGCCGAGGTGACGGCGGCCAAGGGACGCGGGCAGCGCCATCGCATCGTCTTTGGCGATGATGCCTTGCTGATTATCGATGAAAGCTACAACGCCTCGCCCGTTGCCATGGCGGCGGCGATTGAAACCCTTGGCGCGATGGAGTCGGCGCCGTTGGGCCGGCGGATCGCCGTCCTGGGCGACATGTTGGAATTGGGTTCAACGGCGCCGGAGTTGCATGCGGCACTGGCCCCGGCGCTGGTGGCGGCCGGGGTTGACCGGGTCTTTGCCTGCGGCGCCCAAATGGCCCATCTGTTCGCTGCCTTGCCCAAGGCCATGCGCGGAGAACACGGGGCGACATCGGCGCAATTGCTGCCCAAGGTCGTGGCCGCGGTTCAGCCTGGCGATACAGTGCTGGTCAAGGGCTCGCTGGGTTTGGCCATGGCGCCCATCGTCGAGGCGCTGCGCGGCCTGGGCGGGGCGGCCGCCCCGGCAAACTCTTTGCCAAACTCTTCGCCAAACTGTTCCATGGCCAACGGATAGGGGGCGGGGATGCTTTTCAACCTACTCTACCCCCTGGCGGACGATTTCAGCCTGTTCAATCTGTTCCGTTATCTGACTTTCCGCACCGGCGCCGCGGTGATGACCGCCTTGCTCATCAGCTTTATTGTCGGCCCGCCCCTGATCCGCTGGCTGCGCAGCAAGCAGGGTCAGGGTCAGCCGATCCGCGAAGACGGCCCCGCGCAACATATCGTGGCCAAGCAGGGCACGCCCACCATGGGCGGCTTTTTAATCCTGTTGGCGCTTTCGGTATCGACCATGCTGTGGGCTGATATGAGCAACCGCTATGTCTGGGCCGTACTGTTGGTCACCGCCGGCTTCGGCCTGATCGGTTTCGCCGATGACTATCTGAAGGTGACACAGGCAAACGCGCGCGGTCTGCCCGGCAAGTTGAAACTGGCGTTGGAATTGATTGTCGCGGTGATCGCGGCACTGTGGATCATGTCGTTTCAGCCCGCCGCCATCGCCACCCATTTGGCGCTGCCGTTCGTCAAGGACCTGCTGTTGAACCTGGGTATCTTTTTCATCCCGTTCGCGGCTTTGGTCATGGTTGGATCGTCCAACGCCGTGAACCTGACCGACGGCCTGGATGGCCTGGCCATCGGGCCTTTGATCATTGCCGGTTCCGCTTTTGCCTTGATCGCCTATCTGACCGGCAACGTGGTTTTCGCCGCTTATCTGCAAGTGCACGCCGTACCGGGCGCCGGCGAACTGGCCGTCTATTGCGGCGCGCTGGTTGGGGCCGGGCTGGGGTTTCTATGGTTCAACGCGCCGCCGGCCATGGTCTTCATGGGCGATACGGGCAGCCTGTCCCTTGGCGGCGGACTGGGCGCGGTCGCCGTGGTCACCAAGCACGAGTTGGTGCTCGCCATCATTGGCGGCCTGTTCGTGTTGGAAACGGTATCGGTCATCGTCCAGGTCGCTTCGTTCAAGATGACCGGCCGCCGGGTTTTCCGCATGGCGCCACTGCATCATCACTACGAACAAAAGGGCTGGGCCGAACCAACCATCGTGATCCGGTTTTGGATTATTGCCGTCATTCTGGCCCTGGTCGGCCTGGCCACCTTGAAGTTGCGTTGAGCGATGATCCCGATCACCGCATATCAAGACAAATCCGTGGCCGTCTTTGGCCTGGGCCGGACCGGTCTGTCCGCGTCCCGGGCGCTGGTGGCGGGCGGTGCGCGGGTGCTGGTTTGGGACGACGATCCCAACCGCCGCCTGGACGCGGTCAGGCTTGGCGCTGAAGCCGTGGCGCCATCGCCCGAAGCCTGGAAGGGTATCGCCGCCCTGATTTTAAGCCCCGGCGTGCCGTTGACCCATCCGCGGCCCCATATGGTGGTCGGCCTGGCCGATCGTCTGGGGGCCGAAATACTGGGCGATGTGGAATTGTTTGCCCGGACCCGGCCGGCGGCGGCGGTCGCGGCGGTGACCGGTACCAACGGCAAGTCCACGACGACTTCGCTGCTGGGTCATATTTTGTCCCGCGCCGGCCGAGGGGTGGAGGTCGGCGCCAATCTGGGCCGTCCGGTCCTGGACTTCGATGTCCTGGCGGCGGCGGGCGCCTACATACTCGAGCTGTCCTCGTATCAAATCGATTTGACCGAGGGGCTGCGGCCTCAGGTCGTCGCATTGTTGAATATCAGCCCTGATCATCTGGACCGCCACGGCGGCATGGACGGCTATGTCGCGGCCAAGCAGCGCCTGTTGGCGATGGCCTGCCCCGATGCCACGCTGGTCATCGGCAGCGACGATGAATGGTCGGCGCCGATCTGCCAGGCCATGCAGGCCGCCGGGCGCAAGGTCGTAGAAATATCCACGGCCCACGAAGTGGCGGGGGGCATCTTTGCCCGTGACGGCCGGCTGTATCGAACCGGGATCGACACGCCCGCCGAACTTATCGCCGACCTGAATGATATCGAGACCCTGCGCGGCGCCCACAATTGGCAAAATGCCGCCGTGGCCTTTGCCGTGGCCGAGGCGTTGGGCTTGAGCGCGGCGCAAATTGTCCCGGCGTTGGCCGATTATCCCGGCCTGCCTCATCGCCTGGAAGTGGTGGCGCGCCAGGGCGATATCGTCTTCATCAACGACAGCAAAGCCACCAATGCCGAGGCGGCGGCCCATGCCCTTGCCGCCTACGGGCGGATTTACTGGATTGCGGGCGGCATTGCCAAACAGGGCGGGATTGCTTCTTTGACGCCCTACTTTTCCAACGTCGTCCGGGTCTTTCTGATTGGCGAGGCGGCGCCGGATTTCGCCCGTGGCCTGGGGGCGGACCTGGCCCACGAAATATCGGGCGATTTGGCCACGGCGGTGCGCGCCGCCCATGGCGCGGCAAATGCGGCGAAGGGCGGGGTTGTTCTGTTGTCGCCGGCCTGTGCCAGCTTTGATCAATTCGCCAGCTTCGAAGATCGTGGCGATCAGTTCCGCGCGCTGGCCCGCGAAATCGCCGGCCGGGGCAACGGTAACGGCAATGGCGGTAGTGAGAATGACCAACCGCGGCGGGCGGTGGGAGAGAGCCGGTGATTTCATTCGCACGCACCGATACCTCTATCGTCGGCCGCTGGTGGTGGACGGTTGACCGCTGGACCTTGTTGGCGGTTGCCTTGTTGATTGCCATCGGCACATTGTTGACCCTGGCCGCCAGCCCGGCCGTGGCCGAACGCCTGCAACTGCAAAGCCAGCATTTCGTTCTGCGCCAGGCGGTTTTTCTGCCCATGGCCGTGGCCGTGATATTCGTTGTCTCATTGATGAGCCCACGGGGCGTGCGCCGCATTTCCGTGGTCGGTTTCGCCATCAGCCTGTTGCTGGTGGTGGCGACCCTGTTCCTCGGCCCGGAGATCAAGGGCGCGGCCCGTTGGCTGCAATTCGCCAACCTGTCCATTCAGCCATCGGAATTCGTCAAACCCTGTTTCGCCGTCGTGGCCGCCTGGATGCTGTCGGAACAACGGCGGCGCGAGGGGATGCCGGGTGGATTGATCTGTTGCGCGCTGTTCGCCCTGGTGGTGGGGTTATTGATCATGCAGCCCGATTTCGGCATGACGGCGGTGGTCTCGGTGGTCTGGTTCGGCCAATGTTTCATCGCCGGCTTGTCGATGATCTGGATTGCGGCCCTGGCCGGCCTGGGCCTGATCGGCGCAATCGCCGCCTATGCCACGATCCCCCATGTGGCCAGCCGTATCGACCGTTTCCTGGATCCGGGCAGCGGCGATTCCTATCAGATCGACCGGGCCATGGATGCCTTTGGCCAGGGCGGCTTGCTGGGCCGGGGACCGGGCGAAGGCATGGTCAAGCGGGTGCTGCCCGATGCGCACACGGACTTCGTCTTTTCGGTCGCGGGCGAGGAATTTGGCCTGATCGCCTGCCTGATCATTATCGCCTTGTTCGGTTTCATCACCCTGCGCGGCTTCGCCAGGTTGCTGCGCGAAGAGGATTTATTCGTTCTGCTGGCCGCCGCCGGCCTGTTGACCCAGTTCGGTTTGCAGGCGGTGATCAACATCGGCGTCAATGTGAACCTGCTGCCGACCAAGGGCATGACACTGCCCTTCATCTCCTACGGCGGCTCGTCCATGCTGGCCCTGGCATTGGCCATGGGAATGGTGTTGTCCCTGACCCGGCGGCGCCCCAATTACGGGGGGCTGCCATGAGCGGCACGGCCAAGCGACCTATCATGTTGGCGGCGGGGGGCACCGGCGGCCATGTTTTTCCGGCCCAGGCCCTGGCGGCCGAGCTTGACCGGCGTGGCCGGACGGTGGATATCGTGACTGACCGGCGGGGCGACGATTTCAGCGACCGCTTTCCCGGCCGGACCATCCACCGTATTACCTCCGCCACGCCGTCCGGGCGCGCCGGGCCGGGCAAGGTGATGGCCTTGGCGCGCATCGCCCTTGGCACCCTTCAGGCGCGGCGTTTGATCCGCCGGGTCGATCCGGCGGCGGTGGTTGGCTTTGGCGGTTATCCTTCCCTGCCCACCATGTTGGCAGCGATATCCCTGTCCGTGCCCCGCGCGGTGCATGAACAGAACGCGGTGCTGGGCCGGGTCAACCGCTTGATGGCCCGCCGGGTGAATGCCATCGCGACTTCGTTCCCCGCGACAAAGGGGCTGCCCCGGAGCTGCCGCGAGCCAAAGGTGGTTACCGGCAATCCCGTTCGTGGCGACGTGCTGGCCCTGGCCGAACAGCCCTACCGGGCGCCGGCCCTGGACGAGCCGTTCCAATTATTGATTTTTGGCGGCAGCCAGGGCGCCCGCCGGTTCAGCGAGATCATCCCCCAGGCCCTGCTGGCCCTGGCGCCGGAACAGCGCCGGCGTCTGCGGGTGGTGCAGCAATGCCGGCCGGAGGACCTGGAGGGGGTACGCCAAATCTATGCCAAGGCGGCAATCGAGGCGGAAACCGCCGCCTTTTTTACCGATCTGCCGGCCCGCCTGGCCGCCGCGCATCTGATCATCGCCCGCAGCGGCGCCGGCACCGTCAGCGAATTGGCGGCCGCGGGGCGGCCCAGCCTGCTGATACCCTATGCCCATGCCACCGATGATCATCAAACCAGCAACGCCGAGGTTCTAAGCTCCGTCGGCGCTGCCTGGCTGCTGCCCGAGGCCGAGCTGACCGCGCCTGCCCTGGCCACCCATCTGGCGAAGCTGATGCTGGCGCCTGAATTATTGCAGCAGGCGGCCCAGGCCGCGCGTGGCCGCGCGCAACCGAATGCCGCGGCTCTGTTGGCCGACCTGGTCTTGGCCGTGGCCGCGGACAGCCTGCGCGGGAGGGCGGCGGCATGAGGGCGTTGCCACTGGATATCGGGGTCATCCATTTCGTCGGGATCGGCGGTATCGGTATGAGCGGCATTGCCGAGGTGATGCATAATCTGGGCTATCGGGTACAGGGCAGCGACCAGGCGGAAGGCGCCAATGTCGCCGGCCTGCGCGCCTTGGGTATCGAGGCGAAAATCGGCCATCTGGCGGATAATCTGGGCGCGGCGCGGGTGGTGGTGATCTCGTCGGCGGTACGTCCCGACAACCCGGAAGTTCTGGCGGCGCGGGAAGCCATGATCCCCGTGGTGCGCCGGGCCGAGATGCTGGCCGAACTGATGCGCCTGAAATGGGCTATCGCGGTGGGCGGCACCCATGGCAAGACGACCACCACCTCCATGATCGCGGCGATCCTGGATCAAGCCGGCTATGACCCGACGGTGATCAACGGCGGCATCATCAATGCCTATGGCACCAACGCCAGGTTGGGCGCGGGCGACTGGATGGTGGTGGAAGCGGACGAAAGCGATGGCAGTTTCACCAAGCTGCCGGCGACCATTGCCGTGGTCACCAATATGGATCCCGAGCATCTGGATTTCTATGGCGACTTCGAGGCCGAGCGGGCGGCCTTTCAAAGCTTCATCGAAAACATACCCTTCTATGGCTTCGCGGTGATGTGCCTGGATCACACGGAGGTGCAGGCCCTGATTGGCCAGGTTTCGGATCGGCGCATCGTGACCTATGGCTTCAGTCCCCAGGCCGCGGTGCGTGCCGTCGATGTCGATTCCGGCCCGGACGGCATGCGGTTCGATGTCGTCCTGGCGGATAGCGCCACCAACGAAACCCGTCTGCTGCAAGGTTTCCACTTGCCCATGCATGGGGAACACAATGTCTTGAACGCCTTGGCGGCGATTGCCGTCGGTCAGGAAATGAAGATCGCCGATGATGCCTTGCTCTCGGCCCTGGCCGGCTTCGCCGGGGTCAAACGTCGCTTCACCAAAACCGGCGAGGTGGGCGGTGTTTCCGTGATCGACGATTATGGCCATCATCCGGTCGAAATCGCCGCCGCCCTGCAGGCCGCCCGCGCCGCCTCCGACGGCCACGTTATCGCCGTGGTTCAGCCCCACCGGTTCACCCGGCTGCGCGATTTGTTCGAGGAATTCTGCACTTGCTTCAATGACGCCGACGCGGTGGTGGTGGCCCATGTGCATGCCGCCGGCGAGGAAGAGATCGAAGGCATCGACCGCGATGCCCTGGTTCAGGGACTGACGGCGCGGGGCCATCGCCGGGTGCTGGCCTTGGACAAGCCGGAAGATTTGGCGGCCCTTATCGCGCCCCATATACGCGCCGGCGACATGGTGGTCTGCCTGGGCGCCGGTACCATTACCGCCTGGGCCAACGCCTTGCCGGAACAACTAGCCCCCCTGCTGGCGGCGCCCAAGGCGCTGGGAGGCGAGCCATGATGGCGGCCCGGCAACCTGAATCCACCCTGCTGTCCCGCCTGCCGGCGGTGCGTGGCCGCTATATCGAGAACGTGGATCTGTCGGGCAGCACCTGGTTCAGGGTGGGCGGTCCGGCGGATGTGGTCTTCCGTCCGGCGGACGCCGCCGATCTGGCGGCCTTCCAGATGGCCTGCCCCGGGGATATTCCCCGCACGGTGCTGGGCCTGGGTTCGAACCTCTTGATCCGGGACGGCGGCGTGCGCGGTGTGGTCGTTCGGCTGGATAGATCTTTCAATGAGATCACGGTCGACGACACGATAATCACCGCCGGGGCCGGCGCCTTGGATGTGAACCTGGCCCGGATCTGCCGCGACGCCGGACTGCTCGGGTTCGAGTTCATGCGTGGTATTCCGGGCACGGTAGGGGGCGGTCTGCGCATGAATGCCGGCGCCTATGGCCGGGCCATTCGCGATGTGCTGGTCTGGGCCGAGGCGGTGGACGAGGCCGGAACGCTGCATCGGGCGACGGCGGAAGAGTTGGACTTGAGCTATCGCCATTGCGCCGCGCCGGAAGACTGGATATTCACCGCCGCCCAGTTCCAGGGCAGCCATGGTGACCGGGAGGGCATCTCCGCCCGTATGCAGGAAGTGGGCCAGGCCCGCAAGGATAGCCAGCCGGTCAACACCCGCACCGGCGGCAGTACTTTTAAGAATCCCGAGAACATTGGGGCTTGGGAATTGATTGACCAGGCCGGCTGCCGGGGCCTAGTGCGCGGCGGCGCCATGGTGTCCGAGCTGCATTGTAATTTCCTGATCAATATGGGCGCGGCCACTGCCGCCGACCTGGAAGCCCTGGGCGAAGAAGTCCGCCGCCGGGTACAGGCCCACAGCGGCGTCGAGCTGCAATGGGAAATCCGCCGCATTGGCGAACATATTCCAGACGATGCGCCCCTTGACGCCCCCGAACGGATCTTGAGCGAGGTGGCGCCATGAATAGCCATGTCGCGGTGCTGATGGGGGGGTGGTCGGCCGAGCGCGAGGTTTCGCTGAGTTCCGGGGCGGCCTGTGCCGGGGCGCTGCGCGATGCCGGCCATCGGGTTAGTGAAATCGATGCCGGCCCCGATCTGGCCAATCGCTTGAGGGAACTGAAGCCCGAGGTCGTGTTCAACGCCCTGCATGGCCGCTGGGGCGAGGACGGCTGTGTCCAGGGTCTGTTGGAACTCATGAGTTTGCCCTACACCCATTCCGGCGTTCGCGCCTCGGCCGTGGCCATGCACAAGCCATCGTCGCTGGAGGTTTTTCGGGCCCATGGCATTCCTTGTGCTGAAAGCCATCTGACGACGGTGGCGGCGGTTAACGCGCAAGATCCAATGCCCCGTCCCTATGTGGTCAAGCCGCCCAACGAAGGGTCCACTTTTGGCGTCCGTATCGTGCGCGGCGGCGATAACAATCCGCCCATTGGCGCGGACTGGCAATTCGGCGATGAGGTTCTGGCGGAGCGCTACATTCCCGGGCGGGAATTGACCGTCGCGGTAATGGACGGCCGGGCCCTTGGGGTGATCGAGATCCGGACCGACAGCGGTTTCTACGACTATGAGGCAAAATATTCCGAAGGTGGCTCCCGGCACCTGGTACCGGCGCCAATCCATGCGGAATGCTACGCCCAGGCCCTGGCCCTGTCCGAACAGGCCCACGGTGCCTTGGGCTGCCGAGGGGTTAGCCGGGCCGATTTCCGTTATGACGACACCAACGGAGAACCAGGTGCGCTCTATATGCTGGAGGTCAACACCCAGCCCGGCATGACTCAGACCTCGCTGGTGCCGGAACTTGCCGCCCATTGCGATATAGACTTTACCGCCCTGGTGCGCTGGATGGTGGAGGATGCCGGATGCGCGCGTTGAGGCAACTGTTCGGGCCGGCAAACGGCCTGGCTGGCAAAGGCAAGGCCGTTCCGGCGCGCCGGCGGCCAGGGCGCGGACGGTTCCAGCGTTGGTCGCCGTGGCGGCGCCTGGCCATGCTGCTGCTGACCGCCGTCATGATGGCCGGGTTGGGTTTCGCGGCCTGGCAGCTTCAACAAAGCGGCATCGTTGGCCGGACCTTGGCATCGGCACGGGCCGACCTGGCGGCCTGGAGCGATCGGCAGATCGTGCGGGCGGGCCTGACGGTCCGGCATGTCTTTGTCACCGGGCGGGGCGAAACCGGCAAGCCGCAGGTATTGCGCGCCATGGGCGTTCGCAACGGTCAATCGATCCTGGCCTTTAGCCCGGACGAGGCGCGGCGGAAATTGCTGCAATTGGGTTGGGTGGAGACGGCCCGGGTCGAACGCCGGTTGCCCGATACAATCGTGGTGCATCTGAGCGAGCGCAAGGCGCTGGCCCTTTGGCAGCACAAGGGCCGCCACGTCCTGATCGATCGCGGCGGCAAACCGATCACCCGGCGCAACCTTGCGCGCTTTGCCCATCTGCCGACCGTGGTGGGCCATGACGCACCGGCCGCGGCAGCCGCCCTGATCGACATGCTATCGCAAAAGCCGACATTGTTTGCCCTGGTCCGGGCGGCGGTACGGATTGGTTCGCGCCGTTGGGACCTGCGTTTGAAGAACGGCATCAAGGTACACCTGCCCGAGGTTCAGGCCGCGGACGCCTGGGGCCGGTTGGCCGAATTGGCCGCCGAGCACCGTATCTTTGATCGCGATGTCGCGGCCATCGACCTGCGCCTGCCTGACCGCCTGGTGTTGCGCCTGACACCGGAAGCGGCGGCCAGACAAAATAAGAGCGGGAAGGAAACCTGATATGGCCGTGAGCAAAAATGATCTGATCACCGCCTTGGATATCGGCAGCACCAAGGTCTGTTGCTTTATCGCCCGGTCCGATGGTGCCGGCGGCATGCGGGTAATCGGTATCGGCCACCAAGTCGCCAAAGGTATGCGCGCGGGCACCGTGGTGGATATGGACGCGGCCGAGGAGGCCGTGCGCGGGGCCGTGGACGCGGCCGAGCGCATGGCCAAGGAAAGGGTTGAACGGGTGCTGTTGAGCTTTGCCGGCGGGCGGCCCGCCTCGCGCCTGATCGACGTGGAAACCGATATCGCCGGCCATGAGATCGGCGAGCGCGACCTGAAACGGGCCCTGGCCCAGGCCCATCTGTTGGCCCGGCGCAGTGGCGAGGGACGGGAAATATTGAACGCCATCCCCGCCGGCTATTCCATCGACGGCGCGCCAGGCTATCGCGAGCCGCGCGGCATGTTTGGCTCGCGCCTGGGATTGCGGCTGCATGTGGTAACCGCTGCCGTGGGACCGCTGCGAAATTTGAAATTGTTGGCGGAACGCTGCCATCTGGAAATTGCCGCTCTGGTGGTGGCGCCCTATGCCTCCGGTTTGTCGACCCTGGTCGAGGACGAAATGGATCTGGGCGTGACCTTGATCGACATGGGTGGCGGCTGCACCGATGTCGGGGTCTTCTACGACGGGCATATGATCCATACGGATCAGGTGCCGGTCGGCGGCAATCACGTCACCAATGATATCGCGCGCGGCCTGTCCACTTCCTCCTCCCATGCCGAACGGTTGAAGACGCTGCACGGCAGCGCGGTGGCGGGCCCGGACGATGAACATGCCATGGTCAGCGTGCCCCGGATTGGGGAAAGCGGTACCGATGCGGTACAGCAAATTCCACGCTCGATTTTGATCGGCATCATTCAGCCTCGGATCGAGGAAACCCTGGAACTGGTGCGCGATCGTTTGCATGCCTCGGGCCTGACGCGGACCGCTGGGCGGCGCGCGGTGTTGACGGGCGGTGCCGCCCTATTGACCGGGGTGCGGGAACACGCGGCCCGCGTTTTGGATAAACAGGTTCGGGTCGGCCGTCCCCTGGGCGTGCATGGCCTGGCGGAAGCGACCGAAGGGCCGGCCTTCGCCTCCGCTGCCGGGCTGTTGGCCTATGCCGAGCACGCAGCAGGCCGGCAGCATATGGAACCCAACGGCGAGGCCGCCAGCGGGGCGGGGCGGATCCACCGCCTGGGCCGCTGGTTCAAGGAAAATTTTTAGCCATGAAAAATTCAGTCATGCAGGTGTCAGCAGCAGCACGGACGGACCGGACGATGATGCCGTTAGCCAATTGTGTAACAGACCCAGTTTCAACCGAGTTCACCGAAAGCAAGCCCATTTTAACCAACCGACGCAGTATCGCATTGCGCACCGGAGCCGATAGGTAAAGGAGACCTAACCATGACCATCAACCTAAATGCCCCGCAAATGACAGAGCTAAAGCCCCGCATCGTTGTAATTGGGGTCGGCGGTGCCGGCGGCAATGCTGTCAACAATATGATTTCCTCCGGCCTGGAGGGGGTCGACTTCATTGTCGCCAACACGGATTCCCAAGCCCTGTCGCAAAGCACGGCGGAACGGCGCATTCAGTTGGGGGCGGGCATCACCCAGGGCCTGGGCTGTGGCGCCCGCCCGGACATTGGTCGCGCGGCGGCGGAAGAAGCCGTTGATCAGATCCTTGATCATATGACAGGCACCCATATGGCCTTCATCACCGCTGGCATGGGGGGCGGCACCGGCACCGGCGGCGCGCCCGTCATCGCCGAGGCCTTGCGGGCCCAGGGTATCCTGACCGTGGGCGTGGTGACCAAGCCATTTCAATTCGAGGGCGGGCAGCGCCTGCTGTCGGCGGAGCGCGGCATTGAAGAGCTGCAAACCTTCGTCGATACCCTGATCGTGATACCGAACCAGAACCTGTTCCGGATCGCCAACGAAAAAACCACTTTCGCCGATGCCTTCGCCATGGCCGACGATGTGCTGCATTCCGGTGTCCGGGGCATCACCGATCTGATGGTCCTGCCCGGCTTGATCAATCTGGACTTCGCCGACGTCAAGACGGTGATGGCGGAGATGGGTAAAGCCATGATGGGCACGGGCGAGGCGGAAGGCGAAAGCCGCGCCATCGAAGCGGCCGAGGCGGCGATCTCAAACCCCTTGCTTGATGATGTTTCCATGCAGGGGGCCCGTGGCGTCTTGATCAACATCACCGGCGGCATGGACCTGACCCTGTACGAGGTTGACGAGGCCGCCAACCGGGTTCGTCAGGAAGTGGACCCGAGCGCGAACATCATCGTCGGCTCGGCGTTGGAAGACAGCCTGAATGGGCGCATGCGGGTCTCTGTCGTGGCGACCGGGATCGAGATCGAGGAAGGCGCCCAGCGCCCGCTGATCACGCCGCCGCGTCTGGCCGCCGTAGCCGGGCGTCCCGTACCGGGTGAGACGACCATGGCGCCCATGGAGGCCGGTCCAGTGGCCGCAGCGTCTGAATTGCCGGCCGCCGCCCCGGCGGCCGAAATCGAGGCCACGGTGGACGCCAATGCCGCGGCGCAGCCTGAAACTATCACGGAAGTGGTGCCGGCCGAGGTGGAAGCACCGCCGGCCTTGCCCTTGACCTTCGACCAGCGCGTGCCGGCGCCGAAGCCACCCCAGGCGGAGCCCGGGCCCATGGCTCCGCTGGCGCGGCAAGCGGCGGATATCAGCGTGGACGATGGCCCTTTCATCGCGCCGGCGGCCAGCCGGCCGGAGAAGGACCGCGCCGTGCTGCATCAACCCGATCCCCTGGCGGAAGCGGAAGCCCTGAACCCAACGGATCGGCCAGCCAAGCGCAAGGGCCGGGGCTTCTCCCTGTTCCGGCGCAAAAATGCGCCAGAACCGGCGGCACCGGAGGCGCCGGCCCAGGTGCAACCTCGGCTCGAAACGCCCAGCCCGGAAAGAATGCGCCGGGCGATAGCCCCCGATGTCAAGATGGAGGCCCCGGCGCCCGCCACCGCGGAGGCCGCCGAACAGACCCTGACGACCGCGCCGGAAATGGCCCCCGCGGAGCCGGCCCGGCCACTGGCGCCGCCGCAAACCGAGGAGGATCTGCTGGAAATTCCTTCATTTTTACGTCGGCAGGCCAACTAAGGCATGGGCGGCTCCGGCCCCCTGCGTTAACCATGTTTCATCCGGTTCGCGCCGTAATGAAATGTAATAAAGTTTGATTTGAGCATCTTGGTATCAGTTGCTAATAACCTGACCCAAGGTGCTCTCTTTTAACGATAATTCCCTTTTGCGGATATATCCGAAAGAGCCGTCTGGAGACGCGGAATATGGCGGAAAGTGTGAAGCGGACGGCAGCGTGGGGCACGAAGCAGACGATGAATGTGGTAAATGCCAAGTGCTTAGCGGGAAATGCGTAGTGCAAAATGCAAACATTTGGACCGGCCGGTAAAGTTTGAAGCGGATTGATGACGTGGATCCCAAGCAGCAACATACGCTGAAGAATGCGATCAATTGTTCAGGCGTGGGTCTGCACAGCGGCATTAAGGTCGCCATGTGTCTGCGTCCGGCCGCGGCGAATACGGGGATTGTCTTTCACCGCACCGATGTTCGCGCGGCCACCGTCGATGTCACCAATGCCGGGGATGCCGCGCCGGGTGCCGACGCCGATGTGCCGGCGGGTTGGGATACGGTCAGCGACACGGTCATGTCGACCACGGTGCAAAATGCCGCCGGGGTGAAGGTAAGCACCATTGAACATCTGATGGCGGCGCTGGCCGGGTGCGGCGTCGACAATGTCCGGGTTGAATTGGATGGTCCGGAAGTACCCATCATGGATGGATCTTCGGCGCCATTCGTATTTTTGATCGAATGCGCCGGCCTGGCGCCGCAACGGGCGCGCCGCCGTTGGATCCGTGTTCTGCGCCGGGTGGAGATCGAAGACGGTAAACGGCGGGCCGCGTTGGTGCCTTCGGACGGGTTCTCGGTTTCCCTAGAAATTGATTTCGACAGTCCGGCGATCGTGGAGAAATCCGGCTTCTTTGATTTACATAACGGCGGTTTCAAACGGGATATTTGCCGGGCCCGTACTTTTGGTTTCGAGCATGAGGTTAACCGCTTGATGGATCTTGGTTTGGGCCAAGGCGGCTCGCTGGATAATGTCGTGGTGGTCGGCCGGGACAACGAAATCATGAACGAAGGCGGTCTGCGCTATGGCGACGAATTCGTCCGCCACAAGGTATTGGACTGCGTCGGTGACTTCTACCTTGCCGGCGGGCCGATGTTGGCGCATTTCGCGGGTATCTGTACTGGCCATAGCAGCAATAATCAGCTTTTGCGGAAACTGTTTTCCGATCCGTTAAACTGGGAATACAGCTACGAACGGGCGCTGCCGTGCAGCGGTCCCGTCGAGGTCTGGGCCCAGCCCGTGGTGGCCACGGCCGGTGCCGGCGACAGTCCCGATGACGGTAACGATGACAGTGCCGACACCGTGATCGCGGCCACGGCCTGAACCGGTTCCCTTCCGTCATGGCTGTCTCCGCGATGGCGGCCTCCCATTTGTTCCACATTTCCGTTTTGTCGAATTTTGTCAGGAGCTTCCCTTGCCCCTAAGCGATCCCGCGCCCCGCGCCTTGTCCCATACCCGTAACCTTGATTTAAAAGCCTACGAGCGCCAGGACGGCCTGTGGGACATCGAAGGTCATCTTACCGACGTCAAGGAAGACGACTACAGCATGCTCGATAGCGAGCGTACGGCGGATCAGCCGGTGCACGATATGTGGCTGCGCCTGACCATCGATACGAATTTGGTGGTCCGCGCGGCGGAGGCCCGGATGGATGTGGGCGCCCATGGCCCCTGTCCACAGGTGGCGCCCAATTACAGCCGCTTGCAGGGGTTAAAAATGGGCCGCGGCTGGAACCGTGCCGTTCGCGAACGTTTGGGCGGGGTGGTGGGCTGCACGCACTTGAACGAGATGCTGGCGCAAATGGCCACCACGGCCATGCAATCCTTGTTCGAGGTGGTGGAAAATATGGACCCCGATGACGCCGGCCGCCGTTCCCTCAGCCCCGGTCTGCGCAATTCATGCTATGCCTATGCCCTGAACAGCCCCTACGTCCGCGACTATTTCCCGAACGATTATCAGGCCGACTGACTCCAGCCAAACCGGCAAAATCCAAAGCAGTTCCGGGCTATTCTGACCGGACGGCGTAGGCCAGATAATTCACCGCGGCATCGCGCGAAAGTTGCCACTCCCCCCGGAGGGGCAAATAGCGCATGCCGGTGACATCCCGCAATTCCGCGCCGGCCCGGCGCAGATACCGGCCCAGTTCCGCCGGCTTGCGAAAGCGTTGCCAGTCGTGCGTGCCCACGGGCAGCCAGCGCAGCACGTATTCGGCGCCCAGAATGGCTGTCAGAAAGGATCGCGGCGTACGGTTCAAGGTCGCCAGCAGCAAGGCGCCACCGGGCCGGGTCAGATGGACCAGGGCGGCGATGAAGCCGGCGGCATCGGCCACATGCTCGATCACCTCCATGCTGACGACGGCATCGAATTGCGCGCCAGAGGCGGCCAATTCTTCCGCCGCCATGGCGCGGTAATCCACCTCGACCTCCACCGCCTGGGCATGCCCATCGGCGGCGGCGATATTCTCTGGGGCCGCATCAATGCCCATGACCGTCGCCCCCATGCGGGCGAACGGCTCCGATAAAAGGCCGCCGCCACAGCCCACGTCCAACAGCCGCAGACCGGACAGGGGCCGAAGATCGCCGGCGTCCAGGTTGAAATGGCCGCATAGGCGCGTCCGGCTGTATTGCAAGCGGGTTGGATTGAGGCGATGCAACGGCGCCATGGGTCCATCGGCGTCCCACCAATGCGCCGCCATCCGCGCGAAGCGGTCGATTTCAACCGGGTCGATGCTGGCTGCCTGGACCATGTTCCGTGCCTTCCGCAATTGGTTGTTGTACTATCCGAGGACGATTGTCAGCGCAAGGGATGGAGGGCGTGGTGATGGCGGCATCCGAAGCATTGATCCTTGATCTCGTTGAATGGATCGCGGCTCGACCCAGAAGCTACGACGACGTGATGGCGGCTTGGCGGACGTCCTGCCCCCGGCTTACTATTTGGGAAGATGCGGTCGAGCGGAAACTTTTGACCCGCGAATTTCGGCAAGGCATCGGGGCAACCATACATATTACCACGGCCGGCCAGGCGTTGCTGACGGCGGCGGGACGTTGCCAAAAATAGCCGGACCCCTGGATGTGGCACCATTGCGGACCAAACGGACCTTGAAACACGAAAAATCGCCGATCGCGGCGCCTTCCCCGTCACTTGTAAGGGGCAAGAGCTTTGAGTATGTATAGCCGCCCGGCCGACGGCACTGATCCGGTGGGCGCGCGGCAATGGGCGGCAGAAGACGGTTGGGGCCGCCGGGTGAGGATATGGCACGTATTGTAATGAAATTCGGCGGCACGTCGGTGGCCGATGTGGAGCGCCTGCGCAGCGTTGCCGAAACCGTGGCCGGGGTGACCGCCGCCGGCAACCAGGTCGCTGTGGTATTGTCGGCCATGGCCGGCACCACCGATCGCTTGGTTGAATGGACCCGGGCCATGAGCAGCCTGCATGATGCGCGGGAATATGACGCCGTGGTGTCCTCGGGCGAACAGGTCGCCGCCGGGTTGTTGGCCATGGCGCTGCAGGAAAAGGGCATATCGGCCCGTTCCTGGCTGGGTTGGCAGATACCGATCCGCACCGACGGCGTGCATGGCAGCGCCCGTATCGAAGACATTGATGGCGCCGAAATTATCCGGCGCATGGAGACGGGCGAGGTTGCCGTGGTCGCCGGCTTCCAGGGGCTGGCCGCTGACAATCGCATCACCACCTTGGGGCGCAGCGGTTCCGATACCACGGCAGTGGCCATGGCCGCCGCGCTTAACGCAGACCGCTGTGACATCTATACGGATGTCGATGGTGTCTATACCGCCGATCCCAGTATCGTGACGGCGGCGCGAAAGCTTGATAAAATTACCTACGAGGAAATGCTGGAAATGGCATCCCAGGGTGCCAAGGTGCTGCAAACCCGATCGGTCGAACTGGCCATGAACCACCGGGTGCGGGTGCAGGTGCTTTCCAGTTTTAACAATACTCCCGGTACTTTAGTTGTTGACGAGGATGAAATCGTGGAACAAGCGGTGGTCAGTGGTATTACCTATTCCAGCGACGAGGCCAAGATAACCCTGTTGCATGTGTCCGACCGGCCTGGTGTGGCGGCTGCGGTTTTCGGGCCCTTGGCGGAGGCCAATGTCAATGTGGACATGATCGTCCAAAGCGCCTCGCCCGATGGTTCCAGCACCGATATTACCTTTACCGTGGCGCGGGGCGATCTGCCCCGTGTCGAGTCGATTTTGGCCCAGCATCGGGCCGCTATCGGCTTTCAGGAAATCATCTCTGACGGCGATATCGTCAAGGTTTCCGTGATTGGCGTCGGCATGCGCAGCCATGCCGGCGTGGCCCAGCGGATGTTCGCCGCGCTGTCCGAGAAAGGCATCAATATCCATGCCATCTCAACCTCCGAAATTAAAATCTCGGTTCTGATCGGCGCCGAATATACCGAGTTGGCCGTGCGTAGCCTGCATTCAGCATATGGGTTGGACGCCACTTGAGCGCGCTCGCAGAAATAGTACCGATCCCTGCCGCGGACAGAATCCGGCGGAGGCCGCCCAGTTGAACGCCGCGGGTTCACCGGCGCCATCGGGGCCACGCATCCTGCTGCGGCGGTTGCGCGAGGTCATGGCCGGCCCGGGCACCGCCCAGGAACGGATGGATCAATTGGTCGTCACCATCGCTGCCAACATGGTGGCCGAGGTCTGCTCGATCTATCTGTTGCGCGACGGTGCGTTGGAACTGTTTGCCACCGAAGGCTTGAAGCGGAGCGCCATCCACGCAACCACCCTGCGGGTCGGTGAAGGTCTGGTTGGTCAGATCGCCCAGTTGGCCCGGCCCGTTTCCCTGTCCGAGGCCCGCTCCCACCCCAATTTCGCCGCCCGCCCGGAAACAGGCGAAGAAGACTATCATTCCCTGATGGGGGTGCCGGTGCTGCGTGGCGGCCGGGTCGTGGGCGTGCTCGTGCTGCAAAACCGGACAAACCGGGACTACTCCGATGACGAGATCGAAGTGATGCAGACCATCGCCATGGTCCTGGCGGAAATGGTTGGTGGCGCCCTGCAGGAAGAGCTTCCGGGCACGGGCGTGTTGGGCGCCGACGGCTTGCCCAGGCGCCTGGCCGGCTTGTCCCTGAACGAGGGTTTGGCCCGCGGCGTCGCCGTATTGCACGAACCCCGCATCGTCGTGGAACAGCACGTCGCCGACGACATTGATGTTGAAGCGACGCGCCTGAACACGGCCGTCGCCGAACTTCGCATCCAGGTCGATGGCATGTTGCAGGCGGCGATCGCGGAACCGGGTGGCGAATCCCGCGATATTCTGGAAACCTACCGCATGTTCGCCCACGACAAGGGCTGGATGGCCCGTATGCATGTCGCCGTTCAAAGCGGCTTGACGGCCGAGGCGGCGGTGGAACGGGTTCAGGTCGAAAACCGTGTTCGCATGTCGGAAATTGGCGATGCCTATTTGCGCGAGCGCTTGCACGATCTGGAAGATCTGTCCAATCGGCTGATGCGCCACCTGAGCTATGGCGCCGGGCAAATGGCCGATGACGATTTGCCCGATCAGGCCGTGGTGGTGGCCTGGAATATGGGGCCGGCGGAATTGCTGGACTACGATGTCGCCCGGGTCAAGGCCTTGGTGTTGGAAGAGGGCTCGCCCACCTCGCACGTGGCTATCGTTGCCCGGGCTTTGCAAATCCCGGTCATTGGCCGGTT
The DNA here is from genome assembly GCA_047518225.1 of Alphaproteobacteria bacterium. GTDB lineage: Bacteria > Pseudomonadota > Alphaproteobacteria. Next base: position 7,635 of record JAKZRK010000237.1, on the reverse strand, counting down.
GGATCGGTTGCTTGACATGGTGGAAAGCGGCGACGATCTGGTCGTTGACGGCGACAATGGACAATTATTCGTGCGTCCGGGCGCGGACGCCTTGGACGCCTTCAGCGCTAATCTGGAGCTGCGCCAGGCCAAGGCGGCGCAATATGCCGCGCTGCGCGACCAGCCTGCGATAAGCAAGGACGGCACCCATATTCAGCTTAACCTGAACGCCGGATTGCTGGCGGATCTACCCCATTTGGATGAGACCGGGGCCGATGGTATCGGCCTGTACCGCACCGAGCTGCATTTCATGGTCCGGGCCACCCTGCCCACGGTGTCCGTGCAGACCGAATTCTATAGCCGGGTGCTGGACCAGGCCCGCGGCCGGCCGGTGGTCTTTCGTACGCTTGATGTGGGCGGCGACAAGATGTTGCCCTATCTGACCCGGTATGATGACGAACAGAACCCGGCCATGGGCTGGCGCGCGATCCGCCTGTCCCTGGACCGGCCGGTCTTGTTGCGCATGCAAATTCGGGCCTTGCTTAAGGCGGCTACGGGCCGGCCGTTGGCCATCATGTTTCCCATGATCGCCGAAGTTTCCGAATTTAAGGCGGCGCGCGGATTGCTGGAGCGCGAGGTCGAGCGTCAGCTCCGCATGGGAGAAACCGGTCCGACGTCCCTGCAGGTCGGCACCATGTTGGAAGTGCCCAGCCTGGCCTGGCAGTTGAGCGCCCTGTTGCCGATGGTCGATTTTGTCTCTATCGGCAGTAACGATCTGATGCAATTTCTGTTTGCCTCGGATCGGGGCAATCCACGACTGGCCAACCGCTATGACGAATTAAGTCCGGCGGCCCTGTCGATGGTGCGCGATATCGTGCGCCGTTGTGACGCCGCCGGGGTGCCGGTCAGCCTGTGTGGCGAGGCGGCGGGCCGGCCGGTCGATGCCATGGCCTTGATTGGCCTGGGCTTACGTAGCATATCCATGAGAGCGGCCTCTATCGGAGCGGTGAAAATGATGGTCCGCAGCCTGGATTTGCCGACTTTACAGGCGTTTATGGAGGATTTCTACGATTCGCCGGAGCATAGCCTGCGCGAGGCCTTGACGAAATTCGCGGAAGACCACGGCATCGCCATATAAACTAATGCGTTTGCTTGAGTTTTTTTTAACTGTTAGTAATTAATGTTGGGTTATCCACAAGGGCTCGCCGGGGGAATTGCCGGCGGTACGCGGACTGTGGGAGGCGGTGAATGTGACCCCGCCGGCAGGGCTTGATCTGAAAGAAAGTTGCCATGACCGATCGAAAGATTATGGATGAATGGCCCGGAAATGAACCGCGGGGCGGCAAGGATGGCTTGCGGCGCGGGAACGCGCGCGGCCTGCACTTGCAACAGATCGTGGAACCGGGCGAAGAGGAGGTCTACAGCGGCGTCGGCACTAATTTGCGGGCCGAGAGGCAGCGGCAGCAGTTTTCCCTGGTGGAAATTGCAAATGCGCTGCGTATCCAACAGGCGCACCTGTCGGCGTTGGAAGAAGGCCGCACCGGTGATTTGCCAGGGCCGGCCTATGCTATCGGTTTTCTTCGCTCTTACAGCGAATTTCTTAATTTGGATGGCGAGGAAATCATCCGCCAGTTCAAGCGTGAGGCGACCCTTGTCCCGGTGGAACGCCGTTTGGTCTTCCCCGAACCGCTGGATGAGGCCCGCCGCCCGGGCTTGCGGTTGGCGCTGGTGTCATTGCTGGTGGCGGGTGCGGTCTATGGCGGCTGGATTTTCTTGGAGCAACGGGGGCTTTTACCGATTGAAGTCGTGGCCGAACCACCGGAACGCCTGGCGCCCTATCAGGTGGCGACGGTTACCCCGGAAACGCCCCTTAAGGCGGGCATGGCCGATACGGCCATGGCGCCGCCCACGCCCGCGCCCTGGGCAGTTGGCGGTAATGCAGTCGAGAACGATGCCCCGGCCGCGAGCCTAAGTCCTGGACCGCTGGCAAACACGGCCGACGCAGGGGCCGGGGAACCACAGGCAAACGAGCCTGATACCAAGATTGCCGATGCTGATGCAGCGGCGCCGGAGGCGGTACTTGGCGTAACGGCCGGGACGGCAACCGAGACGGCCGCCGAAGTCACAGCCGGGATAACGCCTATTCAACCAATGCAGCCAGCGACACCGCCAATTGACGCCGGGGCTACGGGTCAGACCGCCATGACCGTGACGGAGAGGCCGCACGAGGGCGGAGCCGCCGCCGGGACGGATATTTACAGCCGGACCAACACCGCCGCGGCGCCTGCCGGGACTACCAAGGCGAATACCGGCGTCAGCATTGGGGATATGCCGGCATCGGCGAATTTGGCGACAACAGCCAATACCCCGGTTGCCCCGATTACGCCAGATACCGCGGAGATAACCGGCCCGCCGGCGGTCGAGGATCGAACCGCGCCCGCCGTGGCCACGGAAGACGCCGTGCCGGCGCCCCCTGTCGTGCCGCGGCCTCTCGCGCCATTGCGCGAGGGGGGCGATGTGGATACCGCCCCGGCCGTGGCGCCGGTCCAGGCGGCCATCGACCCACCGCCGCCGCCCGCCGCACCTTCGGCGCCGGCCCGTTCCATCCGCGAAGGGGCCAGCGGAGAGGCATCCGCCGGTGACGCGGGCCGTACATTCACATCCACGGCGGCCGGACCGGGCTATCGTCCACAAGCTTATGGCGCCTCGAACCGCGATGCCCGGGTGGTGCTGCGCGCGCGCGCCGAATCCTGGGTCCAGGTCCAGGGTGCGAATAATGAATTGCTTCTGACCCGCATGTTACGGGCCGGCGATAGCTACCACGCCCCGAACCGCAACGATTTGGTGCTGATGACGGGCAATGCCGGGGCCATCGAGATCATCGTGGATGGCGAGGCGTTGGGTGCCTTGGGGCCGATTGGACAGGTTCGCCGCGACATTCGATTGAGTGCCGATTATCTGCGGGCGGAATTGCGGTCCACGAGCGACTCCGGTCCTTAAAACTTTAACGACCGAGTACCCGCGTATCATGACGATTGAGTACCCCTCGGTTATTTCCCGTCTCTGAACTTGATCTTGCTGTTATCGGCGGCGATTTATTGCTATTGCATCGCTCAGGCTGGTCGGCGCCCGTTTTGTCCGGCCTGACGCCATGCGCCCCGTGCCCATTCACCCCGTATCCGGGATTCGATCATGAGCCTACGTCCCTATCGCGATATCCACCGGCGGCGCTGCCGTCAGGTTATGGTCGGTAACGTTGCCGTCGGCGGCGGCGCGCCGATCTCCGTGCAATCCATGACGACGACGCTGACCCATGACGTCGCCGCGACCGTGGCCCAGATTAAGGAATTGGAGGCGGCCGGCGCGGATATCGTCCGGGTTTCCTGCCCGGATGAAGCCTCCTCGGCGGCCCTGCGCCACATTGTCGATCAGGTCAAGGTGCCGATCATCGCCGACATTCATTTCCATTATCGCCGGGCGTTGGAGGCGGCTGACAACGGCGCTGCCTGTTTGCGCATCAATCCGGGCAATATTGGCGCCGAAAGCCGGGTGCGAGAGGTGATACTGGCGGCCCGGGCCAATGGCTGTTCCATGCGCATCGGCGTCAACGGGGGCAGCTTGGAACGTGATTTGCTGGAGCGTTACGGTGAACCCTGCCCGGAAGCGATGGTGGAAAGTGCCCTGAACCATGCCCGGGTGCTGGAAGACAATAATTTTGGCGACTTCAAGATTTCGGTTAAGGCATCGGATGTGTTTCTTTGCGTTGCCGCCTATCAGGCCCTGGCGGATGCCTGCGACTATCCCCTGCACCTGGGTGTTACCGAAGCCGGCGCCTTGCGGGGCGGCACGGTTAAATCGTCGATCGGCATTGGCAACCTGTTATGGGCCGGGATTGGCGATACCATTCGGGTTTCCTTGTCCGCCGACCCGGTGGAGGAAGTCCACGCCGGTTTCGAGATATTGAAGGCCCTGGGCCTGCGCCACCGGGGAGTCTCCATCATCAGCTGCCCATCCTGCGCGCGCCAGGCCTTTCCCGTGATCAAGACGGTGGAAATTCTGGAACGGCGCCTGGCCCATATCTCCACGCCCCTGACCCTGTCCATCATGGGGTGCGTGGTAAATGGCCCCGGCGAGGCGCGGGAAACCGATATCGGGGTCACCGGGGGCGGCCGTGGCACCCATTTGGTGTATCTGAGCGGCGTCGCCGATCACAAGATTGGCGATCAGGGCTTTGTCGACCATGTGGTCGAATTGGTCGAGGCCAAGGTGGCGGAAATTGAAGCTGGCCAGGAACGAATTGCCGTGGCCCGGGCGGAGTAAGACGGGGATGGCCAAAATTCAATCGGTGCGCGGCACCCATGACATTGTCGGCGCGACGGCGGCGGGCCACCGCCATGTGGTGGAGGTGGCGCGGAACTGTGCCCACCGTTACGCCTTTGACGATATCGATACACCGATCTTTGAATTCACGCCGGTCTTTGCCCGCACCATGGGCGAAGGCTCCGACGTCGTGCGCAAGGAGATGTATTCTTTCACCGATCGCGGTGGCGAGGATATTACCCTGCGCCCGGAACTTACCGCCGGTATCTGCCGCGCCTTCATCTCGGGCGGGATGCAGCAGAATTTGCCGTTGAAGTTTTTCGCCCATGGCCCGGCCCTTCGCTATGAGCGGCCGCAAAAAGGCCGTTTGCGGCAGTTCCACCAGATCGATGCCGAGATCCTGGGCGTGGAAGGCCCCGGCGCCGATGTCGAGATCATCGCCCTGGGTGCCGAAATTCTGCACCAACTGGGTGTCCTGGACCGCTGTGTGCTGGAACTGAACACCCTGGGCGACCCGGACAGCCGGCAGGCCTATCGCGAGGCCCTGGTGGCCTACTTCTCCGGCCATCGGGACCGCCTTTCGGAAGACAGCGTCGACCGGCTGGCCCGCAATCCCTTGCGTATCCTGGATTCCAAGGACGAAGGGGATCGGAAGATCGTCGTTGATGCCCCATTGATGGCCGATTACTTGAACCCCGCGTCACGGGAATTTTTCGCCGCCGTCCGCGAAGGACTGGAAATTCTGGGGATTGCCTACAACGTCAATCAGCGCCTGGTGCGCGGGTTGGATTATTATACCCACACCGCCTTTGAATTCGTCACCGATGCCTTGGGTGCCCAGGGCGCGGTCATCGCGGGTGGCCGGTATGACGGCCTGATCGAGATGCTGGGCGGACCCGCCACGCCGGGTATCGGCTGGGCCGGTGGCATCGAACGCCTGGCCATGCTGGCCACCCATACACCGAAACCGGACCGGCCCATCGCCCTGGTGCCTTTGGGCGCCGAAGCCGAGCCCATGGCCCTGCGTCTGTGCCATGCCCTGCGCCGGGACGGCTTCACGGTCGACATGGGCTTTCGCGGTAATTTAAGCCGGCGGCTGAAACGGGCCAACAAGCTGAACGCCCGCGCGGCATTGATCCTGGGCGATGACGAAATCGCCAGGAATATTATAACCCTGCTCGATCTGGACGATGGCGCCCAACAGGATGTCGCCCTGGACGCGGTGTCGGCGCATCTGCGAAATTTGCCCGGATGATCAGCGAGGAACAGATAGACCGCATTCTGAAGCGCCTGGCGGAGCTTGAGGCCACAATGGCGGAAGGCGGCTCCAGCGATGATTTCGTGCGTCTGTCCAAGGAATATGCCGAACTTTCCCCGGTGGCCAGGACGGCGGCCGCGGTGCGCGACCTGCGCACCGAGATCGCCGACCTGGCGGCGATGGTTGTCGATCAGGACAGCGACGCTGAAATGCGTGCGCTGGCGACAGAGGAAATGGCGGCGGCGCGCGAGAGATTGCCGGCCTTGGAAGATGGGCTGCAGATCGCCATGCTGCCCAAGGACGCCGCCGATACCAAGAATGCCATTCTGGAAGTGCGTGCGGGCACGGGCGGCGACGAGGCGGCCTTGTTCGCGGCTGACCTGCTGCGCATGTATCAACGCTATGCCGAGATCAATGGCTGGAAGTTCGAATTGATGAGCGTCAGTGAATCGGACCTTGGCGGTATCCGGGATGCCGTGGCGGAGATCACGGGCCGGGGCGTGTTCGCCAAATTGAAGTTTGAATCCGGTGTCCATCGGGTGCAAAGGGTGCCTGAAACGGAATCCCAAGGCCGCATCCATACCTCCGCCGCCACCGTTGCTGTGTTACCCGAGGCCGAGGAGATTGACGTTGAAATCGACCCCTGGGACCTGCGGATCGATACCTATCGGGCCCAGGGCGCGGGCGGCCAGCACGTCAATAAAACAGACTCGGCGATCCGCATTACCCACCTGCCCTCGGGCATCGTGGTGACGCAACAGGACAATAAGTCCCAGCATAAAAACCGCGCCAAGGCGATGAAGGTCCTGCGGGCCCGGCTGTACGACGCCGAACGGCAAAAGGTGGAGGGCGCCCGCGCATCCGCCCGCAAGGAACAGGTCGGCAGTGGCGACCGTTCCGAGCGCATTCGCACCTATAATTTTCCCCAGGGCCGGGTCACCGACCACCGCATTAATCTGACCTTGTATAAGTTGGAGAAAATGATGAGTGGCGAAGCGGTGGACGAGGTGGTGGACGCGCTGATCGCCGAACATCAGGCGAATTTGCTGGCGGACCTGGAAGATCATGGCTAGTGGCGCCGCTCTTACGACAGGGTTGACCTTGCGTCAGGTCCTGGCGGCGGCCGGCCAGGAGTTGCGCGCGGCGGGGGTCGAGGACGCCATGCTGGATGCCGGGCTGTTGCTGGCCCATGTGGTTGGCGGCGACCGCCTGACCCTGATACGGGAGGGGGACTGCGGGCTATGCGGCGGAGAATCCCTGGCCTTCGCCAAATTAATCGCGGCCCGGGCCAACCGGCAACCGGTATCGCGCCTGTTGGGGCGACGGGAATTTTGGAGCCTTGATCTGCAAATAGGGCCGGACGTTTTGGATCCGCGCCCCGACAGTGAAACCATCGTTGCAGCCGCCCTGGAACAGCTAGGGCAAAAAGACGGGGCCTATCGGATCGCCGATCTTGGCACCGGCTCGGGCTGTTTGTTGTTGGCGCTATTGCGGGAACGGCCGCGAACCTGGGGCCTTGGCCTGGATATCAGCGCCGCTGCCGCCCGCCAGGCGCGGGATAATGCGCATGCCCTAGGCCTCTCCGACCGGGCCCGATTTCTGGTGGGCGATTGGAGCCGGGCGCTGGCGGGCGGTTTTGATCTGATCGTCGTCAATCCACCTTATATCGCATCGGCCGAGATCGCCGGCCTGGCGCCGGAAGTCCGCTGCCATGACCCGGGCCTGGCCCTGGATGGCGGCAGGGATGGTCTGGCGGCCTACCGCGCCTTGCTGCCCGATCTGCCGCGGCTGTTGCAAGGGAACGGTAAAGCGGCCTTGGAGTGCGGCCGCGGCCAGGCGGATTTGCTGTCGCAAATCATCGAAGCCAGCGGTTTGCGCGTTGATTGCCGTCATCGTGATCTGGCTGGTCTTGAACGCTGTTTCGTCGTTTCCGCCATCTAGCAGGTTGCTGAAAAACGTTTTAAGACGCCCCATACCACAAATTCTTGGTCATTCCCGCGAAGGCGGGAATCCAGAAAACGCCTGAAAACAGCGATAATTATTGCCGCATCTGGATGCCCGCCTACGCGGGCATGACA
>JAKZRK010000236.1:0-7675 GCA_047518225.1 Alphaproteobacteria bacterium | reverse complement strand
GAATCGGGAGATCCGTTCCGGTTCAGGAGGCGCTCGACATCGCCGGAGATATCGCCGCCCGACCTAGGCCGAGCTTTACTCGGGGGATTGGGAGCACCCTAGATGTAGTGGGTATGGGTGACAACCGGATAGGCACGGTTTCAGGAATGATGCGGAACATTATATGTCCGTGTATTCAGTCATGAAAAAGTACTCAATACCGTTTTTTATTGGCTATACGTCCAACGCTGTGTGCTTTGCAAATGTCATTACAAACAACGACCTGGATTACTCGTTTCTAAAAGGAATTATTACGACATCCGAGAATTTTGATGAATATCAAGCGTCGGCGTTTGCCAAATTATGCAATGTCCCACATATGAATATGTACGGACATAGTGAAAAATTGCTGCTTGGTGGATGGTGCGAAGGTTCCAAGCGCTATCATTTTTATGGTCAATATGGCTTCGCCGAACTGATCGACGAAAATGGCAATCAAGTTACGAATATTGGCGATATTGGAGAGCTGGTCGGCACGACTTTATACAATTACGGAATGCCGATGATCCGATATCGCACCGGTGATTTTGCCATTCTAGCTGACCGATCGTGTTCCGCATGCGGCCATGAAGGTTTATCGGTATCCAAGATCATTGGGCGTTGGCAGGGCCAAAGAATCTACAATGCAGATGGAACTTTCGTAACAACCACGGGGCTCAACCTTCATTCTGAACACTACAACCATATTGATGGTCTCCAGTATTATCAAAAAGGCAAAGGAGAATTAGTCCTACGGGTATACCGGGCCTTGGATACAACAGCGAGGTCGAATCCAGTCTTATACGGGCCATAGGAAGTAAATTGGCGAAAGATACGTTGATCGCGGCAGAGAAGGTAACGGCTCTGGAACGGCAGAAAAATGGCAAGTTCCTATTATTGATCAGCGATGTGGACAAGACGACGGCATCCCCCGAATAGGCCCCGAAAATAGCCGGTGGGCCATCGGGAAAGGCCCCTCAACTCGGTCCCGCAAGTGTGGCGCAAATAAATGCCATGGTCGCCGACTGCATGGTTTGGGACTATGATAGCGGATCGATTCAGACACGATAACGTGCTGATGGTGGACCCAGGATGACGATGCCAACAGCCCCGACCGCGGCCCGCCGTACCGGACCGCCGGGCAAGCGTTCCAAGGCAGCGCCGGATTGGCGCGGGGTGACCCCCCTTGAAATATTGGTTGGCGGCGTCGTGGTGGCGATCTTCTCGTATGAGCTCCTTTTCAACCTGCTGCCATCTGGCATTCGTGTGGCGATAGCCGCCGGCCTTGCCGGGGGAATCGTGCTGCTTTCCCTTGCCTCGATTTTGGCCAAGCCTAGAATTTGGCGTATTATCCTGTTCGCTTTGCTGTTGGTCGTGGCTGGCTGTTGGCTGATGGGAGAGGCCGGCGGCAAGGGCAGGTTGGATTTTGTCACGGGCATCCGTTTCCTGATGCCACTATTTTTCGCTCTCTGGGTGATCGAATATCGCCGCGCCATCAATCCGCGGCTCGTGTTCTTTCTGGCTTGCGGTACGCTTGTCATCGCCACGCTTTCATCCATCCTTCGGCCACAGGAAGTCATTGGTAGCGTACTGCGGCTGCCGCCGTTTACCGGCGGTGAAGATGGCGCCCATGCCTCGGCCTACATCGTGGCCCTGTGCGCCTTGTTGATCCATCAACTTTGGCTGAACAAAGCCATTCCACCGCGCATGGCCGTGGCTTTCCTGGCCATAGCCGTGGTGCTGCTGATGGGCATCCGGGTTGCGACGCCGATGTTCATGTTGTTGAACTATGGCCTTCTCCACATTTTGCTGACCAAGCGGCTGGCGACCGGCACCAAATTTCTGCTCTGGTTTGCGATGCTCGCCAGCCTCGTTGCGGTATTGTCCTGGCACGAGACCCTGCAGGAGGATGTACGCGGCGGCGAGGCGGAGACGGTGGAAAACCTCGGCAGTGGCCGGGTCGGGACCTGGCTGGGCCGGATAGATTTGCTGTCTAGGCGTGATCTACCCACATTGGCATTTGGTAGCGGCCCCGGCTCCGACAACTTCTATAGCCGAATCTGGTGGTGGGAAAAGAAGGATTCCCATCACGATTTACTCACTATAATCATCGAGTCCGGCCTCATAGGTTTGCTGGCGGTTTTCTTCTTTTTATTTCTGCTGTTTCACCGTCTGGGCCGGGAAGGCCCTCCGCTTATCTGGTTCTTGCTATCGGGTTCCCTCATTTCCAATGCCTTGCTACAGCGACCGATCATTGCGACCTTGTTTTGGCTCGCGGTGGCACTGGCCGCATTGCGGGTGGATCAACGTATGAAAGCGCGTTGGCGGGAGCGAAATTTTCTCCTCGGTCGCAGGCGCCGGCATCCTAGCACCAAAGACGAAGGCAACGCGCGTCGGCGGCCCATGGCGAGGCCCGGTGCGCCTTAATGCAGGGGTTTCTCTTCAACGCGGGCTGGATCGTCGGCTTTCGCCTCGCCAACGTGCCGTTGCAATTCGCGCTTTTTACCTTGATCGCCTGGCATTACTCTCTGGCCCAGGTGGGCACCTATGCATTGTTCAATGCGGCCTGGTTTTTTCCCGGCAACTTGGCCCCATGGGACTGGAACAAAGCTCCCTGCGCTTCATCCCCGCCCTACTGGCGGAGGGTCGCGGCGCCCAGGCGCTCAATTTCGAACTTCGCGCCCGGCAACTGGTTTTTCTGACCATCACCGCCCTGTCCCTGATCGCCGGGACGATCATCTATCTATGGGACATCACCGATCTGACCAACTTGACGGGCTGGCAGTTCGCGGCCGGCCTGGCCGCGCTGCCAGGCTATGCCCTTGTCGCCCTGATGGCCGGACAGTTCCGGGCCCGCGGCAGGATCCGGGCCGGGCAGTGGCCGGATTCCATCCTTGTCCCTGTCACCGCCATGGCGATTATCCAGGCTGCGCTAAGCTTGGGCGAGGGATCGCTGTTCTGGCTGCTGGGCGCCCACGCCATGGCCGTCTGGTGCGCCGCTGGCGCCTATTGGCTGTTGTCCCTTAACCACCTGTCGGGACCCAGGGAGCCCCTGACAGGCGCGGAAGTGCGAAAAATCCGCGCGGCTTCCATGACCATCGCGTTTGGCGGCGGCATCAGCGTTCTGTCGAACCGCCTGCCGTTGATTTTTGTTGCCACCATCATCGGCACACCCGCGGCAGCGTTGTACGAGGCGGCCCAGCGTATTGGCGCGCTTGGAACCTTGGGCACCTGGGCCGCTGGCGCGGCTGTATCGCCCATGCTGTCGGACGCCCATAGCCGAAAGCAACAGCAGCGCCTGCAGGATCTTTTGATCGTGGCCTGTTGGACCGCATTGCTGCCGGCCTTAGCCATATTGCTGGGTCTTATCCTGTGGGGCGATGTTGTCTTAAGCCTGTTCGGCGCCCCATACGCCGCGGCCCATGGAGCCCTTCTGGCATTGGCGGTGTTCGCCACCATCAACGCCTCGGCCGGCCTAACCAGCAACACCTTCAATATGACCGGGCATGAAAGGATCGTGCTGGGTTTCAACTGCGCCCAGCTGTTAACGATTTCGCTGCTGGCGCCGCTGCTGACCCATTTGGCCGGCATCGCCGGCGCCGCCCTGTCGGTACTGATCGGGGCCGTCGTCCGCGATGTCGGCATGGGCTTTCTTCTGCCGGCAAAATTGAACCTGTCGCCCGGTGTCTGGTCCCGGCTGGGCGCCCGGCGCGCCTTTGGCTTCGCCAAGGCAAGGATTGGTGGTGCATGATTGCCGCGCCCCCTCCACCCTGGAAATCCCGTCTCATTTGGTGTAGGCGATAGAGCATGGAGACGGCAGATCGAAACCTCATGAGCGACAGTCCGGCAATGCTGCGGCTTTTGGATGATTTGCACCGCGGGCGGATCGCCTGCCTGGGGGATCTGATGCTGGACCGTTATGTCTATGGCACGGTGGAACGGATCTCGGCCGAGGCGCCAATCCCCATTTTCGGTGTCGCGCGGAATGACGCCATGCCCGGTGGCGTCGGCAATGTGGTGCGCAACGTGGCCGCCGCCGGTGGCAAGGCGCATCTGCTGGCCCTGCGCGGCGAAGACGGCGCGGGGGCGGAGATCGCCGAACAAGTCGCGGAGATGGCCGGGGTTGGGGCGGATCTGGTGATTGCGGCCGGCCGGCCGACGACGGTGAAGACCCGCTATATCGCGGCGGGCCAGCAATTGCTGCGGGCCGACCGGGAAACCACCAAAGCAATTTCCACCGCGGACGGCGAGGCATTGCTGAGGGCACTGGATAAAGCCCTGGCAGAGGCGGACGTGCTGGTGCTGTCGGATTATGGCAAAGGGGTGTTGAGCGATGCGGTCCTGGCCGCCGCCATACAACGCGCCCGCGCCGCCAATATTCCCATCATTGCCGATCCCAAGCGTAGCGACCTGACCGTCTACGACGGGGTGGATTTTCTAAAGCCCAACCGGGCCGAATTGGCCGGCGCCACGGGCATGCCCTGCGGCACCGACGATCAGGTCACCCTGGCGGCCCGCGCGGTGCTGGGCAAATGCGCCATTGGCGCCTTGCTGGTCAGCCGCTCGGAGCAGGGTATCAGCCTGATCCCAAGGGACGGCGCGCCAATCCATCTGGCGGTGCGGGCGCCCGAGGTATTCGATGTATCGGGCGCCGGCGACACGGTAGTGGCCATATTCGCCCTGGCCCTGGCCGTCGGCGCGGCGCCGGGCCTGGCCGCGCGCCTGGCCAATCTGGCGGCGGCAATAGTGGTTGGCAAAGTGGGTACGGCGGCGGTCAGCCGGGATGAATTGGCCAACGGCATCCTGTCCGCCGATCTGACCCGCTCCGAGGACAAGGTGGTATCAGCCGCCATGGCGGGGGCGGATGTGGAACGCTGGCGGGCCCGTGGCCTGCGCGTCGGCTTCACCAATGGCTGTTTCGATTTGTTGCATCCCGGCCATATCTCGCTTTTGAACGAGGCCAAGAGCAACTGCGACCGCCTGATCGTGGCGATTAACGACGACGCATCGGCGCGGCGTCTGGATAAGGGCGCGGGCCGGCCTGTCCAGGGGGAAGCCGCCCGTGCCCTGGTGTTGGCGTCATTGGCCATGGTTGACCGGGTTCTGATCTACGCCGACGACACTCCCATCCCGCTATTGCGGCAACTGCGTCCGGATGTTCTGATCAAGGGCGGCGACTATGATATCGACGGGGTGGTCGGCGGCGACATCGTGCAAGGCTATGGCGGCGAGGTGAAGCTGGCCAAATTCCTGGACGGACACAGCTCCACCGCCGTGATCGCGCGAATGGCTACCGGCACGGCGTCCAAAGCCGGTTCGCGTCGTGGGGACTAGCGGCGTTCGGGCCGATATTGTCATCATCGGCGGTGGCATCGCGGGCCTGTGGCTGTTGGATGCCCTGCATCAGGCGGGTTACAGCGCCGTTGTCTTGAACAAGGGCGCCCTGGGCCAGGGCCAAAGCATCGCCGCCCAGGGCATCATCCACGGCGGCACCAAATATTTCGCTGGCGACACCTCGGTCGCCGATCTTGCCGGGATGCCAAAACGCTGGCGGGCCAGTTTGAGCGGACGACGGAGGCCCGACCTGCGGGCCGCGGGAACCTTGGCCGACACCATGCAAATGTGGCTGCCGCCGCAGCTTGGCGGGCGGCTCTTGGCCGGCATTTCCCAGAAACTGATGCGCGGCCAAATGCGCGAACGCAGCCCCGGGGACCGCCCCGCCGTCCTGCCCAAAGGCCGGGGCGGCAGCCTGTTCGATCTGGACGAAACGGTGATCGATGTGCCGAAGGTGCTGGCGGCGCTGCAAACGCACCACAGCGCGCATATTCGTGCATTACCTCAGGGCGCCGACATTGACCTTAAGGAAGGTCCCGATGGCGTGGACATCGCCGCCGGCCCGGTCAGAATTCGGGCGCAAAGGGTCGTCCTGACGGCTGGCGTCGGCAATGAAGAGCTTTTGGCCCGGGCCGGCCTGAGCCGGATCGCCTGCCAGCGCCGGCCCTTGCATCAAATTATCATTCGCGGCATGAAACCGCCCCTCTACCTGCATTGCGTCGGCAAAAGCAGCAAGCCCCTGGCCACCATTACCTCTCACCCGGACGGCTCGGGCGGCTATTATTGGTACATTGGCGGCCTTTTGGCGGAACAAGGCGTGCAGCAGAGCCCGGAACAACTGATCACGACGGCCAAGGCCGAGTTGGCCCGGCTGTTGCCTGGCGCCGATTTTGCCCAGGCGACCTGGGCCACCCATCCCATCGACCGGGCGGAACCTGGCGGCCATGGCGGTCTGCTGCCCGGCTCTGCCCTGGCTCAAGGCAAGGGCGCGGTGATCGTCGGCTGGCCCACGAAACTGGCCCTGGCCCCGGTCCTGGCGGATAAAATCATGGCGCTGCTGGACCAAGACGCCGTGCGGCCAGGCCCCTCCGACATGGACGGCCTGGCCGCCCTGGCCGCTCCAACCGTTGCCCGCCCACCGTGGGAGGCGGTTCGGCAATGGAATTGAGGCAGCTTGGCGCCAGGGCCCCATGGGTCAGCCCGATCAGTTTGGGCAGCACCAAATTCGGCCGCCATGAAGGGGTGAAATACCCCAAGGCGTTTACCCTGCCCAGCGACGGGCAGTTAGCCGATTTGCTGGCCCTGGCCAAGGAATGGGGCATCAATCTGGTGGATACGGCGCCCGCCTATGGCTCCGCCGAGGCACGCATCGGTGCCCTGATCGGGGCCGACGATCATTGGCGGCTGGCCACCAAGGCCGGCGAGACATTCGTTGACGGCCAATCCCATTTCGACTTTTCCCCCGCCGCCATTCGCGCCAGTGTCGCGCACAGCCGCCGGCAACTACGCCGGGACGTCCTGGATATCGTGCTGCTGCATTTGCCGGACGACGATGTCGCCATCCTTCGGGATGGCGCCGCCATGGCGACGTTGTTGGAGCTGCGCGAACAGGGCCTGATCGCCGCCGTCGGCGCATCAACCAAGACGATCGCGGCGGGGCTAATGGCAGTGGAACAATGCGATCTGGTGATGATTACCCTGAATGCGGCGGATCAAAGCCAGCGGCCGGTGCTGGCCAGCGCGCGGGACGCCAGCAAGGGGATATTAATCAAAAAGCCGTTGGATAGCGGCCATCGCGACGACGTTGACGCCGCCCTGGCGGACCTGGTGCGCGAACCGGGTGTGGGCAGCGTGGTCGTGGGCACCATTGATCCCGGCCACCTGGCCGACAATTGCGCCGCCGTGCGGCGCGCGTTGGCGGACGAATAAGCAACGATCCGATGGCAAAAAAGGGCCAAGGCGTGGATACCATGGCAAGGCAGCAAGGCAACAGCGGCGGTGGCGGCGAAGGATCGCAAAAGCTGGACGGCTTTGCCTGGCTGGCTGGTCGCCTGGCGGCCATGGGCCCGGCGGAAATCGCCTTCCGCTTCGGGGAACAATTCAAACGCCGGGTCTCGCGCCACTATCAACCTGATTTCGCCCCGTTGGTAAACGGTTCATTGGATCCGCTGCCCGCCATACCCGGCGGTCCTGTACAAATAGTTCTGCAAACAGCTCGCTGAAGGAAGGCGGCCATGGCATGCCGGGTGATTGATTGGATCACTTTGGCAAAAAGGAACACACCATGGCCAAGCGAGAGGTTAACGCGGCGTTCGGTTCACTG
>JAKZRK010000235.1:0-24291 GCA_047518225.1 Alphaproteobacteria bacterium | reverse complement strand
GAATTATAACGCATTAATGGAGATCAGCGGTACCTTTTCGTGACGTATTCGGGCTAAACCAGCTCCACCGCGCTGCCCACCGTCAAGCCGAAACGTTGCGCCGCGTTGCCCTGGTTGACCGCGATTTCCACCAGACCATTGGCGTTTTCATACCAGAAGGCCTGGCCCACGGGCACGGCGCCAAAGGTTCGCGCCCGGGCCAGATCCCGGCCATCAAGCCGTACGGCCTGGCCGGCGTTCAGGCCGGCCGCGCGCAGCCCGGTGAAGGCGTTACCGAAGTGGTCCAGATAGATTACCTGGGCCAGATCGTCGGGCCAGCCGGGTTGGCGCCAATCCCCATCCGGGATCGCCGCCATCGCCACCGCATCGCCACGGGCATGGGCCGCCGCGACCGGGGCAAACAGATCGCGGCCATGAAAGCTGGTCGACAGATGTTCCGGGCGCCAGGTGATCGCCTGGGCCTCGATCTCCGCCGCCTGCCGGGCAACAATTTCGAACAGGCCATTGCCGGGACCGACAAAACATCGGCCATCGGCTTGTAGGACCATGGGCGGCCGCTCGCCACCGACGCCAGGATCAACGACGCAAACAAAGACCGTATCCTTGGGAAACCCGGGGGCATAGGCGGCGAGAAGATAGCTGGCGGCCCGGGCGTCATAGATCGGCGCGTCGGCGAACAGATCGATGATCTGCGATCCCGGCGCGCCGTGGTGCAGGACCGCCCGCATCTGCCCCATATACGGCCCGCGGGCGCCGAAATCCGTGAACAGCACGATCATTGGCCGGGATGGCGCCGTCATGGTGCCGTCATGCCCGCCCGCCGGGCAACTCCATGCGGAAAACAACGCCGCCGGGATCGCTGCGCAGCAGGGTCAAATCACCGCCATGGGCAACCACCAGTTCCTTGGCGATGGCCAGGCCCAGGCCCGTGCCCTCGGCCCGTGTCGAGCCGGTGAAGGGTTCAAACAGATGCTGACGCGCCTGATCGGGCAGGCCCGGCCCATTATCGCCAAATTCAACGATGACGCCGGCGCCGCCCCAACTGGCGGTCACGGTAATCTCGCCGCCGTGGGCCATGGCCTGAATAGCGTTCCGCGCCAGGTTCAACAGAACCCGAAAAATTTGCTCCCGGTCCGCCATCACGACGATCTCGGCCGGCACCTCGTTGCGCCAGGTGATACTGCCGTCATTGGGCAGGCCGGCAAAGGCCGGGAGATCATCAACCAGATCGTGCAGGGCAAAAGCAACTGGATTGGGCGCGGCTTCATCGGCCCGGCCGAAACTCAGGGTCTGGCTGCACAATTCGATGGCCCGGTCGATGGACTGCATCAAACGCGGGGCGACCTGGCGCACGGTCGGATCCTCCACGTCCCCGAGACGATCCGAAACCAATTGCGCCGTGGCCAGAATATTGCGCAGGTCATGATTGATCTTGCCTACCGCGGCCCCCAGGGCGGCCAGGTGGGCCTTTTGGGTCAGGGCCGCGCGCACGCCATCCTGCATATGGCGCAATTCCCGCTCCGCCGTGCCGATTTCGTCGCCGCGGGTACTATTGGCGATCATCGAGTTGGCGTTCTCCGGCGCCTTGCGGAAGGCGACCAGCGAGGCCGTGATGCGGCGCATGGGCAACACCATCAATAGCTGCAGAGAGAGGAATACCAGGCCGGCGGTCAGCAGCGAGATGATCAGAGACAGCTTCATGATATTGGTCGAATATTCGATCATCGCGGCATACAGTTGCGCTTCCTCGACGATCACTTCCAGGCTGCCCTCGGACTGATCGGGAAAGCCGCCCACGATGCGCAGCGTGCGGTTACCCTGCCCCAGGGTTGCAAAGGCATCGGCGATTAATTGCAGCGCCCCCGCGCCGCGCAGGTCATAGGCCGCATCCACCTTTGGCGGCATGTCGTCCATCAACATCATGATCCGGGCTTCCCGCCGCTTCAGAACGATGCCCCGCACCATGGCATTGGACAGCAACTCCAACTCCAACGGCCGGCTAACGACGTTATCCGGCGTGGCCTTCAGGGCCAGGGACGCCAAATGCGCGTCGGCAATGCGATCTTCAAGAAACATCAGGCGAAAACGTGCGATGGACGGCACATAAATCAGCACTTCGCTGAGCATGACGAAAACCATGGTCAGAACCAACAAGCGGGCCGAGAGGCCGCGCAGCCAACGCGGCAGATTTTTTTTCCGTTCCTGCATCGCCCGGAAAGATAACCGATTTTCAGATCATATTCGAGATCGACCGGCGATCCGATAAACCGCCGCAAGGCGTTCGTTAGCCGTGACCCTTGCGCCGTCCCCCGGTCGGCCAGATGAACCATATGAAGGCCAGGATCTGCGTCGCGGTCGGGGCCAGAAAAGCCCAAAGATAAGCGACCTTGGGATAGCTGCCATCCGCGCCAATGGGCCAAAGCTCGATAATCCAGCCGATGCCCCATTGATAGGCAAAGGCCATGCCAAAGACCAGGACGTTGGCCGCCGTATTGGCGCGGGCCGCTTGCTCAACGGGAAAATGATGGGACAGGGCGGCAAAGACCAAAGACGTCAGCACTACGACAAGGCCGATATAGCCCCAAATCAGATAACTCGACGGGATTATGTCCGTGATCAGGAACAACATGCCCAGAATGGAAAAAGCGCCTGAAAAGCCGCAGACCGCCACCATGTCGAAGCCCAGCCGCTGCAGTGCGGCGGCAAACAGGCCGCTGCCCGCGACCCCGATGATCATACCCACGGCCATGACCGTCAGGTGGCTTGCCGCTTCACCCTGGCTGAAACCATCGACAACCGTCAACCAGGAGCCCGCCCAAAGCCCCTGAATGGCTAGATAGGAGCCGGAACAGGTGACCATCAGGGGCACGATGCGCCAAAAATAGGGATCCCTGTAGATCTGGCCGATTTCTCCGATCTGCGAGCCGAGGCTACCCGTGGCGGCGCCGTCAGGCCGTTCCGGCACAACCAACAATATCAATAGCGCGGCAACCAGGGTAACGGCGGCCAGAAGCATGAACATCTGGCGCCAATCCATGCTTTGCATGGCAATTTCCACCGGTCCGGTCGCTGCCAGAGCGCCCAGGCCGCCAAATGCCAGATACCAGCCGTTTACCAGGGCGACGCGGTTCAGGGGAAACCACATGACGATCGCGTTCAACGCCGCCATCAGGCCGCCGGAAACACCAAAGCCGATCATGGCCCGGGCCAGAATCAGGGTGTTGACGCTATTGCCCATGGAGAATACCAGGGCGCCCAGGGCGGCGAGGCAATACAAGGTGCCCTGCACCCGCCGGGGGCCATAGCGGTCCAACAACAGGCCCAGGGGTATCTGAAAGGCCGCGAAGGTCAGAAAATAGGCCGCCGACATCAATCCCAGGTCGGCAGGGCCCAGGCCGATATCCTGGCGCAGGTAAGGGGCGACAACCGCATTGACGGTGCGGAAGAAGTAGGAGAAGAAATAGCCACAGGCAAACGGCATGAAGACGATCAACATGGCGCGCACCATGCCGGTCCCCGGGTTGGTCCCTGGGCCGGTTCCTGGGCCGGGTGTTACTTTATCCGTCTCGATGGCTGTCACGCCGCATGACTAGAACATGGCCGCAAGAAGCGCAAATGCCCAAGAGCGCGGGATGGGAATGATGGACGAAAAGCTATTGCTGACGTCGGAAGTCACCTCCGCCTTGGTGGAAAACCGGCCCGTGGTGGCTCTGGAAAGCAGTATCGTGGCCCAGGGTCTGCCGGAACCGTTCTAGGTCGTCAGGGCCTGCAAATAGGGCGGCATGGCAAAGGCCCCCAGGTGGATGGCGGCGTTGTAGTAGCGTAGATCCAAGGGCCGCATTTTTTGCCGGGCCTCCAGCGCCGACAAGGGCATGGCGCCGGCATCGGTGCCTTGCGAGGCGCAACCAAACGCCAGGCTGCCACCCATATACATGGGCACGGCGGCGAAATAAAAGCGTGGGTACCTGAACAGCTTGGCGAACGCCGTGGCGGAAGAGGCAAATTCTTCCCCCTGGATAAACGGCACGCCGTTCTGGGTCACCAAGATGCCCGCGGGCAGCAGACAGCGGCGGCAATCGCCATAGAATTCCGGGCTGAACAACACTTCGCCCGGTCCCAAGGGGTCGGTGGAATCGACGATGATCAGATCGAAGCGCCGCTCTGTCCCGGCCAGGAATTCGGCGCCGTCCTCGATCCGCAATTCCGTTCGCGGGTCATCGAAGGCCCGGCCACAGATCATGCCCAGGTGTTGCCGCGCCAGATCGACCACGCCCTGGTCCAATTCGATCATGGTGACCCGGTCGACGGGATGCTTTAGCACCTCTTCCAGGCAACCGCCGTCGCCACCGCCGATGATGAGCACTTCGCGTGGATTTTCCAGCGCAAACAAGGGCACATGCGCCAGCATCTCGTGATAGATGAATTCATCGCGCGCCGTGGTCTGCACCACATCGTCCAGGATCAAGACCCGGCCCAACAAATCATTGTCGAAAATCAGCACCGATTGGAATTCCGTGCGGCCGCGATAGATCAACCGATCGATCCGGAGTCCCGCCTGCAATTCGGGATGCAAGGTTTCGCGAAACCATTTTGGCGTCATTTTCGCCCCGCCGTCATTGCGCTGCTCCAGAGCGGTTCCGGGCTAGGCCCGCACGCGATTGCGGTGGACCAACATAACTTAGAGCACGTATTGGCTATACAGGGCTATATGATGGCGGCGTTTATGCCGCTGTCTCGTCGTCGTTTTGGGATTTGTTGCGAATGGCCCAAAATCGCATGGCGCGCTTCGCATTCTCTATGGGAATTTGTTTGTACAGATCCAATAGGGAGGCCACTTCTTCCGGCCGGCGCAGTTGTTTTTGCACCACCGCCGCGGCGCCGGATACAGCAGCATTATTTTCCGCAGCGCCGTCAAGCAACAGCACGATGGTGGAAAATGTAGAGAGATCAAAGCCCTTGGCGCGGCAGGCCACGGCCACGGCCTCGTGACCAGGGGTAAAGACAATGCGCGTGGCCGTATTCTGGTCGACATCCGTTAAATAGCCCAGAGCGGCGATAAATTCCGGCACTTGATTCCGACGCAAGAATTGCACCAGGGAATCCTGGTTCAACTGGCCCAGGCGCAATCGCCGGCGCACCATCCGCTCCACCCGGTTTAGATTTTCCTCATCTTTTTCAGGCTCGCGCACCATGTCGCGTTCGGCTTTCGCCAGCAACTTATTGACAAGCTTTTCGTCAACGTCCGGTCTTGTCAGAATATGTCTCTTTAGCGCGGCGCCGACCCACCAGAACATATCGTGCATCAGGTCGGGTGGCAGATCCGTGCGGTGCAACAGCGGCTCGCATAATGTCCTGATGGATTCCGAGCGTTCGACGATGGATTCCATGGCGCCGCGCGAAATCCTGGCGCCGTCGTTGTTGATCAGCGACAACATCACATCGTCGTCGCCCTTGGCAACCAGGGCATCGGCCACGCGCGCGCTGACTTTCGATCGGACCGAAATCGATAGTTGGTGGTCCTTGCCATGTTTGTTGACGATTTCGACCAGGTTCTGATCGCTCAACCCGCCGCCGCGTTCCAGCAAAGGCCGGGCCACCTGGATATCGTCATTGGCAAGCTGGCGGATGAGTTCGACCGGCGCATCGTCGAGGTCCGCCAGGCGATCGCTCAAACGGGCGCGAACATCGCGCTCGACCTCGGTAGCGACCTGCCCCAGGATTTCGATGGCGATGGTCAATTCCTGGTCACTCAGCCCCGGCCCGCCATCCAGGAACAGGTCCGTAACCCCTTCCAACAGCTCGCGCCGTTTGTCCGACGAAGTCTCTTGGGCGACGTCGATAAGATTTTCAAGTTTGCTTGTATGTGGCGACATACCTTGGCCAGGCTCACAAAATTATTAGTTCCGTCGGTTTGAAGATTGGCCCGAATTGGTTAAAAAACAGTGATGCCGAGGTTGGCAAAACCGCAGTTTTCCGAGTGGTATCCGCGCCATCGGGTGCTGGTGGCACCCGTAGGCCGCTGGCGCGTCATGATTTCCCGGTGCGCGGAAACGTCGCCACTTCGATTTTGTTGCCCTCGGGGTCGCGCACGAAGGCGGCGAAATAGACGGTTATGGTGGCCTTTCGGTCGCCCGGTGGGCCGGCATCCTTTCCGCCCAGAGCCAGGGCCGTCGCGTGGAACATCGTGACGGCCTCGCGCGTCGGCGCGCGCAAGCAAACATGCGCGCCCGTGTCTTCCGACACAGCCGGTGTGTGGGGGCGGTGATTGAGCCAGAACTCGGGGTGCTTTTTGCCAAAACCCACGGCGGCCTTTCTGTCGACCAGCCGGGTCAGCCCGAGCGGCGCGAAAACCCGTTCGTAGAAAGCGGCGCTCGCCGCCAGATCGCGAACTTGGATGGAGATGTGGTCAATCATAATTCAATGGCAGTCCAATTTGATGTTTACAGACCAAGGATAACCTCGAATTCGCGGCAACGATCAACTTTCGCTAGGCGGCCTGGTTCGCCAAATTGGTTTCGTGCGTTTAATGAACATTATTGCCCCGCCGGCGATCAGCCCCCAGAACGCACCCGAAATTCCGGCGACCGAACTGCCCGATGCGGAGGCGAGAAATGTAACGGCGGCGGCTTCGCGTGTGCCGGGGTCCTTGAACGCGGCTACGGTTGCTCCCGAAAACGCCGAGATAAGTGCCAGGCCGGCAACAGCTTGGATCAGGATGGCCGGGGCAATTGACACGAAGGCCGTGACAATTCCGGCCAGAAGGCCGAAAATGATGTAACCCAGGCCGGCAACAATCGCGGCCCAATACCGCCGGTCCGGGTCCGCGTGGGCGTCTTCCCCGGCGCACATGGCAGCGGTTATGGCGGCCAGATTGACGGCATGGCCGCCGAAGGGCGTGGCGAGGACCGAAAAAATTCCCGTGGCGGTAAACCAAAGGCGCGGTTTTGCCTGGAAGCCATTGCTGGTCATGACGGCAATTCCAGGAATATTCTGCGACGCCATGGTTACGATAAACAGCGGGATGGCAATATTGAGCAGGCCGGCGATGCTGAATTCCGGGGACACGAATTCGACGCGTGGGACAACAGCGGCATAAACGGAGGTTAGTCCCTGCGGGGAGAAATCCACGCCAAACGCCACAATCAAAATATAGACCGCCAAAGCGGCCGGAACCGCAAGCAGCTTGTTGAAGGCGCCGACGATAATCCAGGCCAGGAGAATTGGCAGGCCCAATAATGGATCAAAGGCTATCGCGCGAAATGGTGCAAAGCAGAGGCTGACCAAGATGCCAGCCAACATGGCATTCGCCAAGGGCGCGGGTATCGCCCCTATGGCGCCGCCAAGCGGCTTCCACAACCCGGCCAGGATGAAACCGAAACCGCAAACCAGAAACGCCCCGACAGCGACGGCGAAGCCACCATCGAGGGCGCCGGTCGTGACCAAAAGCGCGGCGCCGGGCGTCGACCATGCAACACTTACCGGGGCCCGCGTCGCCGCGCTAAGGATGACACCCGCCAATCCCATGGCAAGGGCGAGAGCCATCAGGCCCGAGGCGGCCTGTGCTTCGCTTGCCCCTACCGCCGTCAGACCTTGCAGGACGACGGCGAATGAAGAGGCAAATCCGGCAAAGGCCGTCAGGAAGCCCATGAAGATAGCCTGGGCGGATATGTCACGAAGCATGGCAACTCCCCGGTGCCCATCCGGAGCATACCGGGGCGGGCGTTGTCACACTATGTCGAGGCCGCGGATCATTGTAAAAGGGTCTGTCTCCAGTCTACGAATAACCGGATTGAGGCCGCTATTTTTCAATGAGAGCCGAATACCGCCAGCAGCTTGAACACCTGATTGACGACGCCGGTCTTCCCGCCAATTGGCAAATCTCGTACAAATCGGTTTTTGGCGCGGTAGGGGCCTATGCGAATGGGCAAATTTTCATGTCCTGCGGAAAATTCGGCGTAGCCGTGAAATTGCCCGACGATGCCTGCGCCTCCCTGATCGCGGCGGGTGGGGGCACACCGTTGAAATATTTCGAGAAAGGGCACGTCAAACGGAATTACGTCGTTTTGCCGGACAGTACCCTGAAAGATCGTGTTCGCACGCGGGAGTTACTGAAGCAAAGCGCCGCCTACGTTATGGGCATCTGACGGCACCGGCTAAGGTATTGAAAAATTGGAGCGGGCGATGAGATTCGAACTCACGACTTCAACCTTGGCAAGGTTGCGCTCTACCCCTGAGCTACGCCCGCGCCTGGATAGGCCCGGCATCTGCCGGGCGGCCAGATATATACGCCATTTCACCGATCTTGCAAGTACCTAAGCCGTTCTTTACACCATCTTCAAAGCCCTGATCGCGCAGCCGACTTCACCGCATGTCCCCATGCCTGCCTAAAGGATAGCCCCATGCCCGCCAGTCCGGAAGAATTGTTCCAACGCCTGGACGATTTAGCCATTGCCCATGAAACCACCCATCATCCGGCGCTTCACACGGTAGCGGAAAGCCAGGCCGTGCGCGGTCAAATTCCCGGCGCCCACAACAAGAGCCTGTTTTTGCGGGACAAGAAAAAACAGACTTGGCTGGTTTGCACCCTGGAAGACAAGCCAATAGACATGAAACAACTGGACGGCCAAATCGGTGCGGCGCGGCTTAGCTTTGGTTCCCCCGGCCGGTTGGCGGAATTCCTGGGTATATTGCCCGGCTCGGTCACGCCATTCGCCCTGATCAATGATCCTCAATGCCGGGTCAGGGTAGTTTTGGACGCAGCCATGCTGGCCCACGAACAGGTCAACTTTCATCCCCTGGTCAATACCATGACCACCACCATTTCCACCGCCGATCTGTTACGCTTTGTGCGCGCCTGTGGACACGAACCTCTGACGCCGCGGCTTTGAGAGCGGGCGATCGCCGCATTATGCGCCGAAGCGCTTGACGCCAAGCGCTGCCTGCCTTTGTATGCGCATGCGCGCGGGCCAATCTTTTACACTGGCGATTGAAATACAGGAACGACCCATGGAACCGATTATTGGAGAGATATCCGCCCCTGCCGATGCGGTGAAGGACGGCGATACCGCCAGCTTCGCCGAGGATGTCATAGAGGCGAGCCGCGCGGTCCCGGTCATTGTTGATTTCTGGGCGCCATGGTGCGGCCCGTGCAAGACCCTGGGTCCAACCATCGAAAAGGCGGTCAAGGCCTCGGGTGGCCAGGTCAAACTGGTCAAAATCAACGTCGACGAGAACCAGCAACTGGCGCAGCAACTGCGCGTGCAGTCGATTCCGGCGGTTTTTGCCTTCAAGGATGGCCAACCGGTCGACGGCTTTGTCGGCGCGCAGCCGGACAGTCAGATCAAGGCATTTATCGAACGCCTGACCGGCGATGCCGGCCCCTCGCCTGTCGAAAGGGCGGTGGAACAAGGCGAAACGGCCCTGGCGGCGGGCGAAATCGAAACGGCGGCGGATATTTTCGGCCAGATTTTGCATGCCGATGCGGAAAATGCCCGGGCCGTCGCCGGCCTGTGCCAATGTTTGATTGAAAGCGGCGAGCGGGAGGAAGCACGGCAGATGCTGGACGGCCTGGAGGGCAAACTGGCCACCCACCCGGCCATCCAATCGGTCCGGGCGGCCCTGGATCTGGCGGAGCAATCGCTTGATGTGGGCGATGTGTCGGCCTTCCGCGCCCGGTTGCAGGCGGACGGCAACGATCATGAAGCGCGCATGGAATTATCCAAGGCGCTATTGGCGGCGGATCAGCGCAAGGAGGCGGTGGAAGAGTTGCTTGAATCCGTCCGCCGCGACCGCAATTGGAATGACCAAGCCGCGCGCAAACAACTGCTGACCCTGTTCGAGGCCTTTGGCCATGCGGACGAGTTGACGGTCTCGGCCCGGCGGCGGCTGAGTTCCATGCTGTTTTCCTGATCCGGCTGGGCGGGCAGAGCAGTGACCGAGGACAGTGGAGATGATCGCGAGGCAGCCGATGCGCTGCCGGTGCGCATACCAATTTTTCCCTTGAGCGGCGTGCTGCTGCTGCCCGATGCCAAACTGCCCCTGAATATATTCGAGCCGCGTTATCTGGATATGGTCCGGGACGCCATGGCAGGTGATCGGATCATCGGTATGATCCAGCCCCTGCACAAGGCCGAAGGCGGGGCACCTCCCCCCGTTTATGATATCGGCGGCGCCGGGCGCATCACCTCTTTCGAGGAGACTCCGGATAACCGATTTCACATTACCCTGACCGGCCTGTCACGCTTTTCCATCATCGAGGAACTGACGGCAACCACCCGCTATCGCCAGGTTGTCGCGGATTGGGACCGCTTTGCCGCCGACCGCTGGGCGGAGGATGAAGGCCCCGGCGTCGACCGGGACCGTCTGCTCACCGCCCTGCGCGCCTATTTGGAACTGGCCCAGATACCAGCGGAATGGGAGTCCATCGCCAATGCGGAAACCGGGCCGCTGATTACCTCCCTGGCGATGATTTGCCCCTTTGGCCCGGCCGAGAAACAAGCATTGCTGGAGGCCCGTGACCTGTACGAACGCAGCCGAATCATGACCGCGCTGGTCGAAATGGCCTTATTGCAACAAGCCAGCGGCGCCGGCGCCGACAACCAGGATGACGACGATCACCAAATACATTGATCATGGGAGAACAGATCATGGAAGATGGGTGGCACCATGAGCGATGAAGGCCCCGACAGTGGCGGCGAGGGGACAGCGGCCGACAGCGTCGATCCCAAATTATTGGAAATCCTGGTCTGCCCCTTGACCAAGGGACCTTTGCGCTATGACCGCGAGGCGCAGGAGTTGATCAGCGAGCAGGCGCGTCTGGCCTACCCCATACGCGAAGGCATTCCCATCATGCTGGTTGACGAAGCCCGCAGCCTGGACGATTGACGCGCCCGACGACCAAACATAGCCCGGAAACGCCTTAGTATCCCGTACTAGCCTGATTTTGCGCCGTGGCACGGTGCAGCACGCGGCCGAAACAATCCTGTTGAAGGGAGCCGCCCGAGGACCCTTCGGCGGGGATGGCGCGTCGCTGGCGGCGAATGACGTCCACGTGGGAAACCAGATAGCCGCCCGCGGCGGCATCGCTATAGAGAAAGACATGCAGGACACATTTTGCCGCGCTGTATTGCCAGACTTCCGCCGGCGGTTCCCTGCGCCATAGGGTGGGTTTGCCCAACAGCCCGCTCAATCCATCACGGTTCATGCCAACCAATGTTTGCAAATCCGGGACTGGGCGCGGTGGCGGATTGGGGGGCGGTTCGGGCAATGACACGCGCCGGGTCTGCTTCGCCCCATGGGAAATCGTGGTATCCCCGGGTGACCCGGCGGCCGGTGCGCCGGCAACGGGCAGTTTAACCATTTCGACCGGATTTGCCCGCCATGCCGCTTGCTCAAGGCCCTGATCTCCGGCCTGGCCGTTAACACAAGCGCTCAGCCATAAAGCGGCCAACAGGCTGCAAAGGAGCGTGCGGGCGCCTTTGGCCGTCAATCGCCGGATCGTCAATTATCCTCTCCGCCCGTTTGGGCAGGGGCAAAGGCAGAGGTAGGGGCAGGGGCCGTGCTCGCGGCGCCCGTACCACCCGCGGGTAGCGCCTCGATCGTGCCGATGATCTGTCCACCAGACTCAACAGACAGCTTGCCGTAGCGGACGTCCCCCTCGATCCGGCCCTTGGACTTGACGGTCAACTCGCCGCGGACGGTCAGAGTACCTTCGAATTGACCGCTGATCGTGGCTTCTTCAATCACCGCCGAACCCTTGAAATAGCCGGTTTCGGAAATTTCGATTGATTTCGAGTTCTCCAAAGCGGCTTCAACCCGGCCCTGCACCACCAATTGATCGCAGGCGGTAATCTGACCATTCAGCACGATATCCTGGCCAACGACCAATTTCTTGCCGCTTTCGCCGGCGTCGAGGGCTTGCGCGCTGCGAAGGGGACTGCCAGGCAGGTCAGGCAGACGGCGGGTAATCTCGGACCGAAAGGCCGACGCAGCTTGCGGGTTTCCGTCTTCGTTGGCCATGATCTACTTCCTGTTCCTAACGTTTCAATTTCCGGGGATGCTCTACAATACCGCCCGGTCAGGATACATTTTCGGCCGTCTGCGCGGTCTGCAACGACTTGAAGATATGCAGCATGAAGGCGGTCGCCAGTATAGGCACAACAAGGTTAACGATCGGTACCGCAATAAAAAAAGCGATCATGACACCAGCCAAGAAAACCTTGATCTGGTTCGCCTTGCGTAACTGCCGAGCTGCTTTTGCATCCTGGTGTCTTAAGCTTACAAGCTCAAAGTACTCTCGGCTCAGAAGATAGCCGTTTAAGGCATAGAAAATACCGGCAAAAAGCACAGGAAACAACAAGGCAATCAAATAAATCGGCAGCGCCAGGATATTCAGCAACATGGTTATGCCAATAAACCGCATGGAGACGGCAAAAGTCTTGGACAAATCCGCCGAACGGCCTGGCGGATCGCCCGCGTAATGGCGCTTTTCCACCGCCTCGGCGATATCATCCAGAAAAATGCCGCCGATCAAGGTGGCCGTGGCGGAAAATGTCAGCACCAGAAGCGCGAAAAACGCCAGGCCACCGCCGACTTCAAGGACGCTGTTCAGCCATTGCAGCCAATCCGATTCAAAAACCTTCACCTCTGGAACAGCCCAATAAAACAACATTGTCAAACCGGAAAATAGAACCAGAGTAAACAAAATACTCTTGATGAGCACAGCGCGAAAGGCCGGATCGGCGATCTGCCCCAGAGTTAGCGAGACGGCACGCAGCAGCATGATTTGACCTCTGTCTTCGACATTCTCATTGCCCAATGATGTAGGCGGTCCCGCCGCAAATTGAAGTGCGAAACATGTTTCGCCATGAAAACTGCCATTATATTACCCGCGGATCGATCGGCGTTTGCCATTCCAGGCGGCAATTCGCTTCGAACGCCGCGGCGGCGGACAACAACGCCGCTTCGCCCCTGGGCGGCGCGATCAATTGCAAGCCCACCGGCAGGCCATCCCTGGTAAAGCCGCAAGGCAGGGAAACGGCCGGGCAAGCCGTGGGCGTGATGACAAATGTGTGCATCAGCCATTCCACGTAATTGTCGAACTTCACCCCTTCGACTTCTTCCAGATACCGAATTTCCGCCGGGAAGGGCGGGGTCATAACGGTTGGGGTCACCAACAAATCGTAGCTTTCAAAGAAGCTGCACATACTGGCATGGATACGTCCGCGCGTCCGCTTTGCCTCGGCCTGATCCAGTGTCGAGAGCGACATGCCATGTTCATAGTTCCAGATGACTTCCGGCTTCAACAAGTCGCGGTGCTCCGCCATGTGGGCCCGATGCGCGGCGACGAAGCTGGCCCCGCGCAAGGCGTGAAACATCTCGCTGGCACCGGTAAACTCAGGGCAGGCTTCCTCGACCACCGCGCCAAGGCCCGTAAACGATTGCGCCGCGGCGGCGCATATTTCGGCCACTTCCGGTACCACGGGCGCGATGCCAAGGGTGGCGCTCCAACCGACCCGCCGGGGTGGCTTCGCGGCCGTAGCGGCCAGTTGAAAGGCTTCGGTGGGCAGGGGCAACGAGATTGGGTCACGGGCGTATTGCCCCACCATGGCATCCAGCATCAGGGCCACATCACCCACATCGCGCGCCATGGGCCCAACCACGCCCATATCGTCGAACAACATCATGGAGGCCGAAGTGCCCCGGGGACATCGACCGGGACTGGGGCGAAAGCCGACGATGGAGCAAAAGGCGCCGGGGATACGCAACGATCCGCCCAGGTCACTGCCCGTGGCCAGCCATGTCTGCCCGGTCGCCAGATTGACCGCCGCCCCGCCTGACGAGCCGCCGCAGTTCATCCGGGTATCCCATGGATTGCGGGTGGAGCCGAAAACCTCGTTGAAGGTATTGGCGCCGGCGCCGAATTCGGGGGTATTCGATTTGCCGATGACGATGGCGCCGTTGGCTTCCAGGGTCTGCACCAGCAAATCGGATTCGGTGGCAATGCGGTCGGCGTAAATCGGCGAGCCAAACGTACAACGCACGCCGGCCACATCATTCAAATCCTTGACCGATATGGGCAGACCGTAAAGATAACCCGGCCCGGGATGTTCGGGATGTCCCTGGCTCTCCATTTCGGCGGCGGCATCTTTCGCCCGCTCCAGGCACAGGGTGACCATAGCATTGACCGCGCCATTGGTTGCCTCGATGCGCTGGGCCGCGGCATCCACCGCCTCTTTTGGCCGCACCTCGCCCCTGGCCAGCAAATCCACCATTTCACGCGCGGTTTTACGCCACAACTCGGTCATAGGCTCTCTCCCATAATCTCGTTCATTCGTAGCCGCACTGCTTGCGCCTTGCGAAGTGCCTTCTATACTGCCTCAGCTTATCATCGCAATGGCGAGAAACTGAAATGGCGGAAATTCAATACGACGTGCTTGGCATCGGCAACGCGATTGTCGATGTCCTGGTGCCTGCCGAGGACGCCTTTCTGGTCGAACACGGATTGGTCAAGGGGGCCATGACATTGATCGATGCGGACCGCGCCGAACAGCTTTATACGGTCATGGGCGCAGGCACGGAAAGCTCTGGCGGTTCGGCCGCGAACACGGTGGCCGGAGTGGCAGCCCTGGGTGGCCGTGCCTGTTTCGTCGGCAAGGTGCGCGACGATCAGCTGGGTAACAGCTTTGCCCATGATATCCGCGCCGTCGGGGTCGATTTCCATTCGGCGCCCGCGACGGTAGGCGCCCCGACGGCGCGCTGCCTGATCGTCGTCACGCCGGACGCCAAACGGACCATGAATACCTACCTGGGCGCCTGCGTCGAGCTGGGACCCGAAGACGTTGACGAAGATCTGATCGCGGCCTCGGCCATTACTTATCTGGAGGGCTATTTGTGGGACCCCCCCGGCGCCAAGGAGGCCTTCATCAAGGCCATGGGCGCTGCCAGGGCGGCGGACCGTAAAGTCGCCCTGAGCCTGTCCGATGGATTTTGCGTCGACCGCCACCGGGAAGAATTTTTGGATCTGGTACACCATCACGTGAATATTCTGTTCGCCAACGAGCAGGAGATCATTTCGCTGTATCAGTGTGATAACTTTGATGCCGCCCTGCAATCGGTGCGTGGCCAATGCGAGATTGCCGCCCTGACCCGTTCGGAAAAAGGCGCGGTAATCGTTACCGATGACGAAGTGCATGTCATTGATGCCGAACCGGTTGAACAGGTGGTTGACACCACCGGGGCCGGCGATATCTATGCCGCCGGTTTCCTGACCGGATTATCCGGGGGACGCAGCCTGCGCGACTGCGGACGCATGGCGGGGATCGGCGCGGCCGAGGTAATTTCCCACATGGGCGCCCGGACGGAAGCGGATCTGAAAGCGCTGATCCAGGAAAAACTTGGCTGATCCGGCCCGAAGCCCCGGTCAGAAGTCCCAGTCGAAAGTCCCAGTCAAAAGTCTAGGCGATAAGAGGTTTTAGTGATGCGTGATTTGCAACTTCCCGGCCGGTCCACCGCCCATTCCACCAACGGCATGGCGGCGACCTCCCACCCCCTCGGCACTCTGGCCGCGCTGGATGTCTTGCGCCGGGGCGGCAACGCGGTCGATGCCGCCGTCACGGCCTGTGCCGTGCAATGCGTGGTGGAACCCATGTCGACCGGCATCGGCGGTGACTGCTTTGCCCTGCTGGCCCCTGGCGGCGGCCCGGAGGTGATTGGCTTCAACGGCTCGGGCTGGGCGCCCAAGGCGCTGACGGCGGAACATTTGTTGCAACAGGGCATCTCGAACATAGATATTCAATCGCCCCATTCCGTAACCATACCCGGCGCCATCGATGCCTGGGAGACATTGTTGCGCGATCACGGCAGCATCGATTTGGATCAGGCCTTGCGGCCCGCCATCGGCTATGCCGAGGATGGTTGGGCGGTGACGCCGCGTGTCGCCACGGATTGGGCCCGCAACGTGGCGAAACTGTCGGTGGATGCATCGACGGCGGCAAAATACCTGGCCAACGGGCAAGCGCCAAAAGCGGGCGAAACCTGGCGCCTGCCGGAGCTGGCGGCAACCCTGCGGACCATCGCCAAGACGGGCCGGAGTGGCTTCTATGAAGGCTGGGTCGCCGAGGACATCGTGGAACACTTAAGCGGCCTGGGCGGTTGTCATGCCCTCGACGATCTGGCGGAGATGCGCGGCGAATACGTCACCCCCATTTCCACCGGCTACCGTGGCCATACCATGTTGCAAATCCCGCCCAACGGCCAGGGCATCACCGCCCTGATGATGCTGAATATTTTGGCTGACTATGATTTGGCCAGCCTGGACCCGAACGGCGTTGAACGCCTGCATCTGGAAACCGAGGCATCGCGCATGGCCTATGCCGCCCGGGACCGTTATGTGGCCGACCAGCGCCAGGCCGATGTTCCCATCGAGCATATGCTGTCGGCGGCATTCGCGGACGAGATGCGGGCCCAGATCAGTCCCGACAGCGCCGTCTGCGCGCCCGAGGCGACGGGCCCGGCCTACCGCGACACCATTTATTTGAGCGTGGTAGACAAGGACCGCAACGCGGTTTCCTTCATCAATTCGCTGTATATGCCGTTCGGATCCGGCCTGACGGCGCCCCGTTCGGGCGTGGTGTTGCAAAACCGCGGCGTCGGGTTCCGGGTCGAACCGGGCCATCCCAACAACGTCGCCCCGCGCAAACGGCCCCTGCACACGATCATTCCCGGCATGTGCATGAAAGACGGCAAGGTTGCCTATTCCTACGGCGTCATGGGCGGCGGCTTTCAACCCGTTGGCCACGCCCACGTGCTCACCAACATGATCGATTTTGGCATGGACCCCCAGGAAGCTTTGGACAGCCCACGGGTGTTCCACATTTCCGGACGCCTGGATGTGGAGCGCGGCCTGGGCGAGGACGTGATGGCCGGCCTGGCGGCCCTTGGCCATGACGTGGGCCGGCCGGAAATGCCCTGGGGCGGCGGTCAGATCATCGCCATCGATTGGGAAAACGGCACCCTGATCGGCGGCTCCGACCCGCGCAAGGACGGTTGCGCCCTGGGTTATTGAGAGCCCGCCTAGTTTTTTCAGACGGGTTTGCATGACTGACAACGTGACACTTGGCACCGCCTATCGGTTCTTTGTGCCGCTCATCTTCATGACCGAACTCAACATGATTTCGAAATCGGTCATCAATGCCGCGCTGGCGCGCTCGCCCGATCAGAACGTCACGTTGGCCGCCTTTCACGTCGCCTTTACACTCTATTTCGCGCTTTCCTCCAGCACCGAGGTCTGCGCGGTGCTGACCCTTGCCTATCTGAAAACCCAACGCGCGCTCGGCCGGCTGGCTCGGTTCATGGTCCTGATCGTGGCCGTGCCCTGGTTGGTGGCCCAGGCAATTGCCTTCACCGCCCTGGGCGACTGGGCCTTTGGCGGGCTGTTCGGGGCCTCCGAGGCGGTCGTGGCGCAGGCAAAATCAGCAACCTTCCTGTTATCGCTAAACGAGCCGGTCTTGATCACCCGGTCGATCTGTTTTGGCCTCATCCTGATGCATCAACGGACGATTTTCATTACTTACGCCACCGTTGTACGCCTCGCCTCGCTTGCCGGATCCTTGATCGTGCTACCAAAATTTCTGACCGGAGCCGCGGTCGGCGCGGCGGCCTTGGTCATCTGCATGGTCATCGAAACGGCGGTGGCATTGGCCTTCGCGCGGGGCATCTTCCGCGGATTGCCCCTGGGCTCGGAGCCGGGTAGCGAAGCGCCGCCAGGCTTCCGTCAGCAATGGCGGTTTTCCTGGCCGTTGATGATGAATACCTCGGCCGAGATGGGCGTGGTAACCACGATCAGCATCTTTCTTGGCCTCTCGGCGCGACCGGATCTGGCATTGGCCGCGTTCAGCATTGTCTATGGCCTGGTCAGCCTGCTGATGAGCCCCATGCGCAATCTGGTCTCGACCGCGCAGACCCTGGTAAAGACCATATCCGATCGCCGGCCGATCTTCATCTTCGCCTTGCATCTTATTGGTTTTTTCGGACTGGTCGGCTTCGTGCTGTTTCACACGCCCCTCGAAGTATTTGTTCTTGTCGAGGCAATGGGCTTGCAACCGGAACTTAGAAACTACTGCGGACCGGCCCTGAAACTCGCCTTCCTGATGTCGGCCGCCTGGGCCTACTCGGCGCTTTTCCGCGGCCTGCTCGCGGGGGTCCAAAATACCACCATGCGGGCCGCCAGCGGCGTCACCAGGGTCGCTGTCGCCGCATTGATTTCAAGCATCTCTCTGCTCTTCGTCACCGCCAACGGCGCCGTCATAGGTTTGATCGGTTGGATGGCGGGTTATGTGGCGGAGGCCGGGCTTTTGGCGCTTCAGCTCAAACATCTGGATGCGAGGCGGGCGCGGGGCAGGGATGGCGCTTAGTCGTGGCGTCTGAAAAGGTCATTATCAAGGCAGATTGGCATTACCTTGGGATCAATAGTAATATGGGTGGCTGTAACAAAATAGGTCCGAAGGAGGAATGGCGTGTCCAGTCAGGTTTCGAGTATAGCCAACAGCGACGAACTCAATCCCAGCGAAGTCGACGTCGTTGTCGTCGGGGCGGGTTTCTCGGGCCTTTACCTGTTACATAAACTGCGCGCGCTGGGCCTGCGGACGCGGGTGTTCGAGGGCGCGGGCGGTGTTGGCGGAACTTGGTATTGGAACCGCTATCCGGGCGCCCGTTGCGATGTGGAGAGCATGCAGTATTCGTATTCGTTCTCCGAGGAATTGCAACAGGAATGGCAATGGAGCGAGCGGTTTTCCTCTCAACCCAAAATTCTACGCTATGCGGATCACGTGGCGGACCGCTTCGATTTGCGCCGGGATATTCAGTTCGACACCCTGGTCACGGCCGCGCATTTCAACGAGGAGGGCCGTTGCTGGAACATCGAGACGAACCGCGGCGACCGCGTGTCCGCGCAGTTCCTGGTCATGGCGACGGGATGCCTGTCGTCCACGCGCGTGCCCGATTTCAAGGGCCTGGAAACTTATGCCGGAAAGACTTACCACACCGGCAGTTGGCCTCATGAAGGCGTGGACTTCTCTGGCAAACGGGTCGGCATTATCGGCACGGGCTCGTCGGCCATCCAGGCCATTCCCGTAATCGCCGAGCAGGCGGCACAGTTGACGGTGTTCCAACGCACGCCAAACTATTCGATCCCGTCCCGCAATGGTGCGATGACGCCTGAGTACGAGCGGCAGTGGAAGTCGGATTATGAATCCCTTCGCGCCGAGGCCCGTAAAACCCGCAATGGCGTCCTGACAAATCCCAACGAAGTCTCCGCCATGGACGTTTCGGAAGAGGAACGGCAACGGGCTTACGAGGCGCGTTGGGCGGTTGGCGGCACCTATTTCATGGCGGCTTTCAATGATTTGGCGACGAACCAACAGTCGAATGACACGGCGGCCGCGTTTGTGCGCGAGAAGATCCGGTCTACCGTGCGTGACGCGGAGACGGCCGAGTTGCTGGCGGCGAAAGACTATCCTATCGGCACAAAACGCATCTGCGTCGATACCGATTATTTCGAGGCCTTCAATCGCGACAATGTCACGCTGGTCGATGTCAAGGACGCGCCGATCGAGGAGATCACCGAGAGCGGCCTTGTTACCGGCGGGCAAAGCTTCGCGTTTGACGCCATCGTCTTCGCCACCGGTTTCGATGCCATGACCGGCACCCTGCTCAAGATCGACATCCAGGGGCGCGGCGGCCGCACTTTGGGCGAGAAATGGGAGGCCGGGCCGCGGACCTATCTTGGGCTGATGTCGGAAGGCTTTCCGAATATGTTCATGATTACCGGTCCAGGCAGTCCGTCCGTCCTCTCCAACATGATGGTTTCCCTGCAGCAGCACGTCGATTGGGTGGTCGACGGCCTGGCGTACCTGCGTTCGGGCAATCTCGACACCATCGAACCAATGCGCGAGGCCGAGGATGCCTGGGTCGAGCATGTCAACGTCGTTGCCCATCGGACGCTCTTTCCGCAAGCCAATTCGTGGTATATGGGCGCCAATATTCCCGGCAAACCGCGCCTGTTCATGCCCTATATCGGGGGTGTCGGTACCTACCGCGAAAAATGTGATGAGATCGCGGCCGGCGGATATAAAGGCTTCCGCCTGGAGGCAGCCAAAGCCCGGCAAATCGCGGCGGCGGAGTAGGCGCAAAGAGGCCGCGGCAAGCAACGCCAATCACCTATTACCAACCTACGATGATAGACCCCATGTCCGTTTGATCGCGGGGTGACCCGTCTCACGTTATGCAGGTATCGAACTCTCGGGCATCATGCAGGTCGGGCGCCAGAGCGTTTCCGAGCCCTGGCGGGCGGTCAAATGACCCAGAATAGCCCGGAACTGCTCTAACGCATTCTTCCGCGGCAAGTGAGCTTAATATCGGTGCGGCAATGGAGCAAATGATCGATTAAACGGCTTTTCTGACTTCCGCCAGATATCGCTCGACTTCATTTCCCAGCCGTATGGATTGTTGCGACAGATCGCCCGCCGCGCCAAGGATCTGCCCGGCGGCGGCGCCGGTATCGTTGGCGCCTTGAGACACCAGTGCGATGCATTCGAGGAAGTATATATTCAAAACCATCGTTATTCGAAATTGTCTGCCTTGCGATTTCGGTGTCTAATGTTCGCGGCCCACGAACGCCATCGGGCGGACGACGGCGGCGCGGCGACCATGTTTGCCGCCATGGCGGCCGCACGTCGAGCCAGCGCGAAGATACGGCATCAATAAAATTTCGCTGGCCCAAGAATATTTGAAAGGAAAGCATTATGAGCACGGACACTCTTGTCGATGCCGCCGCCCTACGTGAAGACGTGAAAGACAAATACCGGGACGTCGCGCTCGACCCCCACGGAGATTTCCATTTTCACACCGGCCGCCCGCTGGCCAAACGCCTGGGCTATGACGATACGGTGGTCGGCGCCATGCCTGATGCTGCCGTCGAATCCTTCGCCGGCGTCGGCAACCCGTTTTCATTGCGCGCCCTGACGGCGGGCGAGCGGGTTATCGATCTCGGCTCGGGCGGCGGTTTCGACTGCTTCATAGCGGCGGAACAGGTTGGCCTGAAGGGCCACGTGATGGGCATCGACATGACGGTGGAAATGCTGGCGAAATCACGCGGCACGGCCCAGGCCATGGACTTGCCGCAGGTCGAATTCCGTGAAGGGCTGTTGGAAGAGATCCCCGCCGATGACGGCGAGGCGGACGTGCTCATCGCCAATGGGGTGATCAATTTGTGCCCGGATAAACGCCGGGTCTTCGATGAGATTTGGCGCATCCTGCGGCCGGGCGGTGTTTTGCAGTTCGCCGACATTGCCAATGGCAAGGAGGTGCCGGCTGCCGCGGTCAGCAACATCGATCTGTGGACCGCTTGAATCGCTGGTGGCATGCCGTGTGCAGGCTGGCAGAAAATGATGCTGGATACGGGCTTCAGGGAGGTGCGAATGGGTCCTCCCGTCGATACTTTCGGCGGCGCGGGCGGTGAACCCAACGCCCGCCGGTTCCAGGTCTTCGGTTACGCATTCATGGCGCGAAAACCATAATTGACGTTGCGGGGCGATCCGCCATGTCCGCCATTTCGGAGGATGGAAGCTATGGTAACGATTGACGCTCAGGTCCACGCCTACGAACGGGACCACCCAGGCCGGCCATGGACCGCCGCTCTCGCGGGCCCGCGGGAGGTCACGGGCGATGACATGGTCGCCGCCATGGACGCCGTTGGTGTGGATGGCGCATTGCTGGTCTCGGTATTTACCATGTACCAATACGACGCCAGCTATGCCATTGATGCTCAGGCCGCGCACCCGGGCCGGTTCGGGTTGATCAAACCGGTCGATCCGGCCGACGGGGCGGTCGTGGAATCCATCGCGGACTGGGCCGCCATGAAAGGCACGGTCGCGATCCGGGTCATGATGGCTCAGGGTTATACCAGCGAAGCCGACAGTGCCAGCATCAACCGGGTCCTGGCGGCCGCGGCCCGCCATTCGCTGCCGGTCAATCTTTTATGCTGGGGCCACCTGGACAAGGCCGCGGCGCTGGCCGCCGCGAACCCCGGGACAATGTTGGTGATCGATCACCTTGGCTTGCAACAGCCGTTCGAGCCGCCGGCCCCGCCGGCGCCGTTCGCCGACCTTCCCAAGCTGCTGGATCTGGCGAAATACGAAAACGTCGCGGTGAAAATTAGCGGCGCCTGCACGCTTTCCCACGAACCTTTCCCTTACAATGACATCTGGGATCCGCTCTGCCGCATCTTCGACAAGTTCGGCTTTGACCGTTGCATGTGGGGTACCGACTGGACCCGGGCGGTCAACCTGTTGACCTATGCCCAAGGGGTGGAGCCGTTCCGCCTCACTGACCGCTTATCGGATGGTGACCGCGCGGATCTAATGGGCGGGAGCCTGCGGCGAATATACAACTGGTCACCGTCGGAGACGTGACCAGAGACAACGCCCTAGCCAAAGAATCCTCCGGCGAGCCAAAGCGCGGCCGCCAGGACGGCGAACGTGATCACGATCGCTGTTACAATCATACCCGGGCTGGGCTGTCCGCCGTCGAGGTGTTCGCCGTGTGCTTCCTCGCCGTGATCGGCCGGGCCGCCGTGCCCGGTGCTTTCCCCGGCACCCGCATGTCCGGCCGGTGCGCCGTGCGCGGCGTGTTCCGCGCCATCGGCTCCGCCTGGGCGGACCGTCAGCATGCCGTGTTTCATGTTGTTGGTGACCAGCCACCAGTTTACCGGATAGGCCAGCGCGAACCCGACGATCAGCGCCATCGACATGGTGAACCAGAAGGCGGGCTGAAGAGGATCGCCGGCGCCCTCGATCCGGGGCATGAGGAATTTCATGGTCGGGATCATGCCGGCCATCAGAAAATTCATGGAAACCAATTCGGGAACAAAGGTTTCCTTGAGTGATAGGATGTAGGAACCGCCGACCATGTCGCGCATAGCGAAAGCCTGAAAGTAGGCCCAGCCAAATCCAAAGCCCAGTGCGTATTCCAAGGCGAAATCGCCCCATGGCGAGAGGTGCAAAAGAGCGCCGATAGCCGCACCGGCTATGATGCCGAGACCATCGCCGGCTGCGCAGTGCATGGTCGAACCGAGCACCTGACGCCATTTCACCGAAACATACTGCTCGTGGGTGCCTTTTAGCGGCTCGCGGCAACCGAGCACATAGAAGAAAGCACCCAGGGGACCGGAGAATATGACAAGGATAACGAAGGCCCATTTGAGCACCACCGATTCAGGCGTCTTTGGAATATCGACGATAACAAAAGCCAGTGACAGGCCGGTCAAAACAAACCAGGCAAGCATTATTCCTTCGATCATTGCACTTTCCCCTAAGTGGCCCGGCGCCGGCTAATCCGCAAGATCGGAAGCGCGACATGGGGTCTAGTTTGTCATATTCCAGTGACAAGGTAAATTTGCGTGCGGGGATAATACCACCCGGCGCTGATAGGAACCTATTGAGACGCCCTGGGGCAGTTTTCGGGTAGGAGCGTGCGCCGACGCGATGGGTTGCATCGTTAGGCGTGCGCGACGCCCTCCGAAAGCTGTCCCAGGGCGCCTGCGGTCGTCTCCGCGCGCCCTCGGATGCGTCCTGAAGCCTTGACGATGCACCACATCGCCAGCGGCTTCACTCCTGCCCGAGGGCACGCGGAGACGATCTCAATAGGTCCCTATCAGCGCCGGGTGGTATAAGCGGTCAAAAACGGTCGAAATGCGCTCTAACTGGCCTATACTCCTTATCAACGGCATTTGATGGAAGGACGGGAGCATGAGTTTGGCAACTGAAGCAGCCACGCTGGGCGTAATCGATGCACTGCGGGCCCTGTTGGGGGACCGCCTGTCCACGGCGGATGCGGTGCGCGATGCCCATGGCCACGATGAAAGCTGGCATCCGACCCAGGCACCCGATGCGGTCGCCTTCGCCCAAAGCACCGAGGAAGTCGCGGCCATTGTGCGGATCTGCCACGCCGCCGACACGCCGGTCATCCCATACGGCGCCGGCACCTCGGTCGAGGGACATCTTCAGGCGGTCCGGGGGGGCATCTGCGTTGATGTGGGCGGCATGAACGAGGTTTTGGCGGTTCATGCCGAGGATCTGGATTGCACCGTACAGCCCGGCGTGCGGCGCAAACAGTTGAACGATTATTTGCGCGATACGGGATTGTTCCGTGCCTATCCGGTTGTCACCCATACCCACTACATCTAGGGTGCTCCCAATCCCCCGAGTAAAGCTCGGCCTAGGTCGGGCGGCGATA
>JAKZRK010000234.1:0-4311 GCA_047518225.1 Alphaproteobacteria bacterium | reverse complement strand
GCGCAACGCATCCGAATGGCTTAGGGGCGCCACCGAAGGCCGCTCACCAAGGCCCCGTGGCGGCGTTACGGTTCTTGGACGATGTCCCACATCGACCTGCGAACCGCGCCTACCCACGGGGCCTTGGTGAGCGGTCAAATGGGTCACAATGGCCCGGAAGCGCTCTAGATGCGCGGTCGAATGGTCCCTATCAGCGCCGGGTGGTATAACGGCTGAATTCGCCCGAGGCGCGCTCAAGCAGGGCGCGCCGGTCGATCTTGTTGGTTCCGGCAAGTGGCAGTTCGCGAACGACGGCGACGAAGCGCGGGTGCTGGTAGGCCGGACCATTGTCGAGGGTGAATTGCTTGATGTCCTCAATCGATGCAGACACGCCCGGTTTGGCCACCACA
Organism: Alphaproteobacteria bacterium; assembly: GCA_047518225.1. Classification (GTDB taxonomy): domain Bacteria; phylum Pseudomonadota; class Alphaproteobacteria. The sequence continues at coordinate 3,922 of JAKZRK010000234.1, read as the reverse complement.
TAGGCCACGGGGACAAATTGTTTGATCTCGTCCGCGATGGGGATGACGGCGGCCTGGGCGACGGCGGGATGTTGTTCCAACAATCGCTCCACTTCGGCCGGGTAGATATTTTCGCCGCCACAGACAAACATATCGTCCGCGCGGCCGACGAAAAAGACAAAGCCGTTGTCGTCGCGGCGCATGATATCGCCCGTATCGTACCAGCCATCCCTGATACATTTCATGGTTTCCTCGGGCCGGTTGAGGTAGCCCGGCATCACCGCCTTGTTGCGCACCCACAGCACGCCTTCATTGTCGTCCGGGCCGTCGACGAATTTAGTCTCGGCATGGGCAACGGGGTACCCCAGCGACAGCCTCGGCGTCGCCAGACCGTCCGGATGGGGCCCAAAGGCCACCGGTCCGGATTCAGTGGTGCCCCAGCTGTTCGAGATCGATGCATTGGGAAAAATCTCGGCGGCACGTTCGAACAGCGCCTCGGTTGACGGCGCGGAACCCATGATGACGCTTTCAACCGCCGACAGATCCAGGGTCGCGATCAGCTCTGGTTCACGGACCGCCAGCGCGATCATGGTCGGTACGGACGTCAGCATATGACAGCGGTGTTCCGCCGCGGCCTTGAGATAGCCGCGGGCGCTGAACCGCCGCATCAGCACGGTGGTCCCACCGGCCATGGCCGTCAGGGTGCTCAGTATCAGACCATTCATGTGATAGAGGGGGGCCGCCACCAGAACCCGCTTGTTCGCCATTGGCGGCGCCGCCTCGAGCATCTTCACCGCCGTCCAAATATAGCCGCCATGGGTCAACGGGACGCCCTTGGGCATGCCGGTGGAGCCCGACGTGTAAAGAATTGTCGCGTATTCATCGTCCTTCATGGCGATGGGATCAAAGGGGCCATGATCGAGAAAACCTTGCCAGATCTCCGCCCGGTCCAAAGGTAATTTCGGTAAATCCCCCGCCAGATGCCCGTATTCCTGGTCGACGAGGACAAGGCGGACATTTGCATCGCTGAGTATATGTTCAACTGTTGGTCCGGGAACTTTGTAGTTGATGGGAACGGCGACAAGGCCCGCCCGCATGATGCCGAAATAGGCCACCAGGTATTCGGCGCTGTTTGCGGCCAGAATGCCAACGGCATCGCCGCGTTCAAGTCCCCGCGCCAGCAAGCCCCGCGCCAGCCCATCGGCATCTCTGTGAAAGTCAGCAAAACTTATGCGCCGTACGCCGCCGTCCGGCGCCAGTTCGATTTGCCATGTGGCATCGGATCGAATGTCCCGGGGGGCGGCTTCACCCAAATTGTGGACCGCCGGCATGCCGCTCAACCCATTCGCGCGGCATGACAGCCATGCCCCATGTCGATCGAAGCGAAAACCCCGATCAACGGGTAGCTATCAGCGCACTTTGGTATTAATTTCATTTTGGCCAAAGACACCACATGGCCAACAACGGTCGGGAACCGGCGCGCATGGCATGTCTGGTGTTTGACGGGTTATAAACCAGGCCACCGTAACCCGGCGCATGCCATGGGCCCTTGTCCTGCCGCCACTCACCTTCACTCATGGCCACATAAACCTCTTCCGGCGGGTGCCGGTGCTCGGGATATTGAACCGCCGGCGCCATAAGCGTCACACCAACATAGACGTCATCGCGGGCTTCGAGGCCCCGTGGTCCGATAATATGGGCATTAGCATGCCCATTGCTGAAATCAGGAAGATTTTCCGCCGGCCGGGTAAACCACCCCAGCCTCGGGGCGATGGCCGCCAACGAGCGGGCGAGTGCCGCCACCGGATCCGATCCCCCTTGCGCCGTTGCCATGGCAGAGGGCAACAAATCCAACACCGGCAGAGCCTTTCCGGAACCTTCAGGGATTTGTTCTCCACAAGTCCGCAGCCTGTTAAATAGCGAGCTGATCTCTGCCCCATCCGATTGTCCGGCACATTCAACGGCGGCCGCGAGACAATCGATCAAATCCTGAATGTCGCCGCTGCGGTTATCCATGATCCTGCCATATTTTCCGTGAGGGATAATATTAGGCAGTTTTTCCCGGCGTGATCAATCTGTTCGTCTTATTTTCGGGCTTCTGAAATTGTTAAGAGTCTGACTCAAGACATAGATGCATGATTTCAATGACTTGGCGAATAATGGGTTGATCGGCGTCATTCCCGCAAAAGCGGGAATCCATGGAGCCGCCTGGACTCCCGCTTTCGCGAGAGTGACGAGGTGGTGCAGACGGCAGGAAATTTTCCGTGTCAAATCAAACTCTTAGTTTCGGAACAGACAATAAGGATTGCCGGGCACCCGCCGCGGCGATCTGTCTGTCATGTGCTCTAGTGCGCGGCCCGCACCCGGAAACAGCTGATCACGATATTACCTCAGATGGATAATTATGAAGACCGGGCGCTGCGTTTGTACTCGGGTGCATTTGTTATGAGGAATTGATGCAGATCGGAAATGGAGTCATTACACAATTGCAGGAACCGCGGTACCATGCCACTGGCATTTTCACTGTAGTCCGCCTTGCACAATGTCTCAATGACGTGCGCGGTCTCCTGGGCCTTGGTGGCGCCAAATTGGCCGAGGGCACCATTCAGGGCTTGGATTTGCGCACGCAGCACCACGATTTCGTTATTTTCCGCAGCCCGGGTAATGATTTTGCGGTGTTCGGCAAAATCTTTTTCCAATGTTTCGAATAGTTTCGCGAAGGTATCCCATCCCACAATGGCCGCGAACTCAAACAGAAGGTCCGCATCGATGATCGGAGCAGACGTTGCCTCGGCGTCGAACCCGGATTCTGATTTAGCGATGGTCGGTTGGGTGGTGGTGTCCCTTTCAGGCAGTTGTTCCGTCGCCAGGCATCGAGCCATGGACCGCAACAGATCCGGCAGGACGATCGGCTTGGTCAAATAATCATTCATGCCGGCGTCGAGGCATTGTTGTTTCTGATCCATCGAGGCATCCGCCGTCAGGGCGATAATTGGAATATCGCCTTCGGGCCGGGGCAGGCCGCGGATACGGCGTGCCGTGGCCTTGCCGTCCAATTCCGGCATATGGACGTCCATGAGAATCAGGTCATAGGGAAATCGCAGAACAGCGGAAACGGCTTCCAGTCCATTGTTGGCCAGGCTGATCCGATGCCCCAGATTGCTCAACATGGCACTGATCAATTTCTGGTTAAGGTGATAATCTTCCGCGACCAGGATGTGCTTGGCAGGCAGATCGACGAGTTCGGCCGCTTCGCCCGTGGTCTCCGTGGTATCTTTTGCGCCAGCTTCCGGCCTGGCTTCGGCGCTTTCTGCTTGGGACAACCCCTTGGTGCGATTTCCCGCGTTATTGGTCATTTGCATTCCCCTTGCTCGATACCCGGCGTGCGCCAGAAAAACCCCAGGTTGACCAGCAGCAGACGACGCACGCCGCCTCGGTAACGACACGGAAGATGCCTGAATAAGGTAAAAAAATTGCAAATATTTGCGGTTTAAACCAACATCCGCCAAATAAACTCCAGACCCATTTCGGCCATGCCGAATTTTCACCGCCACTGGAACAGCTTTATCTCCGCAGCCATCCGAGAGCTCGGTTTTTGGAGATTTGGGCGTGTTCGGAAGCTCATTCAGGCAAGGTTGTGGTCATCCAGGACACGCGGAGACGACCGCAGGCGCCCCGGGACAGCTTTCGGAGGGCGTCGCGCACGCCTGACGATGCACCGCATCGCGTCGGCGCGCGCTCCTGTTAAGGCTTGTCGGACACCTGCCGATCGAGCCCGTCGCAGTCACATCGCCACGGCAGGTGTCCGACAACCCTTAACAGCCCGTTGAAAAAGGCGCTATTGACCGGGTTTCACTCGACGGCGAAACATAACGCGACGAAGGCGGTTTCGCCATCCTCCGAGACGATGAGGACCATCTGAGCGACCAGAACGGCTCCAGCT
>JAKZRK010000233.1:0-12534 GCA_047518225.1 Alphaproteobacteria bacterium | reverse complement strand
CGTTTCGATCCATGCTTCGGTCCACAACCATTTCAACCAGGAACGTCATCTTCGCAGCCGCCAAATCTTCAAACTCAATCGCTCGCTCGCCCTTGCCGAATGGCGTCAAATTGCCGCTTGAAACTACAGGTGGCTCGGATTTTCTGCCACGCCAACGTTCCTCTGACAGTACAGCCACGTTAACTATTTGAAAATAAGCAATTATTCGCGATGGCGGAGGGGGTGGGATTCGAACCCACGGTACCCGCAAAGGTACACCGGTTTTCGAGACCGGCCCATTCGACCACTCTGGCACCCCTCCAAACGTTGCGATATACGTTGCGATATCAAGCACCAACGTGCCGGCAGGGCCAAGATCAATGGGAGAACAGCGGCGATTTGCAACCGAATGGCCACCCTGCCTGCGTCAGTTGTCTAACACCCCGCCCGGGAGCACGTCTATCCTTTTTGCGGCGTCCCCATGAAGGCCGGGCGGCAGGTGCCCGTGGGAACCGAGAGGGCTTCATACCCAGGCATGGGGATGGGGAACGGGCGGGCCTTCCTGGGAACGGCCGTCGATCGATCCGCCGCGGCCAGGTTGATAGGCTGGGAAGAAACTGGTTGATACGGCGAGATGGAACATGGTTGATACGGAAAATGACGGGGCCAGGGCGCCGGCGGCGCGCCCGGGCGCCAGATACATTCATCACGGCCCGATCGCCAGGATCGGGCCGGCCGAGGGGAGCAGGCAATGAACGGGATCGACGACATCGCCCAAATCCTGAAACAGGAAGGGGTCGAATGGCTGTCCTGTTTCCCCTCCAATCCGCTGATATCGGCCGCCGCCAGGGAGGGTATAAGGCCCATCGCCTTTCGCCACGAGCGCGGCGCGGTGATGGCGGCCGATGGCTACAGCCGCATCAGCGACCGCCGGCGCTTCGGCGTGGCCGCGGTGCAGGCCCAGGCCGGGGCGGAAAACGTCATGGGCGGGTTGTCCCAGGCCTATGCCGACAATATTCCCATACTGGTTCTGCTGGGTGGCAACAACCTCGATCAGATTTCCGTGCGGCCCAACTTCTCCGCCGCGCAGAAATACCAGGGCTGGGTCAAGCAGATCGAGGCGATCTACACGCCCAGCCAGGTCGGAGACGTCATGCGCCGCGCCTTTCATGCCCTGCGCAACGGTGCCCCGGGCCCGGTGGTGGTCGAACTGACGGGGGATGTCTGCGCGAGGGAGGTTCCCGAGGCGGCACGGACCTATCGATCGCCCAGGCTGACCCGCCAGGCGCCCGAAGGCGGCGATATCAGGGCCGCGGCCAGGGCCTTGATCGCGGCCAAGAAACCGATGATTTGGGCCGGCGCCGGGGTGCTGTTTTCCGGCGCCACCGAAGCCTTGCGGGAATTGGCCGAACTCGCCGCCACGCCTGTGTTCACCACCATGCCGGGCAAGTCGGCCTTTGACGAGCGCCACCCCCTGGCCTTGGGCGCGGGCAGCGGCGCCACCACCCTGCCGGCGCATCGCTGGCTTGGTGACAGCGATGTATTGCTGGCGCTTGGTTCAAGCCTGACCCGCTCCCCCTACGGTCAAGTGGTCCATCCCGGCAAGATGATCATCCACAACACCATCAACCCGGATGACATCAACAAGGATGAAGCGGCGGACATTGGGCTGATCGGCGACGCCCGCCTGACCATTGAAGCTCTGATCGAGGAAATCAAGGCACAGACCGGTGGCCAAGGTATGGGCGATAGAGGTCAGGTCGAGGCCGAGATCGCGGCCATCAAGGCCCAGTGGATGGCCGAATGGACGCCGCTGTTGAACGCCGATGAGGAGCCGTTGAGCTATTACCGCGTGATCCATGAGATCAACCGGAACCTCGACCTGGAAAACTCTATCGTCACCCACGATGCCGGCGCGCCGCGCTACACGATCGTGCCCTTCTATAAGGCGACCACGCCGCACAGTTTTATCGGTTGGGGCAAGACCACGCATCTTGGTTTCGGCATTCCGCTGATGATCGGCGCGAAGATGGCCGAACCCGACAAATTCTGCCTGAATTTGATGGGGGACGGCGCTTTCGGCATGTCCGGCACCGATATTGAAACGGCGGCCCGGGCAGAGGTCGCCATTACCACGGTGCTTCTCAACAACGGCGCCATGGCGACCTATTCCGGCCCATCCCAGGGCGCCATCGGCACCGAGGCCCGTGAACGTTACGGGGTGTCCAGCATGCAGGGCGATTATGCCAAGATCGCCGAAGGCATGGGCGCCGTTGGCATCAGGGTGCGCAAAATCACGGAAATGGCCCCCGCCTTGCAGGAGGCACGGCGCCTCAACGCCGGCGGCAAGACCGTTCTTATCGATGTGCATGCGAATATCGAACAACGGCGCTCCAGATTCTAAGTCTCGGGAGAGGGAGGCGGCATCATGCAGCAGGGTAATCCGACATCGTTGCGCGTTCCCGACCCGGGTATCGCGGCATTGTTCGAACAGGATGCGCGCTGGCAGGCCTGGCTCGATGTCGAGGCGGCGTTGGCAAAAGCGGAAGCCGAGCTCGACATGATACCCGTGGCGGCGGCGGCGGAAATTGTCCGCAAGTGCGACCTCTCTTTGTTCGATCGTGAGCGCCTGACGGAGGGATTTCAACGCACCGGGCACACCCTGGTTCCATTGGTCTGGGAGTTGGCGCGTCTCTGCGATGGCGAGGCCGGCAATTATGTGCACTGGGGCGCCACCACGCAAAACATCACACAGACCGGGGATTTGCTCCAGCTTCGCAAGGCGCATGGAATATTCCTGCGCCAGCTTGGCGCCATATTCGCCGCCCTGGCGGATCTCGCGGAAACCTCCAAGGACATGGCGCTGCCGGGCCGCACCCACGGCCAACACGCGGTGCCGGCGACTTACGGCCTCAAAGTCGCGGTCTGGATCGATGAATTCGCCCGCCACGTGGAACGTCTTCGGGAATGCGAGCCGCGCGTGTTCCAGGCGCTCCTGGGCGGGGCTGCCGGGACCGTCGCCTCCTTCGGCGACCAGGGGCTCGACGTGCAGGCGCGCATGGCCGCCCATCTGGAGATGCCGGCCATGGCGGTTCCCGCGCGCAGCATCATGGATCACTTGGCCGAACACATCATGGTACTGGCGTTGCTGGCCGCGAGCTGCGGCAAATTCGCGAACGAGATCTACACCGGCATGAAGCAGGAGTTTGGCGAGGTCGAGGAGCCCATATCCCCCGGTACCGTGGGCAGCAGCACCATGCCGCAGAAGCGAAACCCACATCTCTCTCAAGACGTCATGGCCTATGCGGCGCAAATCCGTACCATGGTGCCCCTGGCCCTTGAAACCGTGATGACCGAGCACGAAGCGAACCGGCAGACCTCGCTGATGATGCGGCATGCGCAAAACCAGGTCTGCGTACTTATGGGGGACACGCTCGAGCGGGTCCGGATCCTCGCCGAAGGTCTGGTCTTGAAGCCCGCGCGCATGCGCGCCAATCTCGACCTTACCGAGGGCCTGATCATGGCGGAACCGATCATGCTGGCGCTTGGCGAGCATGTGGGCCGCCAGGAAGCCCACGACATCGTTTATGACGCGGCCCAGGCGGCGGCCGGCGGAGAAGCGGGCTTTAACGATCTGCTGGCGGCCGATGCACGGGTCAACCGGCACCTCTCGAGACGCCAGATCGAGGGCCTGCTCGACCCGACCAAATATACCGGCCTGTGCCGCCAGCTCGCCGAAGAACAAGCCGCCCGCGCCCGCGACATGGCAATGGCCCTTGGCGAATGATGCATCTCCAGTCCGACTGCGATCGTCCGGCTGCCCGCCGAGGCTATCCGCTAGTGAAAGGGGTGCCGGGCGCCGTCAAGCCGCGCGGGTCCAGGGTTGGTTCGTAGGGGTAATGGCGGCCAATTTGCAAATGCGCCGGCCGTCCGCGGGCAGGTGGGTTTGCCTCATAAGAAGATTTCCCTGGACCGCCGTTTCGTTGGCGACGCAGAATAGCCCCGAAGCGCTCTAGCCCCAATCCAAAGTCCGGAGCCTGAATGCCATGCCACTTACAGCGAGAGAACTGCGCGATCTGTCCGCCGGGCAAATCGCGCGGCATGTAAAAGCGCGGGATCTATCGGCCAGGGAAGTCGTCGATGCCGCGCTTGAACGCATGGACGCGTTCGAACCCCATATCCACGCCTTTTGCACCCCGGGACATGATTTGGCCCGTGCCAGCGCCACGGCTTTGGACGAACGCATTGCCAAGGGCGAGACGCCCGGCCCCCTGGCCGGGGTGCCCATTGGCATCAAGGACCTGGTGGCGACCAAAGACCTGACCACCGCGATGGGGTCGGCCCTATATCGGGACTTTTTGCCCGATGAGGACGATATCGTCGTCGAGCGCCTGAAAGCCGACGACGCCATTATCATCGGTAAAACCAACGTGCCCGAATTCGGCTACAGCGGCGCCGGCCACAATCCCGTCTTTGAAACCAGCCGCAACCCCTGGAAGCTCGAATTCACCCCGGGCGGGTCGAGCTCGGGATCGGCCGCCTCGGTTGCCTGCGGCGTCACGCCATTTGCCATCGGCACCGATGGCGGCGGCTCGGTACGCATTCCGGCGGCGTTGTGCGGCCTGTACGGCATGAAGGCGTCCATGGGGCGGGTTCCCCTTTATCCCGGTTGCCGTGATCAACGCTACCCCGGAATATCAAGTTGGGAAAGCCTGGAACACATCGGACCGATCAGCCGCACGGTGGGCGATGCGGCCCTAATGCTGGCGACGATTTCCGGGCCGGACATGCGCGACCGCCACTCGCTGCCAAAGGCGGATTTCGACTGGCCCGGGGGGGCCCTGGATGGAGACTTGAAGGGCCTTAGGGTGGCCTATAGCGAAGACTGGGGCTATGCCGCCGTCGAGCCCGCCGTACGCGAAATCTGCCGTGCGGGGGTAAAGGTGTTCGAACGGGATTTTGGCTGCAACGTGGAAGAAGCGTCGCCGGGCTGGGAAGACCCGCTGCTGGCCTTTTGGAGCCTGGTGGCGGCGGATTCCGACCTGGCCGGCATGCGGGCCTGGCTGCCGGATCATGCCCACCAGATGTCGCCGCATTTGGTCGACTTCCTGATGCGGCCATGGACGGCTGAAGACCTGACCGGCGCCAACATGGCCCGTCAGGGGCTCTGCAACAAAATGGCCAGGTTCATGAGCCGCTATGATCTGCTGTTGACACCGACCATCGCCGTGGCCGGTTTTCCCGTTCACATGCAAGGCCCCGAGGTCATTGACGGCCGCATGGTCAGCCCGGCCCACTGGCTGCCCTTTACTTTCCCCATGAACATGACGGGCCAGCCGGCTGCGACCGTCCCCGCGGGCTTCACCGCCGAGGGTCTGCCGGTTGGCCTGCAAATCGTTGGGCGCCACCTTGATGATCCCCTTGTTCTGCGGGCCTCGCACTGTTTCGAACAAGCCCGGCCGTGGTCGGATGCCTGGCCGGATCTGGTGCGGGAGGCGGGATTATAGGAGCCGCCATGGAAACGGCGATGACCCATTTAAAGCCGGAGCCATCGCAGCCGGCCCGATGAGGCAATTTTCCAATGAGGACAATCATGGCCGAAAAGCGAAAGCCAAATCCCAAACCCGGCGGCCAGGGGTTGGTGTTGGCGCAAGATCCCCATGGTGGGGAATGGGCGGGCGGCAATCTGCTGGAACAATCCATTGGCCGGGAAGTACGCGGCCTGCGCGAACAGCTTGGCATGACCATCAGCGAGCTGGCCAAATCCGCCGAGATGTCCGGCGGCATGCTTTCAAAGATCGAGAACGGTTCGACATCGCCCTCGCTGTCGTCTTTGCTGGCCCTCTCCCGGGCGCTGCATGTACCCGTCGCCTCCCTGTTCAAGGGCTTTGAGCAGAACCGGGAAGCGACCTTCGTCAAGGCCGGAGACGGGCTGGAAATCGAACGGCGCGGCACCCGGGCCGGCCAGCAATATTTGCTGCTCGGTCACGCCCCCCACGACGATCTGACCGTCGAACCCTATTTGATTACCCTGCAGGATTCATCGGACGTGTTTCCCGTATTCCAGCATGGCGGCCTGGAATTCATTTACATGCTGGAGGGCGAAGTCGTTTATCGCCATGGTGATCGGACCTTCACCCTGCAGCCGGGGGATTCCCTGTTCTTCGACGCGGACGCCCCCCACGGACCGGAAGAAATGCGTGAACTGCCGATCCGCTACCTATCCGTCATCAGCTACGCAAGGGAAGGATAACAATTCCTTGTTTCCTATAAAGAACGTGACTTTCCTGACAGTTGATTTGCCGGGGCCTCGCCGCTAGAGTGATGCCCCGCAATTGAGCCTGCATGCAAAGGATACGACCATGTGCGGCATCGTCGGCCTTTATTTAAAGGACCGGAACCTTCAGGCAAGCCTGGGCGCCCTGTTCGCGCCCATGCTGATCGCGATGACCGACCGTGGGCCGGACTCGGCGGGCTTTGCGATCTATGGCGATCCGGTTGGCGAGGATCAGACCAAGTTCACCCTGGCCGGCGATGATCCCGACACCGATTGGCGGGCGCTCGGCGCCGATCTGGAAAAGGCGCTTGATTGCGGCGCCCGCATCGATGTCAGGGGCGACCATGCGGTCATGGTCACCGATGCCGACGCAATGGCGGCGCAAGCCTGGCTAGCGGCGAGCCGGCCCCATGTGCGGGTCGTCGGTTCGGGCCGCAGCATCGAGATTTTCAAGCAAACCGGCCTGCCGAAAGACGTTGTGGAACGGTTCAAGCTGGCCAGTGCCCATGGCAGCCACGCCATCGGCCATACCCGCATGGCGACGGAAAGCGCGGTGACCACGGCGGGCTCCCATCCCTTTGCCACGGGGTTGGATTTATGCCTGGTGCACAATGGCTCGCTGTCGAACCACAACCACCTGCGCCGCCTACTTGAGCGGAGTGGCATCGTCTTTCAGACCGAGAACGATACGGAGGTCGCGGCGGGTTTCATGACCTTGAAACTGCGCCAGGGCATGTCCCTGCATGAAGCGCTGGCGGCGGGGCTGGTCGAACTGGACGGTTTCTACACCTTCTGTGTCGGTACGGCGGACGGATTTGCCGTGGTGCGCGATCCCATTGCCTGCAAACACGCGGTGTTGGCCGAGACCGGGGACTGGGTGGCCATGGCGACCGAGTATCGCGCCATTGCCCATCTGCCCGGCGCGGACAGCGCCAGGATCTGGGAGCCGGAGCCCCACAAGATCTACACCTGGGGAAACGTGCACTGATCATGGCGGAACTTGACCTGAAAGAGATCGGCGTCCGCGGTGTCAATTCGGCGCTGCATGGTTTAGGGGACGGCGCCAACGAACAGCATTGGCTGATCAGCAATCCCATGGGCCAGCATGCCATTGCCTGCGGCCTGGACGCGCCCCTGGCGGTTACCATCAATGGCCACGTGGGCTTCTATTGTGGCGGCATGAACCAGCAGGCGGCGATCACCATACAGGGTCATGCCGGCGTTGGCGTCGCCGAGAATATGATGTCCGGCCAGGTGCGGGTCAGGGGCAGCGCCTCGGACTCGGCCGGGGCGACGGCCCATGGCGGATTGCTGGTGATCGAGGGCGATGCCTCCTCGCGCTGCGGCATTTCAATGAAAGGCGTCGATATCGTGGTCGGCGGGTCCGTTGGCCACATGTCGGGCTTTATGGCGCAATCGGGCCATCTGGTGATATGCGGCGACGCCTCCGATGCATTGGGCGATTCCATCTACGAGGCCATCCTGTTGGTGGCCGGCAAGGTGGGCAGCCTTGGCGCCGATTGTATGGAAAAGGAGATGCGCCCGGAACATCTCGTCAAGCTGGCTGAATTGCTGCAGGCCGCCGGTATCGATGATGATCCAGGCCGTTTCAGGCGCTATGGCTCGGCCCGCGCATTGTACAATTTCGACATCGACAACATGGATGAATATTGAGGCGGGCATAATGGCTGCGAAGATTCTCCATACCCTGCCGCGCAAATCGTCGACCTTCGACGACTACACCTTGTCTGAAATCCGCCGGGCGGCGGCGACGGGAATTTATGACATCCGCGGCGGCGGCGCCAAGCGGGTGTTGCCGCATTTTGACGATCTGTTGTTTCTCGGCGCCTCCATGTCGCGTTATCCCCTGGAAGGCTATCGCGAGAGATGCGGCACCAAGGTGGTGCTGGGCACCCAGTTCGCCAAATATCCCATCGAACTGGACATACCGATCACCATTGCCGGGATGAGTTTCGGCGCGCTGTCGGCCCAGGCCAAGGAAGCGCTGGGGCGCGGCGCGACCCTCGCCGGCACCTCGACCACGACCGGCGATGGCGGCATGACGCCCGAGGAACGCGGCCAGTCGAAAACCCTGGTCTATCAATACCTGCCGTCGCGTTACGGTATGAATCCCAACGACCTGCGAAAAGCCGATGCCATCGAAGTGGTGGTCGGCCAGGGCGCCAAGCCGGGCGGCGGCGGCATGCTGCTGGGCCAGAAAATCTCCGACCGGGTGGCGGAAATGCGCAACCTGCCCAAGGGTATCGATCAGCGCTCGGCCTGCCGGCATCCGGACTGGACCGGGCCCGATGACCTGGCAATCAAAATCCAGGAGCTGCGTGAAATCACCAATTGGGAAAAACCGATCTATGTGAAAATCAGCGGCACGCGGCCGTTCTACGATACCGCGTTGTGCGTGAAAGCCGGCGCCGACGTGGTGGTGTTGGACGGCATGCAGGGCGGCACGGCGGCAACCCAGGAAGTCTTTATCGAACATGTGGGCCAACCCACCTTGGCCTGTATCCGGCCCGCGGTGGATGCGCTGCAGGACCTTGGCATGCACCGCAATGTGCAGTTGGTCATTTCGGGCGGCATCCGCAATGGCGCCGACGTGGCAAAGGCCCTGGCCCTGGGCGCCGATGCGGTGTCCATCGGCACGGCGGCGCTGGTCGCCCTGGGTGATAACGATCCGGCCCTGGAAGCGGAATACAACGCGCTAGGCACCACCGCCGGCGCCTATGACGATTGGCACGAGGGCCGTGATCCGGCCGGCATCTCGACCCAGGACCCGGAGCTTGCGAAGCGCCTTGATCCGGTCGCCGCGGGCCGCCGGCTGGCGAATTATCTCAAGGTCATGACCCTGGAAGCCCAGACCATCGCCCGGGCCTGCGGCAAGAGCCACGTGAACAATCTGGAACCCGAGGACCTGGTGGCGCTGACGGTGGAAGCCGCCGCCATGGCGCGGGTGCCGCTGGCCGGAACCACCTGGATTCCCGGCCGGGGCGCATAGGGGGAGCAAGAATGGCAACCGATCTGGCGAAATATGCCGACGATAACGGCATCGAATATTTCCTGATGAACTTCACCGACCTGTTCGGCATGCAGCGCTCCAAACTGGTGCCCGCGGTGGCCATCGGGGGGATGCAGAAATCCGGCGCCGGATTTGCCGGTTTCGCGGCCTGGCTGGATATGACACCGGCGCACCCCGACATGTTCGCCGTGCCCGACGGCGATGCGGTCATCCAGTTGCCCTGGAAGCCCGAGGTCGCCTGGGTGCCAGGCGATCTTTACATGGAGGGCAGACGGGTTGCCCAGGCGCCGCGCAATGTGCTGCAATCGGTGATCGCCCAGGCAACCGAAATGGGCCTGTTGATGAAAGCCGGTGTGGAGCCGGAATTCCACCTTATCAACGAGGACGGCACGGCGATTTCCGATGCACGGGATATTCAGGAAAAGCCGTGTTACGACCAATCCGCGCTGATGCGCCGTTACGATGTGATCTCTGAAATCTGTACCTCCCTGGGCCAATTGGGATGGGGGCCATACCAAAACGATCACGAAGACGCCAACGGCCAGTTCGAAATCAACTGGGATTACTACGACAGCCTGAAAACGGCGGACCAGTTATGCTTTTTCCGCTTCCTGGTGAAATCCATCGCCGAAAAACATGGCCTGCGCGCCACCTTCATGCCAAAGCCGTTCAGCCACCTGACCGGCAACGGCTGTCACGTCCATGCCTCGTTGTGGAGCCTGGACGAGGCGGCCTGTCTGACCCACGACCCCGATGGCGAATTGGGCATTTCCCAATTGGGCTATCATTTCCTTGGCGGGGTGCTGTCCCACGCCCGGGGTCTGGCGGCGATCACCAACCCCACGGTCAATTCCTATAAACGCATCAATGCGCCGGTGACCGCGTCGGGGGCGACCTGGGCGCCCAATACGGTAACCTTCGGCGGCAACAACCGCACCCATATGGTGCGGGTGCCCGATGCGGGCCGGTTCGAGTTCCGACTGGCCGATGGCGCGGCGAACCCCTATTTGCTCATGGCGGGCTATCTTGCCGCCGGCCTGGACGGCATCGCGAACAAGACCGATCCGGGCAAGCGCCTCGATATTGATATGTACGCCCATGGCCACAAGGTGCGCGGCGCCAAGAAACTGCCCCTGTATCTGATCGACGCCATCCGCCTGTTCGCCAGGGACAAGGTTTTGCGGGCCGCCATGGGCGATGAATTTTGCGATGCCTACATCAAATTGAAGACCAATGACTGGAACCAATATTCCCACCACCTGACCCAGTGGGAGAGGGATACCACCCTGGATTGCTGATCCCGCTGGCGTTGCGCCCGGATTTGCGCTGGACCGCGCGGGCGCGGGCCTTGGTGGACGTCATCGCCGCCGCCGCTCAGGTTTCCAACTCCGCCAGCCATTGCCGCACCTGCTCCGCATTCGGGTCGCCAATGGCCTCGAACAGCGCCAGGGCCGCTGTCCAGGCGTCCCGCGCCTCGGCAAAGCGCTGGAGAGTCTCATAGGCGAGGCCCAGATTGGCGAGGTCTCGACCCTCGCCGCGCCGGTCGCCGATCTCGCGGGAGATAACAAGAGCCTGCCCGAAATAGCCGATGGCCTTGTCCATCTCCCCGAGGTCGGCATGGGCGCGGCCCAGATTGCCGAGCGCATTGCCCTCGCCGCCCCGGTCCTCCGAGAGTCGGGCGCCTTCCGCCGCGTTCTCGCCCCAAAGAATCCCATCACGCGGATGCAGACGCAGGCCGAGGATATAGACACCTGCATTGGCGTATTGAAGCACCAAGTCAACCGGCCGCCAGCGACGGCGCTTTCCCCATTGCCGCAACCGCACGGGCCTGACCGGTGTGGATATTCGCCTGCTCCCGGTCATACAGCGCCAATCCCGCCAAAATGTTCTGGGCGCCCCCTTTCAGGTAAAGATTATCGGCGGCAGACAACACGGCCATGAAATGCGCCCCGTGGCGGGCTTCCGCCGCGGCGAAGCGGTCGGAGGGTTGATCGAGGCGGGCCAGATCGCGCATGAGGTCATGCAGGCGAAAACGTTCCCTCCCGCTGCCCGCCTCCAGCAAGCCCCCATCCGCCAATCCCGCCAGTATATGGTGCGCCGCATCCGCCCCGGCCTCGTCCCCCCACACCGCCGCCGCAGCCGCACCATCGAAATCGGCGGGAAAAACAGCCAGATCGCGCCAGCGCTCCGCCAGGCCGGCATCTTCTTCCGCCAAACGATCCAGGCCCAGGCCCAGGCTGGCCATCACGTCGTGACGGGCCACGCCGCCCAGTTTCAGGCTTTCACGCCGTTCCACGATCTGTTCGGCATAGCGGGTAAGGTCGATCCGGTCCGCGCGGTTGGCCGCATAAATGCCCCCTACGGTCAAGGCCAGGGGATGGTCGGCGCAGGCCAGGGCCAACCCGTCCAGGGTGTCCTTGTCCGGCTTATTCTCCGGCGCCCGTTCCGCGAAGATGTCCCCCAGCAGGGCGACGGCATCCACGTGGGCCAGATTATCCAGCCTGTGGGAAATTATGGCCGGTGAATCCAGTTGCCGGCGCGAGGTGATGATGGCGGCGGACGGCGGGGGCGGCAGCAGGCTGTGCACCTGGGCATCGTCGCGGGCGTTGTCCAGGATCAGCAGGGATTTATGCCGGGTCAGAATATCCCGGTAGATTTCCCCCACCCCGTCGTTGTCGTCGGGCAGGGGTGCGTCCGGCTCGAAGCGGCGGATCACATCTTCCATGGCCCCGCGCGGGGTCAGCGGGTCGGCATCCGTACCGCGCAAGTTCACCAGGATTTGCGCTGCCGGATAGTCGGAAGTCAATTGCCGCGCCACCCGCACCGCTAGGGCCGACTTGCCGATCCCGCCGATGCCCCGCAGCGCCGTGATGGCCTGTGTCCCCCCGCCGCGCCGCAACGCGGTCAGAAGGGCCGTTTCCTCCCCGCCCCGCCCCTGAAAATGCGCCACGTCGGGGGGCAAATCATGCAGCCGGGAATTTGTGGGCGCTTCGGGCTTATTAGAAAATTCGAACACGTCTAGAAAATTGGCGCGCAGGCTGACGTAAAGCTGTGCGTCCCGGTTAGCGGGTTTACAGACGGATACATGGTCGCCAGCCAGGGCTAGGGCACGGGTTCCTGCAACGCCGGGGTCGGCGCTGTTCTTGTCGACGATAAAGGCGGCGGATTTGGTTTTATGGGTTTCGTAATAGGCCAGGGTGCGGATGCCCAGCGCGGGCGCACGATCCCGGTAGGCATTGTTGAGGTT
>JAKZRK010000232.1:0-28977 GCA_047518225.1 Alphaproteobacteria bacterium | reverse complement strand
ACAAGGGCGTTTATCACAAAATCAGTGCCAAGCGCCTGCAACGCTACGTCAACGAGTTCTTCGGTCGGCACGGCATCCGCCGCGGGCGCGACACGCTCGATCAAATGAACGCCGTTGTCGACGGGATGGTCGGGAAGCGGTTAATGTACAGAGAATTGGTGAGGAGTTGACATTTGTTCTTATTTTGTTCTTAGTGTTGGGCGTCACTAAACTTTGGGGAATACTATGGAACTTCCGCTCGATAAATCGGACTTTGAAAGTCGCGCCATTTCACCGTTTCGGGAGATGGGGGCTTACGAGGCCTTATGGATAGAGTCAAAGACAACGTTCAAATCCCTCGCCAAGCGATTTGCTCAGAATCCAGGATGCGTTCCGTCAGACTTTGTTCCACCGGATCAGGCCCAAGAGTGCGCAGTCTTTGTCAAGAAGCGGTTCGAGGATGCAGGTATTGATCGGTTTGGGGTGAGGGTGTGTGGTGGTGGAGAGTAGCCTGACAAGCTGCGGCATGCGGCCCATCCCGTCGAGTGCCTCTATTATCGAGGCTGGTGGGACTTGGTGGCGTCGCCCTCGATTGCGGTTGTTGGCACCAGAAAGCCTTCACAGGGTGGGCTTGAGCGCACCAAACGCCTCGTACGCAATCTAGTGGAAGATAATTTCACCGTTGTTTCCGGGCTCGCCGCTGGGATCGACCGCGTAGCCCATGAAACCGCAATTGGGGAAGGTGGCCGAACGATTGCTGTCATTGGCACGCCATTGTCGCATGCGTATCCGAAGGAGAACGCAGGTCTCCAGAACGATATCGCAGAGAATTTCCTGGTTATCAGTCAGGTTCCCGTCAAGCGCTATGAATCACAAGATTACCGTCGCAATAGAGCTTTTTTCCCCGAGCGGAACATCACAATGTCTGCGCTCACAGAGGCAACCATCATCGTGGAAGCTGGCGAGACGTCCGGGACACTTTTTCAAGCCCGCGCCGCACTGCAGCAAGGGCGAAGACTTTTCATTCTCGACAGTTGTTTCCGTAGCACTGCGCTGACCTGGCCTGAGAAGTTCGCTCAGAAAGGGGCCATTCGGGTAAAGGATTACGATGATGTCCGGCGGCACCTTTCCACAGAAATTCACTAAGATCGACAATCTGACACGGCCAGATCACTACTATCTGACCGAGGGCGACGCCTGTTACTTCATCGGCGAGTACACGGCGTACCAAGGTTTTTCCTACAGCACCACCAACGATCTGATCCAGAATTTCAAGAAGCCTATGGACCGTCATGGGTCGGCGGAGTGGAGGTATAGAGAACAAGCGATTCGGCAGGCAGCGAAAGCGTTCAGAACCGCCTTGGCCCCTGACACGCTTAATCGCCTTACTTTGGTGCCGGTCCCGCCATCAAAGGCGAAGGATGATCCGCTAGCCGATCAGCCCTTCCACCTTGCCTTTTTCATTGCCCTTGGCGGGGCGGGCAAACTTGTCCTGGAACAAGTAATGTGACTGTAGCTTGGTAAAGGTCTCCGTGCGGACCCGCTTGCCGTCTTTCTTGATCTTGGCGACAGCCAGTGTCGTGTTGTCATAGAGGATCGAGAGAGGTATGCCGCCAAAGAAGCCAAAGGCGGCGACATGGCCGTCACAGAAAGCAACTCGCGGCAAAGGCGGAACAGGACCAACTGGACGAAATCGGCCTGACCTACCGCCGCCGGGCAACGGTATAACGCCGGGCCACCGGCTGCGCGTCGCCATTGCCGAAAGCCTGGCTTGCCGTGATCCGGGCACATCCTGAAACATGCGGAGCGGAACTGATTTGCCCACAACGATACGGGCAAAAAATTTTAATGGGCCCATATTGTATCTGTTAACCTGGGCAACATCAGATCCGGAAACGTTTTGGGAGGTATAACCATGAAACGCATAGCGACCTATCTGGCGGCAGTGCTGGTGGCCGTTGTTGCCGTCCCTGGTTTCGCAAAAAGCGAAATTCTGGCGATGATGAATTACGAAAGTAAACCGGCGGACTCTCTGAAAGCGCTTAAATTGACCGGCGCGGGGGAGCGCCGGGAGGGAATCGCGATCATCGATGTGGATCCGACCGCGGCGACCTTCGGCAAAATATTAATGGACATACCTTTGCCGCCTGATTTGGTCGCCCATCACATTTTCTATGACCGCAAAATGGAAAAGGCCTATCTCACCGCGTTGGGCAAACCCGAACTGCATGTTTTTAACCTGAATGAATTTCCCTACCGCCTGAAACGCATTGCCGTGCCGAAGTGCGTGATGGGCGAGGATGTGATCTTTTCCGAAGACAACAAAACCTGGTATCTGACCTGCATGAATTCCGGCAATGTGTATGTGGGCGAAACGGCGACGGACAAGATTACCGGGATCATCGATATTCCGGGCACCAACCCACATGGCCTGGTGGTGTTGAGCGACATCGACCGTTTGCTGGTGACAAGTACCATTACCGGTGATCTGAAAACACCGCGCGAAGATTTGATCGTCGTGCAGGCCAGCACCAACAAGGTTCTCGGCACGTTGAAAATGTCGGAAAAGAAGTCGCCGTCCGGCGTCGCCCCGGTAGAGCTGTTGCGGGTGCCTGGCTCCGACCCCGCCATCGTCTATACCACCAATATGTTCGGCGCCGCATTGTGGACGGCTATCTGGAACCCCGGGACGAAAAACTTTGATGTTGCCCAAGCCTTCGATCTGGCGCCGGTCAACGGCGGCGTGCCTTTGGAGATCTATTTTGTCGATAACGGCAAAACCATGTACGTCACCACTGCCAACCCGGGCCTGATGCATATCTTTGACCTATCGGAAAACCCGGCCAAGCCAAGGCTGATCAAGTCAATACCGACCGGCCAAGGCGCACATCATGTTGGTTTGACCCAGGATGGCCGTTACGGCTTTGTGCAAAATTCCTTCATCAACCTGCCTGGGATGCGGGACGGCTCGGTCTCGGTTATCGATCTCAAAATGCAAAAGGTCGTGGCCTCCATGGATACTCTCAAGAAGATGGGCCTAAATCCCAACTCTATTGTCTTGCTGCCGCAATGGAACGATTTGGCTGGACATTGATCGGCCAAAATTGAAGACCAGGAGTGCGCGGCGAATATTGCGTCTTGGCGCACGGCGGCCCTGTGCGTTAATGCTGGTGAGCAGAGGGTTGTTTTAGCCAAAATCATGTACCGGGTGGATATTGCCATGGCGTTTGCCGTGAAAGTGCCATAGATTGCCTGAAATTTAAGCAACACCTGAGAATTAATCTTGAATGCCTATTTCATGAGCATGCAATTCGGATCCGCCACCCTTGATCAGCCGGTCA
Organism: Alphaproteobacteria bacterium; assembly: GCA_047518225.1. Lineage (GTDB taxonomy): Bacteria > Pseudomonadota > Alphaproteobacteria. The sequence continues at coordinate 25,657 of JAKZRK010000232.1, read as the reverse complement.
TACTAGCGCCCATGTCCGGCATCACCGATCTGCCGTTTCGGCGCCTGGTAAGGGGTTTCGGTGTTGATATGGTGGTCAGCGAGATGATCGCCTCCGCCGGCGTGGTCAGCGGCAATCGACTTTCCAGGGAACGGGCTATTTGGGCCGATGATGAGGGCTTGCGCGTGGTTCAATTGGCCGGTTGCCTGCCCGCTTCCATGGCCGAGGCGGCCCGGCTAAATCAGGACCAGGGTGCTGACGTCATCGATATTAATATCGGCTGCCCGGTAAAGAAGGTGGTGGGCGGCAGTGCCGGCTCCGCCCTGATGCGGGATGAGGGCCTGGCCCTGCGCCTGATCGAGGCGGTTGTCGGCGCGGTCCATATTCCGGTGACATTAAAAATGCGCACCGGCTGGGATCTGGATCAGCGCAATGCCCCGGCGCTGGCGGCGCGGGCACAGTCGGCCGGCGTGGCGATGATCACGGTGCATGGACGAACCCGCTGTCAGTTTTACGACGGCAGGGCGGATTGGGACTTCATCGCCGAGGTCAAGCAAGCGGTCGATATTCCTGTTATTGCCAACGGCGATGTGGTGCGCCCGGAAGACGCCAGCGCCATGCTGGAGCGTTCCGGCGCCGACGGCGTGATGGTGGGGCGAGGAGCCTTTGGCAGGCCCTGGTTTCCCGCCCAGGTGCGCCATTACCTGAGGACGGGCGAGCGTCTCGCCGAACCCGACTTGGCCACGCAGCGCGATACGGTCATCGCTCATTACCGGGCGATATTGGCGCATTATGGCGATGGGCGGGGCCTGCGCATCGCCCGTAAACATGTGAACCGCTATCTCGAACGCCTTGGGTTGGCCAGGCAGGATCGGCGCCAGGTCTTGCGCCTGGGCGATAGCGGTGCGGTGGTCCAAAACATCGTGGATCAGTACGATCGGATGATGCAGCGGGAGGCGGCCTGATGACAGTATTGGCAACCGGTCGAGAGACGCCATTGCCTTCGCCGCCCAGTTTCTCGATGGAAACAATTATCAACGCCCTTCCCCATCCTATTCTGTTGCTGAACGGAGACGATGGGGTGATCTATGCCAATCCTGGCGCGGAACAGTTTTTTGCTACCGGCGCCGCGCAGCTTTGCCGCGGTCATTTGAGCGATCTGCTGCCTTTCGGTAGCCCGGCGCAAAGTCTGGTGCGGGAAACCCGTCAAAACGCAGCGGTAATTTCGGAATACGGCATAGATCTGGGCACGCCCCGAATAGGTTCGCGCCTAGTGGACATCACCGCCTCGCCCGTGGCCGAAATACCTGGCTATATTGTCCTGACCCTGCGGGAAAATAGCATCGCCTCGAAAATGGACCGCCAGTTGACCCACCGGGGCGCAGCGCGGTCGGTTACCGGCATGGCAGCCATGCTGGCCCACGAGGTGAAAAATCCGCTAAGCGGTATCCGTGGCGCCGCGCAATTGCTGGAACAGAATGCCGATAACGATGACCGGATGCTCACGCGTCTGATTTGTGACGAGACTGATCGTATCGTTGGCATCGTCGAGCGCATGGAAATGTTCTCGGACAAGCCCACCGAGCGGCAGCCGGTCAACATTCACCGCGTGTTGGAGCGGGTGCGCCAGGTCGCGCAAAGCGGCTTCGCCAAAAACATCCGCTTTCGGGAAAATTATGATCCGTCTATTCCGCCCGTGCTGGGCAATTTCGACCAGTTGGTTCAGGTTTTCCTGAACCTGATCAAGAACGCCGCCGAGGCGGCGCCGGCCAAAGGTGGCGAGATCTCCTTAAGCACGGCTTACCGCCATGGCCTGCGCCTCTCGGTCCCCGGTAGCCAGAGCCGCATGAAACTGCCGATAGAGATCGCCGTACACGATAACGGCCCCGGCGTGGCCGACGATATCAGACCCTATTTATTCGACGCCTTCGTCACCAACAAGGCCCAGGGTTCGGGCCTGGGTTTGGCGCTGGTAGCAAAAGTGGTGGACGATCATGGTGGTATCGTGGAGTGCGCCCAGGTCGCCAGGGGCACCCAATTCCGCGTCATGCTGCCCATGGATGAGAGGTAAGCGGATCATGAGCCACGGTACCATACTCATTGCCGATGACGACCGCGCCATTCGCACGGTGTTGGATCAAGCCTTGGGCCGGGCCGGTTATGAAGTCCGATCTACCGCCAATGCGGCTACTTTGTGGCGTTGGATCGGCGACGGCCAGGGGGATCTAGTCATCACGGATGTTGTCATGCCAGACGAAAATGGCCTGGATATGTTGCCGCGGATCAAAAAGATGCGGCCTGAATTGCCGGTCGTCGTGATGAGCGCGCAATCAACTATTTTGACGGCCATCAAGGCGGCTGAACGGGGGGCCCACGAATATCTGCCCAAGCCTTTCGACCTGAAGGAATTGGTCAATGTGGTACAACGCGCATTGGCCAGCAGCGAGCAGGCGGCGGGCGGCGGGGTCGATTCGGATGATGGCGGGGAACGCCTGCCCGTTATCGGCCGGTCGGCCGCCATGCAGGAAATTTATCGCACCCTGGCCCGGCTCATGCAGACAGATCTGACCGTGATGATATCCGGTGAATCGGGCACCGGTAAAGAATTGGTTGCCCGTGCCCTGCACGACTATGGCAAGCGGCGCAACGGCCCGTTTGTCGCCATCAACATGGCGGCGATCCCGCGGGATCTGATTGAAAGCGAATTATTCGGACATGAAAAAGGCGCCTTCACCGGCGCCACCACGCGCAACCCGGGCCACTTTGAATTGGCCGAGGGGGGGACGCTGTTCCTGGACGAGATCGGTGACATGCCGGCCGAGGCACAGACCCGTCTGCTGCGGGTCTTGCAGCAGGGGGAATATAGCACGGTCGGTGGCCGGACGCCGATCCGGGCCAATGCACGCATAATCGCCGCCACCAACCAAGACCTGCGGCAACTCATCCGCCAGGGCCTGTTTCGCGAAGATTTATACTATCGCCTGAACGTCGTGCCCATGCGTATGCCGCCGCTGCGGGAAAGAACCGCGGATATTCCGGATCTGGCGCGCCATTTCCTCAGCCAAGCGGAGGCGGCGGGCCTGCCGGCGAAGCGAATAACCCGCATGGCGTTGGAACAATTGCGGACCCACGCCTGGCCCGGCAATGTGCGGGAACTGGAAAATTTGATCCAACGCCTCGTCGCGCTGTACCCGGAAGATGTGATCGAACAGGAGGTTGTAAAGGCGGAGCTGAGTTCGATGTCCATGGGCTCTGGCCCGTCCCATCAAAGTGGTGGCGATGGCTATGTGGCGGGCGAAAGCATTGGCGCTTCCGTCGAACAGCATCTGGCGCGCTATTTCCGGGCCCATGGCGACAGCCTGCCGCCCGCCGGGTTATACGACCGCGTGGTGCGCGAGGTTGAACGCCCGTTGATCCAATTATGTCTGGCGGCGACCCGTGGCAATCAAATCCGCGCGGCGGAGCTGCTGGGCGTGAACCGCAATACTTTGAGAAAAAAGATCAAGGACCTCGATATTCGAGTGGTGCGCGGCTTAAACTGATGCATAATTGCCACAAATTCTCTTTGTCATCGAGCCTAGGGCACATTTGGTGCAAATATGCTCAAACTCTTTAAGGAAGAGCAATCGACCAATAACCCGAGTCACGGCAACGGCTCTAATTAATTGAAAATTGCTCTTGAGCCCCATGGTTGAAACGCACGAACGGAGCCGCCTGGAAGCCGCCTTTGCCGATGGCTTCGTGCCTTGGGCCCGGCAGGTCAGCTTAAGCGGCAAATTACCCATCGCCCTGGCGCTGGCGGCGTTCGCGTCCGGCCTGGTGACATACACGGCATGGACCGGTTCCGCGCCGCTGACACCGAACCCTCGGGTCGTGCTGATCTTGTTAATCATCGATCTGGTGCTGGTGCTCTCCCTTGGTGCGTTGATCGCGCGGCATCTGGTGCGGTTGTGGGTGGCGCGCCGGGCCGGTTCGGCGGGCTCGCGCCTGCACATCCGCTTCGTCGCCATGTTCAGCCTGGTGGCGGTAACCCCGGCTATTATCGTTGCGCTGTTTTCGGCCGTTTTCTTTTATCTCGGCATGCAGTCGTGGTTTAGCGACAGGGTTCGCACGGCGGTCGGCGAATCCCTTGCCGTGGCGGAGGCTTATGTATCGGAACATCGCCACATCATTCGCGCCGACATTCTGGCCATGGCGAACGATATCGACCGCATGGCGCCCCGTCTGAGCGGTAATCAACAGCAGTTTTCCCGTTTTCTCGCGATCCAGGCATCGCGCAGATCTTTGAGCGAGGCCACGGTGTTCAGCAGCAATGGCGCCATTTTGGGGCGAACCTACCTGAGTGTCAGCGCCGCGTTTAACGAGTTGCCCTTGAACCGCATTGAAGCCGCATCGCGCAGCGACCCCGTTATCTTTGAAAGCGACCGGGACGATCAGGTCCGCGCGCTGTTGCGCCTGGATGGCTTTCTTGACGCCTACCTCTACGTCGCCCGTTTTGTCGACCCGCTGGTGCTGAACCACGTGGAGACCACCCGCGCCGTGGTCCGTGAATACGAGGCGCTGGAGGGCGCGCGGACAGATATTCAATTGACCTCGGCGCTAATATTCATCGTCGTCGCCCTGATGCTGTTGATGGCGGCGATTTGGCTTGGCTTGACCTTTGCCAATCGCCTGGTCGATCCGATCCGCGCCCTGATGGTGGCGGCCGAAAGGATTCGCGAGGGCGATCTTTCAACCCGGGTCGCGGAAGGCGACGACCATGATGAAATTGGTTCTCTTAGCCGGGCCTTTAACCGCATGGCCGGCCAACTGGCCGGGCAGCGCGAGGAACTGGTGGCCGCCAACCAGCGCATGGACCGCCGCCGCCGCTTTACCGAAGGCGTGTTGAGCGGCGTATCCGCCGGCGTCGTCGGCCTGGACGGGGAGGGGATCATCACTCTGCCCAATAGTTCAGCCGCGACCTTATTGGAATCCACCGTCGAGGATTTGATCGGTAAACCCTTTACCGATGCGGTGCCGGAAATGACCGCGCTGCTACAGCAGGCCCGCCGGAAGCCCGGCAGGATCGTGGAAGGGGAAGTATCCCTTATTCGCATGGGACATCGGCGTACCTTCATGGTACGGATCGGCAGTGACCGGACCAGCGATCGGACGGGCAACCGAACCAACGATCAGCCATTTGGCGCTATCGTCACTTTCGACGATGTCACCGAATTGCTCACGGCACAGCGTACCGCCGCCTGGGCCGACGTGGCCCGTCGCATCGCACACGAGATCAAGAACCCTCTGACCCCCATTCAACTGTCGGCGGAACGGTTAAAAAGAAAATACCTCGGACAGATCACGTCCGAACCAGAGATCTTCATGCAATGCACCGATACCATCATCCGGCAGGTCGGCGATATTGGCCGCATGGTTGACGAGTTTTCCGCCTTTGCGCGCATGCCCGCGGCCGAAATGAAGTTCGAGGATTTGTCCGAGATCGTGCGGGGCGCGACATTTGCCGAGGAATTCGCCCATAAGGATATTGACTACCGGATGCAACTACCCGATGGCACCGTCCAGATCCGCTGCGATGCGCGGCATCTGAACCGGTTGCTGACAAACCTGCTACAAAACGCGCAAGAAGCGATTGCCGCCCGCCCGATGGCCGATGCCGGTGGCCTCCCTCCCGGTATAATCGAAGTCACGGTGTTTATGGACGGGCGAAATGCGGTACTGGAAATTCAGGACAACGGCATAGGTCTACCGGCGGACGGACGCGAGCGCCTGACCGAGCCGTACGTCACCAATCGGGAAAGGGGCACCGGACTAGGTTTGGCCATCGTGAAAAAAATCATGGAAGAGCACGGCGGACGGATGCGTCTGGATGACGCCGACGGCGGCGGCGCGCGAATTCATCTAAGTTTTCCCTTAACCGATGATGCGCGGCAGGCCGGCGACGACAAAGTTGACGAGGGCGGGGTAAAGTATGGCGCGTGACATCTTAATCGTCGATGACGAGTCGGATATTCGCGAATTAATCTCGGGAATTTTGACCGATGAGGGTTATGAGACGCGCCTGGCCGGCACTGACAAACAGGCCCTGGCTTCGGTTGCCTTGCGCCGGCCATCCTTGGTGATCCTGGATATATGGCTGCGCGGCAGCAAGCTTGATGGCATAGAAATTTTACGGCAGATGCGGGCCCAGCATGGCGATCTGCAGGTGGTGATGATTTCCGGCCATGGCAACATCGAAACGGCGGTGCATGCCATCAAATTGGGAGCCTACGATTTCATTGAAAAGCCGTTTAAAACCGATCGCCTGTTGCTGATCGTGCAACGCGCCATCGAGGCCGCCAGGCTGACCCGGGAAAATAGGGAATTGCGCCGGCGTGCCGGCCCGGAAACCGAGATCGTCGGCAATAGTCAGGCGATCAATGCCATGCGGGCGGCTATTGAAAAAGTCGCCCCAACCGGCAGCCGGGTCATGATCAGCGGCCCGGCGGGCGCCGGCAAGGAAGTGGCCGCCCGCGCACTGCATGCGCTATCGAATCGGGATCAGGGCGCCTTTGTGGTCCTCAACGCCGCGACAATGGCGCCGGAACGGCTGGAAATGGAGCTGTTCGGGGTGGAACGCCAGGATGGCCCCGTAATCGACGGTAATGGCACAAGTACGCCGGATCGGGTGGGCGTTTTTGAACGCGCCCACGGCGGCACGTTATTTTTGGATGAGATTGCCGATATGCCGCTGGAAAGCCAGGCCAAGATATTGCGCGTTCTGGTAGATCAAAGCTTTCAACGGGTCGGCGGCACGGATTATGTTACGGTGGATGTCCGCGTGATCTGTTCCTCTACCCGCGATCTGCGCGATGAGATCGCAAAGGGACGCTTTCGCGAAGATCTGTATCATCGCCTCAACGTGGTGCCGCTGATGGTGCCGCCGCTAAGGGACCGGCCGTTGGATATTCCAATTTTAGTGGAGTATTTCATGAACCGCTCCGCCGAAACCCTTGGCCTGTCGCCGCGCCCCGTATCCGCCGATGCCATGGCCGCGCTGCAAAGTCACGACTGGCCGGGCAATGTGCGTCAGATTCGTAATATCGTCGAAAATTTGGTGATCATGGCGCAAGGTAACGAGGCAACCATTTCCCTCGACATGTTACCGTTGGAGATCAGCTCCCCAACCCCGACGGCGGCGCGCGAGAATGGCGAAACCGAAGTCATGTCATTGCCGTTGCGTGAGGCCCGGGAAATTTTCGAACGCGAATACCTGATGGCCCAAATCGGCCGCTTTGGTGGTAACATTTCCCGTACCGCCGAATTCGTCGGTATGGAACGCTCCGCGCTGCATCGAAAATTGAAATCACTGGGCATTCCAACACGGCCATGACAAGCCAAAGAGAGGTGCAACGTGCCATCCCGTCCTGATAGTGGATACCGGTCATGAAGGTGATCGTTTGCGGCGCCGGCCAAGTCGGCTACAACATTGCCCGGCAGCTCTCGGGCGAACATAATGATGTTACGGTGATCGATCAGTCGCCGGAACTGGTCAAACGCATCAGTGACAATTTGGATGTCCATGGGCTGCTCGGCTTTGCCTCGCAACCCGATGTGCTGGAGGCGGCGGGGGCGGGGGACGCGGATATGATCATCGCCGTGACCTTTGCCGACGAGGTCAACATGGTGGCCTGCCAGGTCGCCCATTCCCTGTTTAACGTGCCAACCAAGATCGCCCGGGTGCGGGCACAAAGCTACCTTCGCCCCATTTGGCAGGATTTGTTCAGCCGTGATAACATGCCAATTGACGTGATCATCTCGCCGGAAATGGAAGTGGCCCGCTCCGCCAAGCGGCGCCTGGAAGTGCCCGGCGCCTTTGACATGATCCCCTTTGGCGACGACAAGTTGCGCCTGATAGGTGTCCGCCTGTCGGATGACTGTCCAATCATCGATACGCCATTATGGCAATTGACGGAGCTGTTCCCTGACCTGAATATCGTTGTGGTGGGCATCGACCGCGCCGCTCAATTGCTGGTGCCCACCGGCGATGATCAGATGCTGGTGGGCGACGAGATTTTCTTTGTCGCCGACACCGGCCATGTCAGCCGCGCCTTGAGCCTGTTCGGCCATGAAGAAAAAGAGGCCCGGCGCGTCATTATCGTAGGCGGCGGCAACATCGGTCTGTTCCTGGCCGAAAGTCTGGAACGGGATAACCCCGCCGTGCGGGTCAAGATCGTGGAATTGAACCGGGAACGGGCGGAATACGTGGCCGAGCGGCTGGAGCGCGCCGTGGTTATCAACGGCGATGCCCTGGACAGCGAAATTTTGATCGAGGCGAATGCCGCGAATACCGAAACCGTGGTCGCGGTCGCCGATGACGACGAGGTCAATATCCTGGCCTCGCTTCTGGCCAAACGCTATGGCTGCCAACGGGCGGTAACGTTGATCAATAATTCCGGCTATGGCCCTCTGTTGGCCTCTTTGGGTATCGATGCGGTCGTCAATCCCCGCGCCTCGACCGTTTCAACAATTCTTCAACATGTGCGCCGGGGCCGTATTCGGGCGGTGCATAGCCTGCGCGACGGCGCGGCGGAGGTCATCGAGGCAGAGGCGCTGGAAACCTCCCCCCTGGTCGGCGTGCCTCTGCGCGAGGTGAAACTGCCCACCGGCATGATCATCGGGGGGGTGTTGCGCGGCGATAGCGTCATCATTCCCCGCGGCGACACCATTATTCAGGTCAATGACCGGGTGGTGATATTTGCCTTGGCCGATGTCGTCAAAAAAGTCGAAAAAATGTTCTCGGTCCGCCTCGATTTTTTCTGAGTGCCGTATTTAGCAAGAGGGAGGCGGCACCGGCCGCATGATGTCCTATACAAGCGTCGTTCATTGCCTTGGCTGGGCTGTTGTTCTATTGGCCGCCTTGATGATCCTGCCGGCCTTGACGGCAATGCTGGACGGCAACACGGCCCTGGCCTGGACCTTCGCCGCCTCGGCGGTGTTAAGCGGCTTTTTCGGCGCCGGATTTGCCATGGCCACCCGGCGCGAAGCCGGGCAGTTCGGCAAGCGCGAAGGGTTCATGTTTCTGGTCCTGGTCTGGTTGGTTCTGGCCCTGTTCGGTGCCATCCCATTGCATTTTTCCGGTTTGCCCGGGCGTCCCATTGATGCTTTTTTCGAGGCTATATCCGGACTAACCACGACCGGCGCCACGGTTTTCGAGGGGTTGGAAGAGATGCCGCCGGCAATTCTGTTGTGGCGCGCCTTGCTGCAATGGAGTGGTGGGTTATTGAGCATCGTCCTCGCCGTGAGCCTGGTTTCCCATTTGGGGATCGGCGGCATGGAGGCCTTTCAAAGCGCCCTGCCGCGGGGGGAGGGGGCCAGTCTGCCGGCGCGGATGCTGCAGACGGCGCAAGATTTGTTCTGGATTTACGTGCTTTTGACGTTATTTGGCGCCCTGGCCCTATGGGCGGTGGGGATGTCGGCGTTCGATGCCCTTTGCCATGCTTTCACGGCCTTGTCGACGGGCGGTTTCAGCACCCGCGATGGCGGCATCGCCGCCTACAACAACCCCCTGATAGAACTGGCTCTGATGGCGATCATGATATTGGGGGCGGTGAATTTTACCCTGCATTGGGCCGCATTCAATGGCCGCTTTCGGGTCTTTCGCGAAAATGCCGAGGTTCATTATCTGACCGTCGCGGTAACTTTTCTGGTATTCGCGGGCATTGTCTCATCGCTGATCGGCGGCACGGAGCGGCCTTTCGTGATCGAGTTGCGCGAGGCGATTTTCATGGCGGTTTCGGCCTTGACCACCACCGGCTTTGGCAACGGTCAGCCCGGCGCCGGCGGTCTGATCGCCCCAGCCCTGGCGCCAATCCTGATCATTGGCCTGGTGTTGGTCGGCGGCGCCACGGGCTCGACCACCGGCGGCATGCGTTTGATGCGGGTCGCGGTTTTATTTAAACAGGCGCAGCGGGAATTGCTGCGCCTTTCGCACCCCCATGGCGTCCGCCCGTTGCGCTTGGGCAAAATACGCGTTCAAAACCCGGTTATTTGGAGCGTCTGGAGTTTTTTCTTCATTCTGATCCTGGTGCTGTCGGCGACGGCGCTGGCTCTGGCGTTTTTCGAACTGCCCGCGGACGTCGCCGTTGCCGCGGCGGTGCTGGCGATCAGCAATGCCGGCCCGTTTCTCCATTCCATCGCGCCAGAGGCGCCAAGCTATGCCGATATGCCGGATGGCGCCAAATATGTACTGGCCCTGGGCATGCTGGCCGGCCGGGTCGAATTGCTGGCTTTGTTGAGCCTGCTGAACCCTGCATACTGGCGCCGTTAGTATAAAGGGAAGAACGTCAGCCATGAGCCGCATAGCCTATGTAAACGGCCGCTATTTGCCGCACGCAGCGGCAGCGGTCCATATAGAGGACCGCGGCTATCAATTCGCCGACGGCGTCTACGAGGTGATCGCCGTACGCAATGGCGTGTTGATTGACGGCGAATGGCACATGGAGCGGTTGCAGCGCTCGCTGTCGGAATTGCAGATTAGAATGCCCATGGCGGTCGCGGCACTCAACATCGTGCTGCGGGAAACCGCGCGCCGCAACCGCTTTCGCGTGGGCATTGTGTATCTGCAGATCAGCCGGGGCGTTGCCCGCCGCGATCACCCTTTTCCAAGCGCCGATACCCCGCCCACCCTGGTGGTGACGGCCCGGCGTACACCCCCCGTGCCGGCCAAGGTCATTGATGAAGGCGTCGGCGTGATCTCGCAACCGGATATTCGCTGGGACCGCTGTGACATCAAGTCCATCTCGCTCTTACCCAACGTCCTGGTCAAACAAGCGGCGCGGGCCCGGGGCGCTTTCGAAGCCTGGCAGGTTGACGGTGACGGCTTTGTCACCGAAGGGGGCTCGACCAACGCCTGGATAATCAATGGCGAGGGCCATTTGATTACCAGGCCGGTGGAAAACGCCATTTTGAATGGCATTACCCGTCGCCGTTTGATCGCACTGGCCAAGGCGCAGGGTATCACGGTGGAAGAGCGGCCCTTCACCCTGGAAGAGGCCAAATCGGCGCGCGAAGCATTTCTGACCTCGACCACCGCCTTTGTCTTGCCGGTGGTGCGGATCGACGAGACTATTTTAGGCAACGGTCGGCCAGGTAGCCATACGGTGACGCTGCGGCAATTGTATATGGATTTCATGGCCGAAAAAGAACTTGAAACGGACTGATCACAAATTCGCGATAAGCGGCCGGCTTGCCCATTGGCCAATCGACCCCATCTGAAGTAACAGGTACTCTCGTAGAAGCTCGATGAATGTTTTAAATATTCGCTTACCGTATTGTACTTTAGTCGTCGGATGTTGCCGGGGCAAAAACCAAACGGGCATCCCAATAATCAAATGCCGGCGCGCCTTCCTTGAACGGGCGATGGGCAAAACAAAATGGAGCCGAACATGGCGAACGAAAGGCAAAACGTGCAGGATGTGTTCCTTAATCATGTCCGCAAGGCGAAAACCCCTGTAACCGTGTTTTTGGTAAACGGCGTAAAATTGCAGGGCCTTATTTCGGGCTTCGATAATTTCTGTGTCTTGTTACGGCGCGACGGGCATATTCAACTGGTTTACAAACACGCCATTTCCACGGTGATGCCGGCGCAACCGATACAATTGTATGACCCTTCCGAGGATGAAGAATAGGCGTGGCCGGTCCGGATAACGAACACGATAAGCGGAACGGCGACGGGAACGGCGACGGGAACGGCGAGGGCGGTGCCGGCCGGGCGCTGATCGTTCATCCGCAACTCAAGGTCAAGGCCGATAGCGCCGGCCGTCTGCCACAAGCGCAACTCGATGAAGCCGAAGGACTGGCCAACGCGATCGGTCTGGCCGTCATCGTGGCCGAAATCATTGTCGTCAACCGGCCCCGTCCGGCAACCTTGTTCGGCACCGGCAAGGTCGCGGAACTGGCCGCCCTGATCGCCGCCGAAGAGATCGAGGTGGCGATCCTGGATACCGCCCTCTCACCCATCCAACAGCGCAATCTGGAGCGCGCCTGGAATTGCAAGGTGATCGACCGTACGGGCCTGATATTGGAAATCTTTGCCGATCGGGCCCGCACCAAGGAAGGGCGTTTGCAGGTCGAATTGGCGCAATTGACCTATCAGCGCAGCCGCCTGGTTCGATCCTGGACCCATCTGGAACGCCAACGCGGCGGCCTAGGCACCGTTGGCGGACCTGGTGAAACCCAGATCGAGGCCGACCGTCGGATGATCGATGACCGGGTGCTGCGGCTGCGCCGGGAACTGGAAGCCGTGGTGCGGACACGGGAGTTACACCGCAAGACCCGCCGCGATGCGCCCTATCCCGTGGTCGCCCTGGTTGGCTATACCAACGCCGGCAAATCAACCCTGTTCAATCGCCTGACCGGCGCGGCCGTGACGGTCGAGGATCAATTATTCGCGACCCTTGACCCCACCATGCGGGCGGTGGAGGTGCCGGGCCGGGGTGGGCGAATCATCCTTTCCGATACGGTGGGATTTGTTTCCGCCCTGCCGACCCAATTGGTCGCCGCGTTCCGCGCCACGCTGGAAGAGGTTCTGGGCGCCGAATTGATCATTCACGTGCGCGATATCGTGCATCCGGACACAGAGGCGCAGAAACAGGATGTGCTGGCGGTGCTGTCCGATCTGGGCGTGGACGGCCCGCGGCGGGATGGCATGATCGAGGTCTTCAATAAGATCGATCTGGCCGATGTTGATGACCGCCGCCGGATCGCCAATCTGATGACCCGTTCGCCTTTGGCGGCGGCCGTCTCCGCGTTGAGCGGAGAGGGCTGCGCGCAACTGCTGGCTCTGATCGGCGGGCAGATCGGCCGCCATGACCGACCGGTCCGCCTGGCCCTGCCCCACGAGGATGGGGCCACCCTGGCCTGGCTCTATCAGGTCGGCGAAATTATCCGTAGGCAGGACGACGCGCGGACCGTCCGGCTGGTCGTCAGACTGGACGCGGCCAACGCCGGCCGCCTGGAAAAACGCCTCGGGACGCCATTGCAGTGGGCCGACGATGTGGTCAAGGCGGCGGAATAATGATTAATCCCGGGCGTTAGAGCGGTTCCCACGGCCTACAACGCCTCGTTATCGGTCTCGCCGGTGCGGATGCGCAGGGCCTGTTCCAGATCGATGACAAAAATCTTGCCGTCGCCGATCTGATTGTTGTTGGCCGCCTCGCGGATGGTTTCCACCACCCGTTCGCAAAGATCGTTGGAAACCGCGACTTCCAATTTCAGCTTGGGCACGAAATTAATCTGATACTCCGCGCCGCGATAGATTTCCGTATGCCCGCCCTGGCGGCCATAACCCCGCACCTCCGAGACTGTGTCAGGCCATGGACGCCAACGGCGGTCAAGGCGCCGCGAACCTGATCCAGGCGGTGCGGCTTGATCACGGCGACGATCATTTTCATTTTTCCTGCCTCTCTAATACAATTCGCTCAGGCCGCATCGGGCCATCAAATGTCATAGCCCCGTTCGCCATGGGCGATCAGATCCAGGCCCTCGATCTCGTCTTCCTCCTCAACCCGCAGGCCGACCACGGCGTCAACCACCTTGATGATGATGTAACTTACCACGACCGACCAGACCAATACCGCGGCGACGCCGATCAATTGTACGCCGAACTGCTGGCTCATGGAGGTGTCCTCGGCCAGCCCCATGCCGCCCAGGGCCGCGGCCGCGAAGACCGCCGTCAACAATGTGCCCAGCGCCCCGCCGACACCATGCACGGCAAAAACATCCAGGGAATCGTCGATCAGCAATTTCTGCTTCACCCATTCGACGGCGAAATGACAAACCACGCCAGCCGCGACGCCGATACATAAGGCGCCCAGCGGTCCGACAAAGCCCGAGGCCGGCGTAATCGTGGCCAACCCCGCGACCATGCCGGTAACGATGGCGACCAGCGAGGCCTTGCCGAACCGGCGCCATTCCAGGATGGCCCAGGTCAGGGAGGCGGCGGCGGCGGAGATATGCGTCACCAACATGGCCATGGCGGCGCTGCCGTCCGCCGCCAGGGCACTGCCGGCATTGAAGCCGAACCAGCCGACCCACAGCATCGCGGCGCCGATCATGGTCATGCCGGGATTATGGGGCGGGCGCAAATCCATTGGAAAACCGCGCCGCCCGCCAAGCATTTTTGCCATCAACAACGCCGAGGAGCCGGCCGTGACATGCACCACGATGCCGCCGGCGAAATCCATCACGCCCATATCGGCCAGCCAGCCGCCGCCCCATACCCAATGACAAACCGGGGCATAGACCAGCACCAGCCATAATCCGGAAAACACCATAACGGCACTGAATTTGATCCGCTCCACATAGGCGCCGACGATCAGGGCAGGGGTGATGATGGCGAAGGTCATCTGGAACATGACGAAGAGGATTTCGGGGATGCTGCCAGACAAGACATCGGGGCCGATGCCCAAAAGGAACCATTTCTCCGCCCCGCCGATCCAGGCCTGCACGACGCCGCCATCGCCAAAGGCCAGCGCGTAACCGCCTATCAACCACAGGATCGAGGCCAAGCATGCGATGGCAAAGCAATGCATCAGCACGGATAGGATATTGCTGGCCCGCACCAATCCGCCGTAAAACAGCGCCAGACCGGGCAGGGTCATAAAGAGGACCAGGGCCGTGGACGTCAATATCCAGGCCGTATCGGCGCCGTTCAACGCTGTTTCCGCCGCGGACGCCGGACCGCTCTGTAATAGCAAAGCAAGGCTAACGGCCGCGCCACTGGACAGCCTTTTGAACATCTTCTCCCCCCCATCGGACTCAATTTTGGTTCATCTGATCTCGAATCAGCGGTAATCTTAGGATATTGTTATTTTTGTGGAAGGAAAATCAGGCGACGCGGGCATTCATTTCGGCAAACCGCTCGACAAACGCCAGGGCGTCGTCCCGGGCCCGCGGCGCCACCAGAACGACCCGGTCGATGCCAAGATCGTGATAGCGCAGAATGGTATCGCCATCGGCGCCGTCGAAGGCGAACATGGTAACGCTGATGGATTGAGCCTCGCGGCCGGCGGCATCGGCCCGGCGCCGCAAATCCGCCATCGCCTCGGGCAAATCATCCAACAGCACGTCTATGGGCATCCAGCCGTCACAAAATTCGGCCACGCGCTGGCGCGCCAGGGGCGTGGCGCCGCCGAAGATAATGGGCGGATGGGGCGTTTGGGCAGGTTTCGGATAGGAAATGATATTATCGAAATTAATGAAGTCGCCATGATAGCTGGCCTGCTCTTCTGTCCAGATAACCTTCATGGCTTCAATCTGTTCCTTCATTAACTTGAAGCGAGTTTTGAAGACTGTGCCATGATTTTCCATCTCTTCGGCGTTCCAGCCGGCGCCAATTCCAAATAGGAAGCGGCCATCCGACAACATGTCCAACGTCGCCACTTCCTTGGCCAGTATGATGGGATCGCGCTCCACCACCAGACAAATGCCCGTAGCCAGCTTTAAACGTTTGGTTACCCCCGCCGCGACTCCCAGGGAAACAAATGGATCCGCCATGTGATAATAGGGACGGGGCAGCTCACCGCCACCGGGATAGGGTGAGCGGCGGTCGGCCGGAATGTGGGTATGTTCCGGCACCCAGATGGATTCATAGCCCGCATCTTCCAGCGCCACGGCCATGTGGTCGGCCCGAATGCCATAATCCGTATTAAACGTCATAATCCCGATAAACACCGCCATCCCCTCCCATTTTTCCGCAATGCGCCTGCATGGTATTCCACATTACCAAGGCTATGTATTGACAGTCCAATTTGCCCGCCCTATATAGCTGGCACTCACATGAGTAGAGTGCTAACAATTTCCGAGAAACCTAGATTAACAGCAACTTCTGGAGGTATCTGATGAAAATCAGACCGTTGCATGACCGCGTGCTGGTCCGCCGGCTGGATAGCGAAGAAAAGACCGCGGGCGGCATCATCATCCCCGACACGGCGCAGGAAAAGCCCATGGAGGGAAAAGTTCTGGCGGCAGGTGCGGGCACCCGTGGCGAGAATGGCAAAATTCAACCGTTGGACGTCAAAACGGGCAACCGTATTTTGTTCGGCAAATGGGCCGGTACGGAAGTGACGTTGGATGGCGAAGAGCTCGTCATCATGAAAGAATCCGACATCATGGGTGTCATTGATTAAAGGAGCCCCGACAAATGGCGGCAAAAGAAGTACGATTTTCTACCGATGCCCGCGCGCGTATGCTGCGCGGCGTCGACATCCTCGCCGATTCGGTGAGGATTACGCTCGGCCCCAAAGGCCGCAACGTGGTGCTGGACAAGTCATTCGGCGCACCCCGCATTACCAAGGATGGCGTGACTGTCGCCAAGGAGATCGAACTGAGCGACAAGTTCGAGAACATGGGCGCCCAAATGGTCCGTGAAGTAGCGTCCAAGACCAACGATGTTGCCGGCGACGGCACGACCACCGCCACCGTACTGGCCCAGGCCATCGTGCGCGAGGGCTGCAAGTCGGTCGCGGCCGGCATGAACCCGATGGATTTGCGCCGCGGCATCGATCTCGCGGTGACAGCGGTTGTCGCCCACCTGGGCAAGCATTCCAAGACCATCTCGACCGAAGCCGAAGTGCGTCAGGTCGGCACCATTTCCTCCAATGGCGAAGTCGAAATCGGCAACATGATCGCCAAGGCCATGCAAAAAGTCGGCAAGGAAGGCGTCATCACGGTTGAAGAGGCCAAGGGCCTGGAGACCGAGTTGGATGTGGTCGAAGGCATGCAGTTCGACCGGGGCTATCTCTCGCCCTATTTCATCACCAACGCCGACAAGATGATCGCGGAATTGGAAGATCCCTACATCCTGTTGCACGAATCCAAGCTCACCTCCTTGCAGCCCATGCTGCCGGTGTTGGAGACGGTGGCCCAGTCGGGCCGGCCGTTGCTGATCATCTCCGAGGATGTGGAAGGCGAGGCCCTGGCCACCCTGGTGGTCAACAAGCTGCGCGGCGGCCTGAAGGTCGCCGCCGTCAAGGCGCCGGGCTTCGGAGACCGCCGGAAGGCAATGTTGGAAGACATCGCTATTTTGACCGGCGGCCAGGTGATCTCGGAAGATCTGGGCATCAAGCTGGAAAGCGTCACGCCGGAAATGCTGGGCCGGGCCAAGCGGGTCTCCATCACCAAGGAAGAGACCACCATCGTCGACGGCAACGGCAAAAAGGCCGATGTGGAAGGCCGTTGCGCGCAAATCCGGGCGCAGACCGAGGAAACATCTTCGGAATACGACCGCGAGAAACTGCAGGAACGCCTGGCCAAATTGGCCGGCGGCGTTGCGGTGATCAAGGTTGGCGGCGCCACCGAGGTCGAGGTGAAGGAGCGTAAGGACCGCGTCGATGACGCCCTGAACGCGACCCGTGCCGCGGTTGAGGAAGGTGTTGTGATCGGCGGTGGTTGCGCTCTATTGCGCGCCGGCGCGGCCTTGAAAAAGGTCAAGACCGCCAATTCCGACCAAAAGGCCGGCGTTGAAATCGTGCGCCGGTCGCTTCAGTCGCCCCTTCGCCAGATTGTCGAGAACGCGGGCGTCGATGGCGCCGTGGTCGCCGGCAAGGTGTTGGAAAGCTCGGACATCAACCTGGGCTTTGACGCCCAGCAAGAGAAGTATGTGGACATGTTCAAAGCCGGTATCGTCGACCCGACCAAGGTCGTGCGCGCCGCGCTGCAGGATGCGGCCTCTGTTGCCGGCCTGTTGGTCACCACGGAAGTGATGGTTGCCGATGCCGAGGACGAGGATGCGGCCGGTGGCATGCCCGACATGGGCGGCATGGGCGGCATGATGTAAATCGTCTACCAAGTTGTTGCGTACGGGGAAGGGGCCGCCAGCAGGCGGCCCCTTTTTCGCATGAAGATTGATTTATAACGCTATGGTTTAACTTGTTTTTTAGCGTCTATCCATGCCTCTTCCAATTGCGCCATATCAAGCTCCGCCGGTTTAATACCCCGGGCCGCCAGGGCGCTTTCGAGGTAGCGGAAGCGGCCCTCGAACTTGTTATTGCCGGCCCGCAGGGCGGCCTCCGGGTCAATATCCAGATGCCGGGCCAGATTGACCACGCTGAATAACAGATCGCCGAGTTCCGCAGCCATGCCGGGACCGTCCTCGGCGGCCATTTCAGCTTGTAATTCAATCACTTCTTCGTTGATCTTGGCCAATACCGGCGCGGCATCGGGCCAATCGAAACCGACCCGGGCGGCGCGTTTTTGCAGTTTTAGGGCTCGGGTTAAAGCGGGCAGGGCGTTCGCCACGCCATCCAAGGCCGATGCGCTGCGTTCTTCCGCCGCCGCCAACCGTGCCCGCTCAATTGCCTTTTGTTCCTCCCAGGCAACGGTTTGCGCCTTGGCGTTGCGAAACCGCTCAAGGCCGAAAACATGGGGGTGGCGCTGGATCATCTTGTCGGAAATGGCGGCGGCCACGGCCTGGAAATCAAAGGCGGCCTGTTCCGAGGCCATTTGCGCGTGGAAGACCACCTGTAACAGCAGATCGCCCAATTCGTCGCGCAGATGGGTCAGATCGCCTTTGGCCACGGCATCGGCGACTTCGTAAGCTTCTTCAATGGTATAGGGCGCGATTGAGGCAAAGTCCTGTTCCAGATCCCACGGACAGCCGCCATCAGGGTCGCGCAGCCGCGCCATGACCGCCAACAGGCGCTCCATGGGCGGCAGGTCGTCGATTTTATGGTTCATGGCCGGGGACTATAGCGCCATGGGGCTATCGCGCAACATTTCCCGTGATCACTTTATTATCCGATAATGTATATTATGACAAATATTACTAGGAGATATATCAGATCAAGTTACCGATGTAACCCATTGCAACCACGTAATTTCCGGAATTTATAGAAACTTGGTGGGCGGTGACGGGATCGAACCGCCGACATCCTCGGTGTAAACGAGACGCTCTACCATCTGAGCTAACCGCCCCCAGGACAACCATGTTGCCGCTATCGGGGCAACATGGCGCAGGCTCGCGGCAAAGGCAACATGCCTTTGCGCCTTGTCTGCCCGTTGGCATGTCATAGCCTCTTCAGAGCAATTCTTTTTTGCGCCAGGCCTTGATATAGGTGGCGCAATCGGCGTCCCGGCCCAACACCACATCGGTCGCCAGGGCAATGGCGTGGGGCGGATCGCCGGCCGCCAGGGCGGCATTGGGGTCGTTTTGCACCGGGTCCATGATGCCGCTATCCGCACCCGCCGCCACCGCCAGACGCAGAAAGGCCTCGTTGATGTATTTTCGCGCCGGCACGCCAAACGAAGCGTTGGAGATACCCCCAGTGATGTGGATGTCCGGGCCATAGCGTTGCCGGATCTCACGAATGGCATCCAGGCAGTGACGGCCAAATTCCGGGTCAACGGCCACCGGAAAAACCAGCGGATCGAAGTATATGTCCGTGGCCGGGATACCTTTCGCCAGGGCCGCCTCGATCATGTTGGCGCCATTGGCGACACGGCCGGGTGTGCCGTCGGGCATGGCAGATGCACCCGATGCGGTGACGATGACGGCGGCGCCATGTTGTTGCGCCAACTCAAGGGCCGTAGGCCGCTCCAGCGAGGCGGAATTCAGCAGCGGGGCGCCGTTGCGCCCGTCATAGACCGCCAGTCCGGCGGCGATCACGTCGATACCGGAAGAGTCGATGGACAAGGGCCGCGTGGCCATTTCCTGCACCTTGCCGGTCAGCCATTGCATGGCCTCGATCTGTTCCGCCCGGCGCAGGGAAATTTCGTCCACATTGATGTCCAGATAACTGGCCCCCGCCGCCTCCTGCTTCTCGACGATGGCCCGGATATAGTCCAGCCCCTCGCCTTGGGCGGCGGCGTTGCCCGACATGGCCTGTAGCAGGGCGGCCTTGACATGTTTAACCCGCCCTTCCTGAAAATCCTGGGTTTTCGTGATGGCGTCCGGAAGGGTCAGAAACCTCTCCTCGCCGGCCAGGGTGAGATAACCGATCACATGGGCGCCGTCGGCATTCGTGGCCATGGGTTTGTTGCGCCGCAACAGGGCGCGGGTGGTATGCACGTTCTCGCCAATGACGATGAACTCCCGGTCCATCCCGTCAATTTTCATGGGAGTTTCCTTTAAGGATCATTGGTATTGGCCATGGGCTTGAAAAAGCAGGCTTCCACGAAGATATCGAAGAAATTTGCCTCGCTTTCCAATTCCACGTGTTCCGCCCGGCGCACCAGTTGTTCCAGGTGCGCCCGCCGATGGGTGTTCAATAACGCTTCGCCGGCGCCCCGCAGGGCGGTGTTGCCGGCCCTGATCATGCGGTCGTTCGCGACCGGGGCCAGTAGACCAATATCAACCGCATTTTCGAAATCCACATGGGAGGCAAAACCACCCGCCAGGTACAGGCGGCTGATATCATCCACGCCGGCACCGAAACGCCGCATCAGAATATTCTGCCCGGCATGGGAGGCCGCCTTGGCCTGGGCCAGATGGCTGATATCCTGGCCGGAAATGGTGATCGCCTCACCCGCTTCCGGCCCCGGTGCGACCAGGATTTCGGCATTGCGCGTGCCTTTATCCCGCGCCAGAGCGCCTTTTTCGTTCATGCGGCCGCTGCGCCGCAAGACCGCCAACAAATCGATCAGGCCGGAGCCGCATAATCCAACCGGCGCCACATCGCCAATGGTGCGCCATTGAAAGCCGCCGTCGTCGCTTTCGCTGACCGCCTCGATCGCGCCGTCGTAGCTGGCCATGCCGTGGCGCACCAGGCCACCCTCGAAGGCCGGCCCGGCGGGGCAGGAAGCGACCATCAGGCGGCCCTGCCCGGCCAATACGATTTCGGTATTGGTGCCCATGTCCACCAGCATCACCACCTCATCGTCATCGGGCGAGATATCCAGGGCCAACAGCGAGGCGGCGGCATCCCCGCCCACATGGCTGGCGATCAGAGGCAGGCCATGCACCAGGCATTTCGGATGCGCCCGCAGGCGCAATTTCCGCGCCTCCACCTCCAATGCGGTGCTGTCCCGCCGGCCCGCCAGAAAGTCGAGTTCCACGGGGGATTTATAGGGGCGTTGACCGATGGGTTGCACATCGAGGTTGAAAAACAGATCCCGCATGGTGGAATTGCCCGCCACCACGATTTCATATATTTCCCGGCGCTTGAATTTGCACTGCGCGCACAGATCATCGATCTCCCGGTTCAGGGCGTTGACGATAATCTTGTGCAATTCGCCCCGGTGCGGCCCGCCGTCATAGGAAATGCGGTGCATGATATCACTGCCGCCAAAGCGTTGCGGATTTTCAAACGAGGCCACGGCGATGCATTCGCCGCTTTGCAGGTCGAACAGGCAGGCGGCCACCGTGGTGGTGCCGAGGTCAACCGCAAGACCATAAATATGGCCCCGGTATCTGTCGATGACCTCTCCGTCGCGCAGGACCTCTTTGCCCCGGCGCACGATGGCCGGGGCCAGGGTAATGGGTTTCTCCAACGAGGATTGCAGGATACGCGGCGCGCGGATCAATGGCTCGAACGCGATCTCGGCCCCGGTGTCGAGGATTTCGGTCTGACAGGCGAGGCGGTAATTTTCACCCAAAAACGTTTCCGCCTCCGTACGCGGGGCCAGGGCCTCGGCGCCTTTGCTCACGGTGACAATACATTCGTGGCAATCGCCATAGCGGCCACAGGAACTGGCCAGCCGCAGCCCGCGGTCGTCGGCCCGGTCGAACAGGGTCAGCACCTCTGCCGCCCTGCCCTCCATCCCGGCGCGGCGGTCCTCACGCCGGACGTCTGGACGTTCTTTTCGTTTCTTCGCCGCCCGTTCGCGCACCTGTTCAATTTTGTCCTTGGCTTTCTGATAGCTTTCGGGGCGGCTTTCCCAGGCGCTGCGAAAATCCAGGGTGCCGTCGTGGATGCAGATAGGCTCGGCATCCTTGGCGTCAGCACCGTTTTTGGGCCGCTCACGGTTGGCGCAACCGAATTTTGCCGTGCATACATCCTTGGCGGAGCGATAGGGACAGCGTCCCTGCCCTTGCACCTGATCCTGGGCTTCGCCCAGGATATCGGCGAAAATCCCGGTCAGCTTGTCCAGTCGTTGCTGATAATCTTTTTTGCTCGGGCCAGCCACGCGATAATATCCTGCCTATGAAAGAGCCGCTAGGCGGCAGCCGTCATCAATTCCTTGGCCACGGCAACGCAGCTCATGGCATCGGCACCATAGCCATCGGCGCCCATATCGTCGGAAAATTCCTGGGTTACCGGCGCGCCCCCAACCATGATCTGCACCTCGTCACGCAGGTCGGCATCGATAAAGGCCTCGATGGTCCGGCCCATGTTGGGCATGGTGGTGGTCAGCAGGGCGGACATGCCCAGCACCTTGGCGCCGCTTTCCTCCACCGCATCTATGAAGGTGTCCTCGGCCACATCGACGCCCAGATCGATGACGTCAAAGCCCGAACCCCGTAGCATCATGATGCACAGGTTCTTGCCGATATCGTGCAAATCACCCTTCACCGTGCCCATGATGACCGTGCCATGCTTCTCGACGCCCGAGGCCGACAGGATCGGCTCTATATGGGCCATGCCGGCGCGCATGGCGCGGGCGCAACTCAACACTTCCGGCACGAATACGAAATTCTCGCGGAACTTGATGCCGACGATGCCCATGCCGCCGATCAGGCCGTCGTCCATGATCTCGATCGCTTCAATGCCCTGCTCCAGCGCCGCGGCGGTCAGGCTATCGGCGGCATCGTCATCGCCCTCGATTATCGCGGCGGCGATATCCTGCATGGCCGGTTTGGCGTGGGCGAAAAGTGTAATAAAGCGCGCGATTTCCTCGGGCCGCTCAAGGTATTCCTCTATCTCGTCCTGGAGGGTCTGGTTTTGGACGTCGCTCAATTCCGCCATTGCTACGCTACCGATTCATTAAGGTTCTGGATCAATGTGATGGGATGAAAACCCGGTTCAATGCCGGGCATGCCATTCCACGACGGCCTCGGGTATGGCGCGCAGGTTGGCGATGGAGGTCTGCAAGGGTATGGCGCATTCGGGCCCGATCATTTGCACCCCTGCATCCAGGTTAGCAAAGACCTCGGCCTTGACGTCATCGGGTCCCTTCGAGAACAAGGTCTCGGGATTGTTTATATTGCCCACCAGAGCGATCCGCCCGGCAACCGTGTCCATGGACTCGCCGGGCTTGTTTTTTGAATCATAATGAAAGGCGGCCATGCCCGTCTCCGCGATAAAGCCCATGCGGTCCACGGTACGGCCACAAATATGCAGGATCAGGGGGCAGGGAATACGCTCGGCAAACTCAATATGAAGATCGCGCAGATAGCGTTGGTAATATTCGCCGCTGACCAGATCGCCGGTGGCGTGGTCGGGCAAGGTCAAGGCATCGACGCCAGCTTCGATCTGGGCATTGCCGAAATCGATGGTGGACTTCTTTAGTTTCTCCAGAATCTCTTTCGTCGCTGCCGGATCATCCAGGGACAACAATAGGAACTTTTCCACGCCAAAGCAGTGATAGGCGAGAGACCACGGCCCCATGGTCTTGCCGAAGATGGCGACGTCATCGCCCAGTTCCCGGCGCAACAGTTTGATGGCATCCAGAACGCATTTGGTATCGGGATGGGAGATTAGATCGTTGGGAATATAAATGTCGTCCGGGCCCTCCCAGATTGGCTCGCTCATGCGCACCGTGGGCCAGTTATCCTTGCCTTCCCACTGCATCTTGCAGCCCAGGGCGGAGGATTCCTGAATGATGGAGAACACCGGCATGACACTGTCAAAGCCCAGGATGGTATGGGCCGTCGCGGCCAGACGCGCCATGGGTTCGGCAGAGCGGTTGGCGTCGGGAAACGGCGCATCGACCAGGTCCATTAATTCCACCGTGGCAACCGAGGTTGGGCAACAGACCGGCGTGCGGTCCACCTCTTGCCCCCGCAATGCCGCCAGCACCCGCTGCCGGCCGGTCATGGCCGCGATTTGTCCGTTCATCGTGAAGCCCCACCTATTCCTGACTGCCGGGCGCCAGCAGGACGCCACGGGCCGCATTCATCTCGTACTCCCGCATGACCGCGCGGACGTTCGGCGCCGCTTGTAACAACAGGCCCACCAGGGGTTCATGATCCTGCCCGCAGATGAAGCAAAAGCGTTCCGCGGCCGCCTCGTCAGCCTGGGCATCGGCCAATTTCACCATGGCATTACGGAGCGCGCCCAGGCGCCGTCGGACCTGATCATCCTCTTCCGCGCCCTCGGCGGATAAGGCATAAGCCCCCTGCCCCACGCCAACCGCCGTGACCGTTAGCTCGGATTTCTTGTCCCATAGGGAAAGCACGGGCGCATCCGGCTTCGCGTCGGGTTTTATCTTGCAGGCCTGTAAAAATAACCGCCGCACTGCAACCATGTGCGCGCCGCCACAGGAAAAGCGTAAGGTATCTTCAGCCTCCGTCCGCTGCATACCACCCAGGGTCTCCATGGCGCCGACAATAAAACCGAGGCGATCCGCCAGGCCGTCATGGCTGGCGAAACAGCGCGCCCGAAAAATCCACCCTTCCGAATCTTCACGGGCATAAAGGCCGATGGAAACTTCGCGGAAGTACCTGTCGGTCGAGACCAATTCTATCCGCTGTCCAAGATCGGCAAATGGGTCCGCCACCGACGTTCTCCCTTGGGTACCACTTGTGCAATCGCGACTTGACGCAGCCGGATGCATGCGATCTAAATTGGCCAGCTGGTCAGACCAATTTTAAGCGGCCTGGATCGTCCTGTAAAGTAATGGCGGCATAAAAAAGACCAATATGAGCCAGAGATCTGAACCTTTGCCCAAACCGGCGGACCCGTTCCAACAAATAAAACGGGCCACGGTCAGCGATGCCATTGTAGAGCAGCTGCTGCAATTGATTTCCTCCCGAACCCTGAAACCCGGCGACAGGCTGCCATCCGAACGGGATTTGTGCACCCGTTTCGGGGTTGGCCGCACCTCTGTCCGCGAGGCTCTCAAGCCTTTGATCACCATGGGTATTCTCGAGGGACGCATAGGCCGCGGCACCTTTGTCGCGGCGGAAACCGGGCAGTTTCAAAAACCCCTGGAATGGGGCCTGCTGCTGGATCTCCACGGCCAGGATGACCTGGTGGAAACCCGCCATATGCTGGAAACCAACGCCGCCCATTGGGCGGCGTTGCGGGCAAAAGCCGAAAATCTCGCGGCGATCGATGACACCATCCAGGGCATGGCCGATCACCTGCAACAGCCCGAGCGGTTCCAACATTACGACGCCACCTTCCATTTCGAGATTGCCCGCGCCACTCAGAACAAAATCCTGTTTCGTCTGATCAACGTCATCCGCGGACAGATCCAAACCTGGATCGGCGAGCGGTTGACCCTGTCCCCGGACCGCGCCGAGGCCCTGGCCCGCACCTCCCTGGCGCAACATCGGGACATTCTTGCAGCCATCAAATCCGCTGACGCCCCCGCCGCCCGGGCCGCCATGGACCACCATATCCAAACCGCGACGCAAGATCTGCGCGACCTGGGTAAAACTCACGAAAATACCTAGCCCGGAACCGCTCTAGGGCCTGTTGAGATTCATCGAGAATTTATGATCCCGGAGCATACATAAATCATTGCCTCGAAGCTCGTGTCGGTTTTGCAGGCTCTCATGGCGATGCCTTTGAACTCCTTGAGTTTGCCGAAAAAA
>JAKZRK010000231.1:0-4803 GCA_047518225.1 Alphaproteobacteria bacterium | reverse complement strand
GTTCTACCCGTTCAACGCCTTCCGCTCATTGCTCGGCATCGCGGGCGACACCTCTGCTCCAACCTATGCCGAGCTTTACTCGGGAGAGTGGCGGCACCCTACATGTAGCGGTCATGGGCGTTAACCGGATAGGCAAGGTTGCTTCCTTATCGCCCTAAGCGATTTAAGATGCTCAACAGCTCTCGGTTCTTTGTCTATGTATATTAGGGTAGCTTTGAAGCCAGGATATTTCTGCGCTGTGCTACTGGCTAAACGGGCAGCGATGACCGGTGAGCCTTCTTCGCCGTTGAGATATTCACCCGGGCCGCAAAAACCATCAACATAATATACGTGCGAAAAATTTTTTATTAGCAAGAATTCCAAACCAAGCGCCCAGGTAATTTCTCAATAATTCCAATTTTGCTTTTGTTCGAGGCGGACAAACCCATAAATAATCTTCATCGGCCATAACATCACTCTGCAACGACATATAGTTCTTGTGGATTGATAGATTTTTTAGACAATTCAGGAAATTCACTCCATTCCTTGCCATCGAGTTCCCGACCACCCGATTTAGGCCGAAATCCACCCCATTGCTTGAAGAAGAACGGGACGTTCTGGGCAACACACTGATCGCGCACGGA
This sequence comes from Alphaproteobacteria bacterium, assembly GCA_047518225.1. GTDB lineage: Bacteria > Pseudomonadota > Alphaproteobacteria. The sequence continues at coordinate 4,180 of JAKZRK010000231.1, read as the reverse complement.
ACGCGCCCATGATAATTGTATCGGCCGCGCATTTGGCCCGCTTTCACCGCCTACAATAACCCAATTTATATCGTCCAAATTCATATTGCCCGGCGGACCGATAAGTGGCTCAATGGATAGGAAACGCACGCTGGCATTGGTATTTTGAACATGTTTTATCCGAGATCGTTTCGTGTGATCCTCGACAGACGCGCCTAACCAAATGTGTTCTGGTGCCGGGTCGCACTTATATCGATCATTAGCGAACCGCATCATGAGAGAACTGCGTTTTGTCAAAATTTGAAAAACATGCCAGTCTGCTTTTTCCATCGTATCGAAGACCCGACCTATGTATGACCTGGGTATGTCTTTGTGAAATAAATCGCTCATCGAATTCACAAAAATCATTTTGGGTTTTTTCCATTTCAACGGCTGTTCAGCGCGATCTGGTCTAAGTGTAAGGTCGAAGCCTTGTTCGAAGGGGTGTCCTTCGACATTCCGAAACCGTTCGGAAAATCGTTCTGCATAGCAATTGTCGCAGCCAGCGCTGATTTTCGTGCAACCCGTCACAGGGTTCCACGTCGCATTGGTCCATTCGATTGTAGAATTTTGGGCCATATCATTTTCCAGAACATTTAGTGAACATCATAGCAAGGCGTTGGACGATTAACAATCAAAGTTTCTCATTCGCTTGTCATCAGCGAAACAACAAAATCGAAACCGATGCGAAACGGCGATGCTCAATGGTGCCCTGCCTCGCCGACGCGACGGCACCTATCCGGATGCCAGGGCTTACAGTCCTAAACACAGCATACTTCAGTTCCAGGCTGCTATCGCGGCAGAATGCCTTCCGCCTGATATTGCTGCAACAGCTCAATCAGCATGTCTTCCGTGTCGATGCAGTCGTGAAATCCGTGTTGCCGCAGCTTGACGGTGCTGACCACCACGGGGGCTGGGTTTTTGCCAGCGGCGAAATTGAAATCGGCGAATTGCCAGGATTGCCCGACCAGTTTCTCATAGGGGACCGGGCGCAGATTATGCTGCGCGGCGATGGCATCCCAGATATGCGCCTTGGTGGGCATAATCTCCTGCAGGCGCATGGGTTCGGGTTCACCCATCCGCATGCCGAAATGGCGGGCCAATGTGGGCCACAGACCGGGGAAAGTGATGTTATCGCCGTTGGTAATATTAAAAATTTCGTCCCTGGCGCCCCCCGTCGCCGTGGCCCAGTCGAGGGCGCGGGCGATCAGTCGGGTATCAATGGCCTCGGTCACGTAGGTGCCGCCGCCCGGATGGCATAGGGGCAGGCCCTCGGCCCGGCGGATCACGGCGAATACCGCCATGGCGAGCAGGATATTCAAGGGCGCGTCCAGGGCAAAGCCGAAAATCGTCTGGGGCCGCCAAATGGTCCAATGCCACGCCTTGCCCTGTTGTTGCTGCTTCACGAAATCTTCCTGATACCAGTAGAAGTTTTCGTGCTCGTCGCGGGCCCAACGCTCCCGCGCCGGCACCTCGGGCGGGCGCAGATGGGCGCCATAGGCCTTGGTGCCCTGGAACAGGGATATGTGAGCCAGGTTTTTGGCCACCCCATCCATGGGCCGCAGGGCGTTTTGCAACATGGCCAGATTGGTTTCCATCTGCGCCTTGGCCCGCCAGCCGCGGATCACGTCTGCCTCTTCGTACAGGGCGGTATAAATAATGTGCGTGGTGTCCGCCAATTCGCCCAGGGTACTTTCGCAGGCGGCCCGGTCGGTCAGATCCAGGGCAATAAAGCGGGCGCCATGATCGAAGGCCGGCGGACGGCGGGACAGGGCCACAACGTTCCAATCGGGCAAGGCGTCGAAATGGCGCAGCGCGGCGCCGCCCACCAGGCCCGAGGGGCCGAAGATGACGATATTTCCGCTCATGATCTATTCCCGTGATCTATGCCATTGCAACGATTGCCGCGCGAGGGGCAGAATAAGAGCCTGCTTCCCCCAGGGTCAACCTGACGAGATGCGAACGAAAGGATAAAGACGATGAGCCGTCTATTCGGACCGCTGCGCCAGATGGGCTATGTGGTCAAGGACATTGAAAGCGCCATGCGCCACTGGATCGATGTTTGCCAGGTCGGGCCATGGTTCTATGTGGACAAGCTGGTGATCCATGATTTTACCTACAAAGGGCAACCGGGCGACCCACATCTATCCATTGCCCTGGCCAATTCCGGCGATGTGCAGTTGGAATTGATCCAGCAGCGGGATAACGGCCCCACCCTGTACCAGGATTTCCTGAACGCCGGCAATGAAGGACTGCAGCATTTTTCCACCTGGCCGGAAAACTACCAGGAAATCTACGGGCAGGCCCTGGCCGCCGGTTACACCGTCGGCCAGGAGGCCGACAGTCCCCGTGGCCCCTTCGTCTATTTCGAACAGGAGGGCCATCCGGGCACGGTCATTGAAATGGCCGAAATGAACGAACCCCGGCGGCGCATCTTCGACGGCGTGCGGGAAGCGGCGGTGGATTGGGACGGCAGTGATCCGATCCGGGAGCGCTGGCCGCGTTAGAGCAGTCCCAGGGTCAGGGCTTTGCGGAAGCGGCGGTCCCGTTTCAGGTGCCATTCCCGGCTCATGGCCGGGCCACGGGTTCCATAGCGCTCGGCATAGAGCAGCACCCAGGTACGCCCCCGTGTGCTGCGCGCGCCCGTGCCGTCGTTGTGCCGGGCCAGGCGGCGCTCCAGATCGTCGGTCCAGCCCACATAGGTGCGGTAGCCAGACGCATCCCGGCTGCCTAGGATATAAACGAAACACGCCATCCCGGCGTCTTATACCATATTGGGAATTCACGGCATGCGTAGAAGCGAGGGACGTATCCTGACCACCCATGCGGGCAGCCTGCCGCGCCCGCCGGGGCTGGTGGAGATGTTCTCCCAGCGGGTCCATGGCGGCTCGGTGGACGCCACGGCTTTGGCAACGGCGATAGAAGAGGCCACCAACTGGGTGCTGCCCAAACAGCTCGACGCCGGCATCGATATCCCCAATAACGGCGAGCAGCCACGGGATGCCTTTTTCCTGTATGTGCGCCACCGAATGAGCGGTTTCGCCGGCCTGGGCACCCGCCAACCGCAAGCGGATTTGTTGCGCTATCCCGCCTTTCTGGCCATGCGCCAAAGCCAGCAGGCGGGCAAGATCGCGGTAACCAATTTCGAGGTGCCGGCGGTGGTGGACGAGGTGCGCTATCTGGACCCGGCCTTCGTGGAGACCGAATGCAGCGATTTCCGCCGCATTTTGACCGCCCATGCGCCGGATGTGACGGACGCCTTTATCACCGCGCCCTCGCCGGGCATAATCGCCGCCGCCGTGCCAAACGAATATTATGACAGCTTCGACAGCTATCTGGATGCCCTGGCCAGGGCCCTGCGGGTGGAATACGAGGCCATCGTGGCCCACGGTTTCACCCTGCAACTGGACTGTCCGGACCTGGCCCTGGAACGGCACATCACCTATGCCGACCGGCCCCTTTCCGATTTTATTGAATTCGTCGAGCGTGTGATCGACGCCATCAACCGCAGCCTAGTCAATGTCCCGCGCGAGGCGGTGCGCCTGCATGTCTGTTGGGGCAATTACGAGGGTCCGCACGATATGGACGTGCCCCTGGCGGACATCCTGCCGGCCATCCTGCGGGCGGACGTGGGCGGCATCGTCCTGCCCTTCGCCAATCCCCGCCACGCCCACGAATACAAGCTGTTCGAGAACGGCCCCCTGGCCGATGATCAGATCCTGGTTGCCGGCGTCATCGACACCACCACCAACTATATCGAGCACAGGGAGGTGGTGGCCGACCGGATCGAACGCATCGCCCAAGCCCTGGGCGATCCCAGCCGCCTCCTCGCCGGCACCGATTGCGGTTTCGACACCTCCGCCGGCACAGGCAAGGTCGCGGAGGACGTGGTTTGGGCCAAACTGGCCACCCTGTCGGAAGGCGCGAAACTGGCCAGCGAACGGCTGTTTCGCTAGCGTAATTCCGGGCTTTCGCCCACATTCGCGGTGACAAAAAGCTTGCTTTTCTTTATCATATTTTATCACTAGTGTCCGGTTAAAAATCGAATAAATCCAATTGGTTGGTTATTTGCGAAGCGTTGCATCTGTTTTCGTCTCCCGCAAGTGCTTGATGTATGGGCATTTTCTCGAAGAGGGTCACCGAGAGGATCTGTAACAAAGTG
>JAKZRK010000230.1:0-5966 GCA_047518225.1 Alphaproteobacteria bacterium | reverse complement strand
CCAGCCTACCATCAAGTCCCCCTGACGATCCTTCTGCTGTCCCATCGTCATCAGCGAATCCCCCGGTCAAATCAGAACGTCAAAGAATCAGACCAGGCCGCTTGTGTCCAGTGCCAACTTCGTCAACGGGCTGTTAAGGCATCTTTTACGCTCTCCCGGGAAATACAGGGTGCCATTTCGCCATGGCGCGAAAGGCATGAACAGTAAATCCGCAGGGATTAGTCGCCGCTCGGCGCGCCGGTCTGCTATAAACGATAGCTGTAATATTGCGTGTCGTGGGAACAGGGAGATGGGTGATGGCAAAAGATGAAACGAAAATGAAACTGCGCAGTCAGCGCTGGTTCAACGATCCCGATCATCAGGAAATGTCGGCGCTGTATCTGGAACGCTATCTCAATTTCGGCCTGACGCCCGAAGAACTGCGATCTGGGCGCCCCATCATCGGCATCGCCCAAACGGGCAGTGACCTCTCGCCGTGCAACCGCCATCATATTGAATTGGCAAAACGGGTGCGCGACGGCATTCGTACCGCCGGCGGGGTGGCACTCGAATTTCCCGTGCATCCTATTCAAGAGACCGGCAAGCGGCCGACGGCGGCCCTGGACCGCAATCTGCAATATCTCTCCCTGGTCGAGGTCTTGCACGGTTATCCCATCGACGGTGTGGTTTTGACCACGGGCTGTGACAAGACCACGCCGGCAATGTTGATGGGGGCCGCGACGGTGAATATTCCGGCCATCGCGCTGCCCGGCGGTCCCATGCTGAACGGCCATCACGAAGGCAAGAGCACCGGCTCGGGCACCGTTGTCTGGGATGCCCGTGTCAAGCTTGCCGCTGGCCAGATCGACATTGATAAATTTGTCGAGCTGGTGGCCTCCTCGGCGCCAAGCGCCGGCCATTGCAATACAATGGGTACGGCGAGCTCCATGAATTCCCTGGCCGAGGCCTTGGGCATGACCCTTACGGGCGGCGCGGCGATTCCCGCCCCCTATCGGGAGCGCGGGCAATGCGCTTATCACACGGGCCTGCGGATCGTGGATATGGTGCATGAGAATTTGCGCCCCTCGGACGTGATGACCCGTGACGCCTTTCTCAACGCCATTGTCACCTCCTCGGCCATCGGTGGATCGTCCAACTGTCCGATCCATCTGGCCGCCATTTCACGCCACATGGGGGTGGAATTGTCCCTGGAAGATTGGCAGGCCCATGGCCATGACATTCCTTTATTGGTGAATTTGCAGCCCGCCGGCGACTATCTTGGTGAGGATTACCACAAGGCCGGTGGCGTGCCCCGGGTAATGCTGGAGTTAAAGGGGGCGGGCAAGTTGCAGGAAGGCGCCATGACCATCACTGGCAAGAGCATGGGCGAAAATCTGGACGCCGCCCATGCCGCCAACCCTTACGTCAACCGTGACGTCATCAAGGCTTACGACCAACCCATGATGGCCAAGGCCGGCTTTGTGGTGCTATCGGGTAATCTGTTCGATAGCGCGGTGATGAAGACCTCCGTCATCGACGATGCCTTCCGTGGCCGCTATCTCTCCAATCCCGGCGACGAGGACGCGTTCGAGGCCCGGGCGATTGTTTTCGAGGGGCCCGAGGACTATCACGCGCGGATCAACGACCCATCCCTGGAAATCGATGCGCAAAGCATTCTGGTGATCCGGGGCAGTGGCCCGGTGGGCTATCCGGGTTCGGCCGAGGTGGTCAACATGACGCCTCCCGATGCCCTGGCCGTGCAAGGTATCGAGGATCTGGCCTGCATGGGCGATGGCAGGCAAAGCGGCACGTCGGGCAGTCCGTCAATCCTCAATGTTTCACCGGAAAGCGCGGTCGGTGGCGGACTGGCGATCCTGGAAACCGGCGACAAGGTGCGGGTTGATTTGAACAAGCGCACCGTCGATGTGATGTTGCCGGCGGAGGAGATGGAGACGCGTAAAGCGGCCTGGACGGCGAATTTCCCCGGCTCTCAAACGCCATGGGAGGACATTTACCGCTCCATGGTCGGGCAGTTGGAAACCGGCGCCTGTCTAGAGCCCGCGACCATGTTCGTCAATATTATCGAGGAACGGGGCGAGTCCCGGGATTCCCATTAGGGGGCTGATATGAGCAATTGCGTGCACGATCACAGCCGTTGGGGCGCGGGTGATCAGCTCGGTGCCGCCAACCTATTAACGCCGGAGACGACCCTGGCGGCGCTATCCCTGGCGCAAACCGGCCAGGTGCTGGATCTTAGTCATGTCATCGAGAACGGCGCGCCCTTCATGCCGCCCAATCAGACCCCCTATGTGATCCATTCTGGCGCCACGGCGCGCAATAGCATGAAAATCCGCGCCGCCATGGGCGCCACCAACGAGGTCGGCGCCAATCTGGAGCGGGTGGGGATGACCATGCATGTTGGCACCCATATCGATGCTCTGGGCCACTTCAGCATTGGCGAACATCTGTATGGCGACCATACCATCGATGAAAGCGTCGGCGATTTCGGCCTGATCAATCTGGGCATCGAACGAATGCCGCCCATGATCACCCGTGGTGTATGTCTGGATGTCTCTGGCCTGGATGGCGGCGAATATCTGGGCGTGGGCCGGGCCGTCAGCGCCGACGATTTGAAACGCCGCTGCGAGGCCCAGGATGTCGGCCTACAGGCCGGCGATGCGGTTTTGGTGAATACCGGTTGGGGCCGCTATTTCATGGTCAACAACGGCAAATATCTGGAAGGGGAGCCGGGCCTGAATGTGGGCGCCGCCAAGTGGCTGACACAGCAGGGGGTGGTGGCCATCGGCGCCGATAACATGGCGCTGGAGGTTTTGCCCGGCACCAATCATCCGGAGATCCTCATGCCGGTGCATCAGCATTGTCTGGTCGAGGCGGGGGTTCACATCATCGAAAACCTGGTATTGGCCGATCTGGCCCGTGACGGCGTCAATAGCTTTTGCTTCGTCCTGCTGCCGGTCAAATTCAAGGGCGCCACCGGCTGCCCCGTCCGGCCCGTGGCCATTTTGTAGGATGGCGCTACTGTCCTATATCGAGATCAAGGCGACGGAGTGGTGTTAATACGGAGTAGCGCTGCCGTCCACCCAGTCGTTGCCGACTGGAACAAGCATAGCTGAAAGGAACACGAATATGGTAACGGCGATTGATTTAGAAACCGCGCTGGCGGAAAAAACGACCTTTCTGGAAGGCCGCACCCGGCATACCGACACCACTGGCTATTTCGCCAGGCTTGCTGATTACCGGGACGGCGGTATCTTCGCGGCTGGATTTTCCGGAACTTCCCAATGGGAACGCCATCCCAGCGGCGACGAAATCGTTCAAATCCTGAAAGGCAGTGTTAGCTTGACGCTGCGGACGGCCGAGGGCGACGAAAATCTGGATCTGAAGGCAGGCATGATGGTCATAGTGCCGCAAGGAACCTGGCACCAGTTCAAAGCGCCCGAAGGTGTCACCCTCATGACCACGACGCCGCAGCCGACGGAACACATAAGTGACGCTGAGCCGCCATTGGACGATTAGAGGGCGCGAAAATCCCAGAGCCGCCCGTGAATGCTCGATGTTGGAGCAACAGCAAAAATCACGGCTTCGGGCCATTACCAACGAAATGTGCCAAAAGCAGAAATGATGATTTTCTAATGTATCGGCGTCCTCACCCTGGGTGTAGGATAGATACGGTAACATCGTAGACTGGTTTTGCTGAATGAAAACATGAAGAAATTGTCAAGGAGGGATCGTGGCGCTGCTTATCGTTAATCTGGACAAATTTATCGGCAACGCAGAGGCGTGGTGCGATAGGTTGGCAGAGCAGTTTCCCAATTTGGAAATTCGCATTTGGCCCGATGTGGGAGAGCCATCGAATATCGAATATCTCGCATTCATGCACCCCGATTTTGACATTCTACCCACATTTCCGAATTTGAAGGCCATGTTTTCGCGAGAGGCGGGCGTGGAATCTTTTGTCAACCATCCGAAATTACCGAACACGCCACTTGGTAAACTGGAGCCGTCGGGCGGTGACCCGATGATGACGGAGTATGTCATCATGCACGCGCTGCGTTTCCATCGCGATATGCCCGCCTATCAGGCGCACCAGGCCAAGCGGGAATGGCATCGGGGGCCGATAACGCGGCCCGAGGAAAGACGCATTGGGTTCCTGGGCTACGGCAGGATGGCCAAGGCGCCGGCGTTGGTTTTGAAGTCGCTGGAATTCAACGTCTCGGCTTGGGTCCGAACGCCAAAAGCGGATGCCGAAGTTCTAATTTTTCACGGCCCCGATCAACTCGAGCCTTTTCTCAACCAAACCGACATCGCCGTCTGTCTGTTGCCGCTCACGAAGGAAACGGAGGGCATATTCTGCGCTCACACCTTCGCCATGATGCCGAAAGGAGCAATGCTGATTAACGTCGGCCGCGGCAAACATGTGGTCGAGGAGGATTTGATCGATGCGCTCGATTCTGGACAATTGTCATACGCCGCCCTCGACGCCCTCTGGCCCGAACCCTTACCGCCGGAGAGTCCGCTCTGGCTGCATCCAAAGGTTACCGTCATGCCGCACGTGGCGCGGCGGCCGACGGTCGTCCAACTGGTGACTGAAATCGCCGCCAACATTCGGCGCCTAGAGGCGGGCGAGCCGCTTTTGCAGGAAATTGATGTCGCGGCGGGGTATTAAACAGGCGCCGACAAGGAAATTCAACGTCCGCTATGCCTCCAAATCCGGAAGTTCGTCAAAATGTCTAACTATTCCGGTTCGTGCCATAACCAGACATTCGGCGTTTGAGTAAAGATATCCAACAGCCTAGGCTTCCGCATATCCTTTCGTTTTTGAACGAGAATATCCAGTGTGTCGCCAGCGCTTCACAGCCGAGTGTATTGACCCTGGGGGGCGAACGGGCCGTAGGATCGAACTGAACACCCGAAGCGGGACGCATCCGAACCGTGTCCACGTACCACCAGCTATGCAAGGAGGAGACAGCCATGCCGTTCTACAAGAAGGGCGACGTCCACATCCGTTACGAGGAGGTCGGTAGTGGCTTTCCGCTGCTGGTCACCCCGGGCGGTGGCCTCAACTCTCGTATTGACAACTGGCCGACCGCGGTCTTTAACGCGATGGACGTCTTCAAGAACGACTTCCGCTGTATCACGATGGATCAGCGCAACGCCAATGGCGGCGAGAGTACGGGGCCATTAGCCGTCGACGATCCGTGGGGCGGCTTCGCCGACGACCAACTCGGGCTGATGGATCACCTCGGCATCCGAGAATTCGCCTACATGGGATACTGTATCGGCGGCTGCTTCGCCGGAACGCTTCTTGAACGAGCCCCCGAGCGTATAGTCGCCGCGGTATTCTGCCAGACTGTGGGGCATTGGCCAGAAGACGCCGATGTCATGTACCGGTCCGGCAGGGATGTGTGGGCCCCAGAGTTGCTCGCCCGACGGCCCGACCTGAGCCAAGACACGATTGAGAAGTACCTGCACAACCTGTACCGGTCGAACCCCGACTTTCTCTACAGCGTGTCGCGAGACGTAATCGGCAACTGTCAGACTCCGATTCTCGTGCTGCCGGACGACGTTCCATCACACCCGCACCAGACATCTGTCGACGTTGCCTTGCTGGCGCCGAACGCCGAGATCACAGTCTTTCCATGGACGTCTCCACCCGACCTAAAGGAACGCACGATCAACCGTGCGAGCAGATTCATCCAGTCGCACGGCGCCGCGCGGTAGGGGTAGGAAGTCTTTGGCTGCCTCTTCGCCTCGCTGCGCGATGATGGCGCCCGGATCTGTTGTCGTGGTTCGGGCCGCCGTTTTCGTATCCTTCATGTCTCGAATGGGTCCAGGCTGTGTAAAAACAAATTTCGGGGCAAATTGACGCAAGAATGATTCGTATCGGGCCAGCCTGACGCAGCAATATTTTGCCATCGCCACTCATTTGATTCAATTGTTGCGCAGCGGCGGTTTCGGCAAGCGTT
>JAKZRK010000229.1:0-11636 GCA_047518225.1 Alphaproteobacteria bacterium | reverse complement strand
GGCAAAAGGACGCTCTGTGGATAAGGGGACAGCCCGGCTACGCCGACCTGACCACTTCCCCACAGAGCCAACAACCAAAACCGAAGCGGTCAAACTATATGGTACATAAAGCGGTCAATTCAGTTTGTTATCGACAGGCGGGGACCCGAATGTTCGCCAGGGTAATGGCGCCGTTGTTCGACAAGGCGCTGACCTCGGTAAAGATCCGCAGGGAAATTCGGCCCGAGTTCAGGACCACCGGCGTAAAGCTCAAGGCCACGCCAAAGGGTTCCTGGCTGATCGAAATGGTGCCGTCGTTGGACGCTACCGGGATGGGAAATTCACCACCCGCCAGAAAAGTTGCCGGTTCGCCCGAAATAGTGGTCAGATTAGGTTCCGCGAGAGTCTTGATCAGGCCGTTCCGCTCCAACGCGTTGATGGCAATCGTCAGGCTATCGCCTGTATTCGGCGAATAGGCGGCGGCGGCGTTGAAGAAGGGCGTATCGGTGGTCGGTCCGGTGCTGCTGAGACGGACGGCGAAATCGCCGGAGCTCAGGGTGGAGAACACCCCGGACACGGCATCGAATAGATTGATGCCCAGTTCTTTCAGCACATTACGTGAGATCTCCGCCACCCGGACCTGCAGCAACACCTGCTGGTCCTCGATCACCGACAGCATGTTGATAACGTTGGTTTCGGCCTCGACGAAGCGTGACGCGATCACCTGGGCGTTTTGCGAGATGTCGGCCGAACGGACATTGCCGGTCAGGAACAGATGGGAGTTGACCGCGGTAATCTTGACGTCGGCGTTGGGCAACAGCTTTTTCAGGGTTTCCTCGGCGCCGATCACATCCAATTGCACCTGAATTTCCAGGCGTAACAATTCCTTGCCCTCGGCATCCAGAAAAAAGGCGTTGGTGGCGCCCACCTCCAGACCGACCAGATAAATCAGCCGCGGTGTTTTGACGACCACGTTGGCCGTCGCGGGATTGGCCACCAAAACGTCGCGTACTTCCATGGGCAGGCGGATCAGGCGGGCCTTTCCCACGGGCAGGCTGATCGCCCGCGCCGGCAGGCCGTCGCGCAATTCCAAACTGCCGATCTCGATCTGCTCTCCATCGGACGTGGGGACGGTAACCTGTTTGGTCTGCGCGATCACCGCCGGAACGGTGCCCAGGCCGAGCACCGCTAGAAGCGTAAATGTGAGCGCGCGGGCCAGCATGGTGTTACCTTTTTATGACCACGGTAGACGGCGTCGTCGCGCGATACACCGTTACGGAACTGCTGCCACCGCCAAGCTTATAGTTGCCCGCCGGTGCCGGCGCCGGTTTCTTCGCGGCCTTGTTTCCCACCCTGCGCGCACTCGGGATACCGCCCAGTTGACGCCGGCGATGAAGCAAGATCGGATCCTGCCGGGTACCCAGGATCAGATGATCCATCAGGGCCCGGCTAATCTCTATATCCGATACCATGCTCTCTTCCTGCACCCCGTCGCCACCGTCGGTACTATCGGCGGACGGTACCGAACGCAGGGAAAGGGATAAATTACCCATGTATGATGCCAGCGCGACAATTTCCGCCTCCCGCGGCGTGACCTCGACGGTACCCGTTTGGCCAACCTTGGGCTTACCCGTACTGGCATCGACGATCTGTTCGATGGCAAGCAGGCGCAAACCCTTCAGAATGGTCTCGCTAAACCGCCTTGGCGTCAGGACTGGATCTTCCGAGGTGTCCTCGACTTTGTGGGTCAACAGCAAATCCACCATATCGCCGGGCGAGATGAAGCCGGAGACGCCGCTGACCTGGGTGATCGCCATGCTCACCGCGCGCATCCCCGGCGCCAAAGAGGCGACGATAAATCCTTGTTCGCCGGGCCGGATGATATTCTCATGCAGGATCGGTTTCCGGCTATCCACGCTGGTTTTCAGGTAAGAGCCGCGCAAGGCGGCGGGAGAAGTAGACCCCTCGAACACATTGCCCTCGCCGCTTTCGCCGGGGGCAAGTTGTTGCCAGCCAAAATCGGTATCACGCAACAGGGTGCCCGCCGGCAGGTTATGTTTTGCCACCAGGATCCGGGGCGCGGACGAAATCCGGCCGCGCAGGAAACGGCTGACTTCCTCGTCCGAGGTAAACGCCGACTTCTTCTCGATCTCGGGTCTGCGGGTCAAGCTTCGCAGGGACAGGGAAATACGCCCCATACGCTTGGCCACGGCCATGCTTTCGGCCTGCTTCGGCGTTAGTTCCAAAGTGATGGTCTTGCCGATCCGGGCCAGTTCCTTGATATCATCGAAGGATTGATCGACGGCAAGAACGCGGACATCCGCAATGACGGTTTCACTGATAATTTTGTCGCGGCCGGCGTCATCGCCCTTGGTCCGGCGCACCTGTTGGGTCAACACCACGTCGACACGGTCGCCGGGCAGGATAAAGCCGGCGGCGCCGGTCTCGGCATTGACGTTGGTGGACACCGCCCGCATGACGGGCCCCAGGACACCGGCTAGGAAGCCCGCTGAACCAGGTTTTAATAAACGCGACTTGAGGATCGGCTCATTCGCCCCGATTCCCCGGCGCACGGCCCAGCCTGTCATATCCGACGGCTTCATGCTCTCGGTGCCGCCATCGCCGCCTTGCACGATGAATTCCGGCGCCAGGCCATCCTCGGGCCAGTTCTGCCAGCGAAACAAATCGGGATTGACAATCGTTCCGGCGGGTAAATTATTAAGCGCTACCAGAACCTGCACCGAAAGCACTTTTCCAATATCCTGGTTCTTGCCGCTCTCTGCAAGTTCGGCTTCTTTGCCTTGCAGGTAACCCCGGACGAGGAAAGCGGTTACGCCCGCGACCGCGAGCGCCGCTACCACTAAAAGGATGCGCGCTAGATTCAATGCATTAACCCTCTATTTCGGCCAACCGACATGGCGGTGAAAAAATGACCGTGACCAAGGGCCGCAGCCCGCCATGCGAATTGGACATCGAAATCTAAATTATGGACCTTTTTCTTTCTATCAGTCAATAAGATCAACAAGTTATAAAAAATACTTAAAGAAAAAATTCAAAAAAACTAAAATTCGTTACCAGATTGGTTCAATATCACCAATTTATCCAATAGTCCGTTAACAATATTCAGGCGGCAAAAGGTTTCATCTTCGTTAACCGCTCAATATCGGCAAATGCGGATAGACAATCAGGCCCGCGCCGCCGATCGCGATTGCGTACGGAATATCCCGCTTTTTTGCATGCAATTGCCGTAGCGCGGCTATGCCGGCGAGATGGGAAGCCAACGGCAGCCGGCGATACAACAACAATGCCATGGTCAGGACGCCGCCAGCCAACGCGGTTATTAACAAATATTCCAATATTTGTTCCCGGCCAGTCCATAGCGCCGCCGCGGCCAGCAGTTTGCCGTCGCCGCCACCCATGACACGCAATGTGAACATCACGATCGCTACCAGCAGCATCAGGCCGCCGAGCGCAAATGCCCATAGTATCTGCTGCCACGAGAAGCCGGCACTGAGAGCGGCCAATGGATATCCCAGCACCAAGACCAGGGGCAGGCCGTTGGGAATTTCGAAGGTGCGGAAGTCGGCTACCATGGCCAGTACCATGACCACCGGGAAAAGCAACGATAGCACCGTTAATAGCATGACGTGATATCCGCATCAGCCGCTCTCGCCGCGATATCCCCCCGACACCGAACTTGGGTGCAAGAGAATCAGGTCAGCCAAAGAATAGACAAAGCCGGGGCACTGCACTGGCAGGCACCCCGGCTTGTCTCGCAAAAATCCAAATAGGGCAGGCTTAGTTCGCCGCGCCCAACTGTGTCTGGCTATCTTCGAAGAAGCCCTTCACCTCATCGCCCAGAACGAACACGGCCGCGATAATGGCTACGGCGATGCCGGCGGCGATCAGGCCATATTCAATGGCGGTGGCGCCAGATTTGTCCTGGCAGAACTCATTCAGGTCGGTTACACGTGTTTTTAGTCTAGTCATGAGACCCAACATAGTGCGGTCCTCCATTTTCAAAAATTGGTTCGCATCAGTGGCGTCACACCTCGGCAAAAGGCCGTGGCGTAGTCGTCACCAACCAGGAAAGCTCGACGCCGGTTAAGGCAATTCCCGTGTGGCGGCGTAACAGACATATACGAATGGCTTCCATGGTTCGCAAGTGATCGTTATCACAACATGCATAGGCGTATTTCAACTTACCGAATCGCGTATTATTATGCGATCTTTGCAAGCAAGATCAAAAGGAAAACGACGGAAATTAGCGTTTCGTCTTTGTCGGGATCAAAGATCACTACTCTTGGTTTATTTTTTCTTAACGCCGGATTTTTATTTCGGCGCGGAAAATGATTCTCTATTTGGCCCATTGGCCCATACCACGCGGCACCAATTATTGACTGTTATCAGTGTGGTTTTGCTTTAAAGCCCGGAACCGGCCTAGCCCCAAAGTTCCGGCGTCGGCCGTGACACGTGGCTGGCGCGATAGACCAGCGCGGCGGGGCGATCCTTTGCCAGCAACAGGGGACCATCCAGATCCACGAAATCCGCCATGCTGGCCAGCAATACGGCGGGCGCCATGGCCAGGGATGTGCCCAACATACAGCCCACCATGACGCCGAAGCCGCGCCGCCTGGCTTCCCGGGTCAGGATCAGGCCCTCGGTCAGGCCACCGCTTTTGTCCAGCTTCACATTAACCAGATCATAGCGCCCGGCCAGGGCATCCAGATCGGCGCTGACGTGACAGGATTCATCGGCACATATGGGCACCGGGTGCGGGCAATCCGATAGCATCTGATCCCCGCCCTTGGGCAGGGGCTGTTCGATCAGTTCCACCCCCAAGTCCGCCAGGGCCGTGGAAAATGGCAGAACCATGTCAGGCTCCCAGGCTTCGTTCGCATCCACGATCAGGCGGACATCCGGGGCCGCGTGACGCACCGCTCCGACCCGGTCCGGATCGCCGTCGCCGCCCAGTTTTAATTTCAACAGGGGACGGTCCTTGGCTTTCCGGGCGGCTTTCGCCATATTTTTCGGGCCGTCCAGACTCAAGGTAAAGGCGGTTAACAGATCGGGGGGCGGGGCCAGGTCCGCCAAATCCCAAACCCGTTGTCCGGTCATCTTCGCCTCTAGATCGAACAGGGCGCAATCAAGGGCGTTGCGGGCGGCGCCGGGGGCCAGGGCCTGATCCAAATCGGCCCGCGAGCCGCCACTCCCGATCAGAGGTGCCACCCCTTTGATCTGTTGGCGGACCGAAGCCATGCTTTCCCCATAATGGCTATAGGGGACGCATTCGCCCCGGCCCCGATGCGCGCCGTCGGTGATTTCAGCCACCATGACATGTATTTCCGTACGGCTTCCCCGCGAAATGGTAAAGCTGCCCGCGATCGGATAGGTCTCCTCGTACACCCGCAAGATCCGTGTCATGATGAAATTTAATCCAGATAATCCAGAAAACCGTCGGGATCGCCGCGTATTGCGTCCAGACAAGGCAGCGACAGTTTCGCCGAGGTCTCGGCCAGGTAACGTTCCGCGTCCTGCGGGGATAGCGCCGATGTATTGACCGACAGCCCCAACATCCGGCAGTCCGGATTGGTAAGCCGCGCGGTGGCCAGGTTGAGGGCGATACACGCGTCCAGGTCCGGGATGGGGGCGTGCGGCAGACCGCGCATATGCCGGCGGGTAGGCTCGTGGCACAGGACCAGAAGATCGGGTTGAGAGCCGTGCAAGAGGCCCAGGGAAACCCCGGCATACGAGGCGTGGAACAACGAACCCTGGCCTTCGATCAGATCCCAATGATCCGCATGATTGTCAGGAGAGATCCATTCGGCCGCGCCGGAGATGAAATCCGCGACCACCGCATCAATGGCCACGCCCCGCTCGGCGATCAGCACGCCGGTCTGTCCCGTAGCCCGGAAATCCGCATCCATGCCGCGGGCGCGCATGGCCCGCTCGATGGCCAGGGCGGTATATTTCTTGCCGCTTGAACTGTCAGTACCCACCGTCAGTAGCCGCTTGCCAGTGCGCTTGGTGCCCTTGCCGGTGGTGAACTCCTGCTCGCTGTGGCGCACATTGTGCAGGGTGCGGCCATGCTTCATGGCCGCTTCGTTTATGGCCGGGAAGGATTCCAGGCGGCCATGCAGGCCGGACGCCAGGTCCAACCCATGGGCCAGGGCCTGGCAAATGGCATCCGTCCAGGTATCGGGCATGAAGCCGCCTGAATTAACCACGCCGATGACCAGGGTTTTGGCGCCCAGGCGCACCGCTTCAGCGATGTCCACGTCCCGTAACCCGGTATCGGCACCGCAGCCGGGCAGGCGCATTTGCCCGACGCACCATTCCGGGCGCCAATCGGCGATGCCGGTGGCCGTCTTTGCCGCCAGTTGATCGGGCGCGTCGCCAAGAAACAGCAGATAGGGTTTTTCTAGGGCCATGGTTTCCATCCCGTATTCACAGTACTTCCAATGCCGCCAATTCGGTCTCCAGGCTGGCGCGTTCCGCTTCTCTGGCCTGCTCGAAGGCCGCGCTATCCCAGGCCCGGTGCTCGCCCTTGGCATAAGCCAGGGCGTTGTAATGATAGCTAAAGGCGTTCAGGCGATTGGCGACGAAGTTGTTGCGTGATTTTACCACCACACCCGGCACGCCGGCGACGATGGAATTGGCCGGAATCCGGCTGCCGGCGGTAACGATGCTGTGGCCGGCGACGATGGTATTTTCGCCGATTACCGCATTGTCCATGACCGTGGCGTTGATGCCGATCAGGCAGTTGTCGCCAATGGTACAGCCGTGCATGGTGGCATGATGGGTGATGGAGCAATGGGCGCCAATGAAGGTACCCTGACCGTCGCCTACATGAACCAGGACGAAATCCTGCAGGTTCGTGTAGGGCCCGATAACGTTCTCGTACATTTCGGCCCGCATCACCACACGGGGCCAGATGGAGACCCCTTCCGCAATGCTCACCTTGCCATAAATTTCCGCCGTGTCATGAACGAACGCGGGGTTATCGAGCTGGACCAATGGGCCGAACTTGCGCAAACCGTTACTCTCCCAATATCAAATTCCCCTGACGCCGAGCTGCACCATCGAGTCTGGCGAAGAGAAATATTACACTATACTTGGCGCCGGCGAACCGGGCCGCCGGCCTTTCACAAAATCCAGCCCGAATGATAATTACGCCAATTACGCCGAAAGCAGCGCCAAAATGAAAGTATCCGATTTCATCTAATTGGCATTGTCGAACAATTTGTCGGCGCCACCGCTACCCAGGCCGATCAAGGCGCCTTTGTTCAGCTCCACCTGCCGGGCCTGCCAGAAGGCGGCTTTCAGGCCAGTATAATAATCGATCGAGTTTTCGCGCAATTCATCCAGCGGATCCAACAATTCCTCGCGCTTGACCACGGCGCGCGTCGCGGCGAGGCCCAGGTTTTCGACGGCATTCAACAAATAGGTCAGGGGCTGGAAGAAGATGTCCACGACCTTGCCGGCGCCGCCACGGGTGCTGGCCGGGCCTAACAGGGGTTGGACCAGATAGGGGCCGGCGCCGACGCCATAGCTGTGCAGGGTCTGGCCAAAGTCGGCGTGATGGCGTTCCAAGGCTAGGTCCGCCGCCGGATCAAGCAGGCCTAAAATGCCGACGGTGCTGTTGATACCAAAGCGGCCCAGGGTAACGCCGGCATCTGCCAGGTCTCCCTGCAACAGATCGTTGACCGCGATGACCGGCGAATCCAGGTTCAAAAATGCCCGCCGCACCGCCTGAATGGCCAGTTCCGGTACGATCAATTTGTAGACAATGGCGATGGGGCGCAGCAGGACCAAATCGAAGGTGTCGTTGAACGCGAAAATGATCCGGTTAACCGGTTCGAAGGGATCGTCGATTTCGACAAAATCCTGCTCCGGCTCGGCTAATCGCGTCGTCTCGGTTGGGGCCGCGGGCGCCTTCCGGGTGAAGGCGGCCGCTACGCCGGTTTGGTCCTTTACGGGCGCCCGCGCCCTGGTCGCCGGCGTCAAGCGCTGGCGAAACACGGCGCGGGGCGCGGCGGCGGCGGCGGTGGCGATTTGCGGCGCAAAGCCGGGATAAGCCCTCTGTACGGCCGCGACCAAGGCAGCCTCGCCGCCAGGGGCCGCGGCAATGGCGCGGCCCATGATGTCATCCAACGCACCCGGATTGCCGGCGATGGCCGAGATCGCCCAGGCGGTGATGCGGGCGTTATGTCCATTGGCGCGCCTGATGACAAATCCGCTGCGCCAGGGCGGACGTGGCCCCGGCGGCGTAAAGCGCTGTATCACGGCCATTTGCGGTTTTTTCAGGCCGGCGGCATGGGCGATTTGTCCGGCGAAACCGGAAAAGTTCGACATGGCCTGTTCGGCGACTGCCGGGGCGGCATCCGGCGCGGCGGCCGCCAGACCACGGATGATGGCGTCAATTTGTCCCGGTTGCCGCACAATGGCCTGAGTAACCAGCGGCGACAGTGCCGCGACGACCCGGCGCCGGCGTATTTCAAAATTCCGGGCGCCGCTGCCGGCACCGCGGACCGCCGCTTCGAAATAATCGCCGAAGGCGGCTTCGGGACTGGCCGCGAGGGCTGCCCAGCCATGACTCAATAAACCAGCAACCAGCATGGCTGCCGCCACCAAACCGCGTTTCGTCATAGTCTCCGCCTATCCGGGCCCATCCCTTTATCGATCTCCCCTCAATGGTCTTCCCGGACCGGTGCGAAATCGGCGACGCGCCGCATGCCTTCCGCCCGTTGCTCCGGTGACAGGCGGGCTTTCAACACGCGTAGATTCTCCCGCGCCTGCATATGTCCCTGTCGGGCAGCCAAATTCATCCATTTGAAAGCTTCGATCAAGTCCGCATCGATCCCCTGGCCCTTGGTAAAGCGTGTCGCCAGATGGCTCTGCGCCTTGGCATAGCCCTGTTCGGCGGCGCGGCGCAACCATTTGACCGAGAGGGCGTGATCCTGGGCCACGCCGTCGCCGTCGCGATAGGCTTTGGCCAAATTGTATTGCGCCTTGTCCAGGCCGCCCTCCGCCGCGACTTGAAACAAGGTCGTGGCCCGTTTTACATCAATCGCCACACCCAAACCGTAATGGTACATTTTACCAAGCGTATAGCGGGAGAGGTTCAGGCCTGCTTTCGAGGCGCGTTCCAACCAAAGCACCGCATCCTTGTAACTTTGCCCCACGCCGTCGCCGGCAATATAAGCATTAGCCAGATTGTGCTGGGCCTGGTGAAATCCGCCTTCCGCAGATTGGCGCCACCAACGCACCGCCTCGGCGGGATCCTGGGGCACGCCCTTACCCTGATCGAACAGGATCCCCAGGTTGTATTGCGCCTTGGTGTCCCCAGACTTTGCCAGGGCCAGCCATTCCCTGGCAGCGACGGCAAATTCACCCCGTTGATATGCCGTATAGCCCGCTTGGACTTCCGCCGCATTGGCGATTGCCGCGGATCCGGCCAAACCGGCTGCCGCCAGTAGGCAGCCCCGGATCAACTTCGCCGGCCAACGAATAAACAGCGCCCGTGCGGCGTGGTGATGAAAAGTAGTGTTATCGCGCATTTCAATTCCTCCCGCGGGGCCGCTATGATGCCACGCCGAATTTTCCGGTACGTGCGCGCAATGCCTGCAACAGGCCTTGAATGCCCCGTTGCCGGATCACGGCATTGAATTCGGAACGTTGGGTCACCGCCATCGAGATCCCTTCGACCATGATGTCGATAATTTTGTACTGACCGTTTTGCGGCCGAACGCGCCAATCCGCCTTGATTGGCGGCCCGCCTGGCTGCACGATCCTGGTCTTTACCATGATGTCCTTTTTGCCGGCGGGCTTGGCCGCGGTCACGGTGAAGGTTTCGCCGGCATAACCGCCCATGCGGCGGCTGTAGGATTTCAAAAGAAACTCCGTGAACAGGGCCTGATAGTCCGCCCGCTGCTGCGGTGTCGCCTTGCGCCAATGTTTGCCGAGGACGAAGCGCGCGATAAAGGGCATGTCAAAGCCGCTGGACAACAGGCTGCGGAATTGCGCTTCCCTGTTCTCTATATTTTCGCCGCTGGATTGCAGGATACCGATGGCCCGGCCCGCCAGGTCGGCAATGAATGCCGACGCGCCCTCGACCGCCTGGGGCGTGACGCCGGCCAACAAAAAACCCGGCACGGCCACGGTGGCGCCAACTGCCGTGCAGCCCAGAATTAATGACCGGCGTGATTGCAATTTCCTTCTCCTCGTGCGCATGGACAACTAATAATTGCGTTGAAGTTTCAAACGGGCATACCGGTCTTCTGATTTCAAGGACAATTCAAAGGCATAGGTATCGCGCAGGACGGTCATGGAAATGTCCACGCCGGCCGGGCCGGTGGACCACGCATTGCGGTACAGATCGGCCATCGAGGCGATGGTTTGGCCATTCACCTTGATTATAATATCGCCCGCCTGCAGACCGGAGCGTTCCGCCGGGCCATCCTGGGCCAGACCGATGACCTCAACCTGGCCCTCTACCTCCGCCGTGAATATGCCCATCCAGGGCCGGTGCGATGCCGCCGTGCGCCCCTCGCTCAACATTTCCTCGAAGATCGGCATCAACAGGTCGATAGGGACGAACATATTGCCGCTGAGGCGGTCCGGGCTGGTGGTGGCATCCTCTACATATAACGAGCCGATGCCCAACAGTTTGCCGTCCAGGCCAATCAAGGCGGCACCGCCCCAATTCGGATGGGCGGGCGAGGTGAAGATGGCCTCGTCCAGCATATATTCCCAATAGCCGGCGAATTGCCGTTTGCTGACGACCCGGGCGCCGACGGCGCCGTCAGGACCGCCGTGGCCGGCGACCAGAACACCATTTCCCACCACCAAGTCCGCTGAACGGCCCAAGGCGAGGGACGGCCGGCCCAGAGGCTCCAGCGCACGCACCAGGCCAAAGCCGCTGTCATAATCATATGCGACCACTTCCGCCGCGATCATGCGCCCATCGGCGGCATCGACGGCGATGGCCATGGCCTCGACGATCAAGTAGCCGATGGTCAGGATCAAGCCGTTGTCATCGATGACAACGCCATTGCCGTCCCGTTCCGTACCCAGGAAGGGCGCGGTGTAGCCGTCGGCTGGAATTTCCGCATGCAGTTGCACCACCGCCGAAAGGGCCGCGGCCACATCAAAGGGCAGTTTTGCCGATTTCGCCGGCGATGACAGCGCCGCCGCGAATGCCATGGGCAGCAGCCCCTTGGACCGATGTCCGTTAACCTTTTCCAAATCGCTCATGAAGCTTCCGTCATTCGCCGTCCGCCATTGGGCATGTTAACCGAAGCATAGGTTAGAGCAGTGGCGGCGCAGGACCAAAGACGAAAGTGATCCAGACCCGCTTGGCGCGCATTTAATCCAAATGGGCTCATATTTTTTAGAACTGAGCGCTTGAACCGCGCCAGTTAATTGAAAATTGCGCAATCTATTTCGTGCTTGCGACAAAGACACCGTCCCAGTCGGGATCAGGCGGATTTTCGGTATAAAATTCGATGCGTTCTTAATATACCCCGACTCCCCGCAGACCCGAAAAAGTTCTGGCAATCCGGCTGCGGATCGATTCTTCTCGCGGTCATGATTCGCGGTGGATTTCTGAGCATCGAGGAACGCGCGGCCCTGGAGGCGGTGATGGGGCATCCGAG
>JAKZRK010000228.1:0-6092 GCA_047518225.1 Alphaproteobacteria bacterium | reverse complement strand
CCACCCAGTCCTTAAGATCAGGCGGCAAAAGCATCCGTTGTGAACGGTCATAAGAGCGAAAATTCTTCATCAAGAATCATACCAGAACAGAGCAGAATTGTAGCGTCAAAACACCCTCAAATCCGACAGACTGCTAGATATCATGGTCAACAACGCCGGCGTGCCACAGCGCAATATGCCCATGACGGAGGTCGGGGAAGACGCCTTCGATCTGATTTTCGCCGTCAACGTCAAAAGCATCTATTGGTCCGCCCTGCATGCCATCCCGGAAATGCGCAAACGTGGGGGCGGCGCCTTTGTCAACACCTCCTCCACCGCCGCGCTTAGTCCCCGGCCCGGGCTGGTCTGGTACAATGGCTCCAAGGGAGCGGTAAACAACATTACCAAGGGCATGGCCGTCGAATTGGCGCCCGAACGGATACGCGTCAATGCGGTCTGTCCGGTCGCTGGCGAGACCCAGATGCTGGCGGAATTCGCCGGCGGCGAGGTCACGCCCGAGAAACGGGAAATGTTTCTGAAGTCAATTCCCCTGGGCCGCTTCAGCCAACCCTTGGATATCGCCAATGCCGCGCTGTTCCTGGCCTCGGACGAAGCATCGATGATTACCGGCGTCTGCATGGAAGTGGACGGCGGGCGCTGTATTTAGGGTCTGAATCAAGCCCCGGAATTCTTCTGAAACAAAGTCTCTAAATCTCGTAGCCGCACGTGGGACGAGAGGCTATATTGCGCGCGCTGGGCGGCGCGCCGTGGGGTCGCCTCCCACGGGCGCCAACCGCCGCAATGATCTAACAGACCCCCTATTCGGGCCCGCCTTATGACGGGGCAGGCCCAGGGGGAGGCATGTCGCGAGGAAGCCATCAGGTGCCGAAACGCACGGACATTAAGAGCATATTGATCATCGGCGCCGGGCCCATCGTTATTGGTCAGGCCTGCGAGTTCGACTATTCCGGCACTCAGGCTTGCAAGGCCCTGAAAGAGGAAGGCTTCCGGGTCATTTTGGTCAATTCCAATCCGGCCACCATTATGACCGATCCGGAATTCGCCCATGCCACGTACATAGAGCCCATCACGCCGGACATCGTCCGCAAGATCATCGCCAAGGAGCGGCCTGACGCGATCCTGCCAACCATGGGCGGGCAGACCGCCTTGAACACGGCCATGGCGCTGCATGAAAACGGCACCTTGGACGAGTTCGGTGTTGAACTGATCGGGGCCAAGCCCGAGGCCATCAACATGGCGGAAGACCGCAGCCTGTTCCGGGAGGCCATGGCGCGCATCGGCCTGGCTACGCCGAAAGCCGGGATTGCTCACGATATAGCGCAAGCCTGGGAAGCGTTGGCGCAGGTCGGCCTGCCCGCGATCATCCGGCCATCCTTTACCATGGGTGGCACCGGCGGCGGCATCGCCTACAACAGGGATGAATTTCAAGCCATCGTCACCGCCGGACTGGACGCCTCGCCCACGGACGAAGTGCTGATCGAAGAATCCGTGCTGGGCTGGAAAGAGTACGAAATGGAGGTGGTGCGCGATCATGCCGACAACTGCATCATCGTCTGTTCCATCGAAAACGTGGATCCCATGGGCATCCATACCGGCGATAGCGTCACCGTGGCCCCGGCCCTGACGCTGACCGACAAGGAATACCAGATCCTGCGCAACGCCTCGATCGCGTGCCTGCGCGAGATCGGCGTGGATACCGGCGGCTCCAACGTGCAATTCGCCCTTAACCCGGAAAATGGCCACCTGGTGGTGATCGAGATGAACCCGCGGGTCTCGCGCACCTCGGCCCTGGCCTCGAAGGCGACGGGCTTTCCCATCGCCAAGGTCGCCGCCCGGCTGGCCGTGGGCTATACCCTGGACGAGCTGGACAATGACATCACGGGCGGCGTCATCCCCGCCTCGTTCGAACCGACCATTGACTACGTGGTGACCAAGATTCCGCGCTTCACATTCGAAAAATTCCCCAGCACCGAAGTGCTTTTGACAACCTCCATGAAATCCGTGGGCGAGGCCATGTCCGTGGGCCGCACTTTCGGCGAAAGCCTGCAAAAAGCCCTGCGTTCCATGGAAACCGGGCTGTCGGGATTGGACGAGATCATTATTCCCGGCGTGGAAAAGGACCCGGTGGATGCCTTGCGCGTCGCCTTGGCCAGGCCGGCCCCGGATCGGCTTTTGGTTGTTGCCCAGGCGCTGCGTCACGGCATGGCGCACGACGAGATAGAGCGTATCACCCGCATCGATTCCTGGTTCGTGGCCCAGGTCGCCGACCTGGTCAGGGCGGAAGCGGAGGTGCGCGCCAATGGCCTGCCCGGCGGCGCGCGGCAAATGCGGGCCTTGAAGGCACAGGGGTTCTCGGATCAAAGACTGGGGCAATTGAGCGGCCAAAGCGCGGCGGCGGTTGCCGCCCACCGGCGGGCTCTGGGCGTGCGCCCGGTGTACAAGCGGATCGATACCTGTGCCGCCGAATTCGAGAGTCATACGCCGTATATGTACTCCACCTACGAAGGGCCGAACGAACCGGGTGAATGCGAGGCGCGGCCCAGCGACCGGGAAAAAATTATTATTCTGGGCGGCGGCCCGAACCGCATCGGCCAGGGTATCGAGTTTGATTATTGCTGTGTCCATGCCGTCTTTGCCCTGCGCGAAGCAGGCTATGAAGCGATCATGGTGAACTGCAATCCCGAAACCGTGTCGACGGATTACGACACCTCGGACCGCCTGTATTTCGAGCCGTTGACCGCCGAGGACGTGCTGGAAATCGTGCATCTGGAAAAAAGTGCCGGCAGCCTGAAAGGCGTCATCGTGCAGTTCGGCGGGCAGACGCCGTTAAAGCTGGCCGCCGAATTGGAGGCCGCCGGCGTGCCCATCCTGGGCACCAGCCCCGATGCCATTGATCTGGCCGAGGACCGCCACCGCTTTCAGGAATTATTGCAACGGCTGAACCTAAAACAACCGCCCAACGGCATTGCGGTTTCGACGCAAGAGGCGCAGGCGGTGGCCGCGCGGATTGGATTTCCCGTGGTAGTGCGGCCTTCCTATGTGCTGGGCGGCCGGGCCATGGAAATCGTTCACGATGCGGAACGGTTGGACCGCTATATGCGCGAGGCGGTCAAGGTCTCGGGTGATGCGCCGGTGCTGGTCGATGGCTATCTGCGGGACGCCATCGAGGTCGATTTGGACGCCCTGGCCGACGGCCAGGACGTCTTGGTGGCCGGGATCATGGAACATATCGAGGAGGCCGGCATCCATTCCGGCGATTCGGCCTGCTCCCTCCCCCCATATTCCTTGAGCGACGATATCGTCGGCGAAATCGGCTGCCAGGCGGAAGCCCTGGCCCGGGGCCTGTCGGTGGTCGGCCTGATGAACGTGCAGTTCGCCGTGCGCCGGGACGAGATCTTTATCCTGGAGGTCAACCCAAGGGCCTCCCGTACCGTGCCCTTTGTCGCCAAGGCCATTGGCCAGCCCATCGCCAAGCTGGCGGCGCGCGTCATGGCTGGGGAAAAGCTGGCTGATTTTGACCTGAAGTTCGGCCGGCAGAAGCATGTAGCGGTGAAGGAAGCGGTCTTTCCTTTCGCCCGCTTTCCCGGCGTTGATGTACTTTTAGGACCGGAGATGAAGTCCACCGGCGAGGTCATGGGCTTGGACACGTCATTCGCCGCCGCCTTTGCCAAATCGCAGATTGCCGCGGGCACGGAGCTGCCCAGTGAAGGCAGGGTTTTCGTTTCCGTCAAGGACCGGGACAAACCGGCGGCCGCGGAACTGGCCCGGGATTTGTCGCGGCTTGGCTTTACAATCGTCGCCACGACAGGCACGGCGGCATATTTGCGGACGCAGGAAATCGCGGTTATTCACGTCAACAAAGTGATGGAAGGGCGGCCCCACATCGTCGATGATATCGCCAACGGCGCCATCGACCTGATCTTCAATACGACGGAAGGGGCCCAGGCGATCGCCGACAGTTTCACGTTGCGCCGGGCCGCCTTAACCCACCGCGTTCCTTACTACACGACGATTTCGGGTGCCAAATCGGCGATGCTGGCGATCGAACTTTTAACCCAGCGCGGCCTTGATGTTGCCCCGCTGCAATCTTACTTCTAATCTTCTCAGTTGGATCGGTGCCGATGCACCGCCCTTCACCATACTGACTATATAAGGCGGACGGCCAGGCGATGGAAAAGGTGCCAATGACCCAGACGGGTTTTACCCGGATGGAAGAGGAATTGAAGCGGTTGAAGGGCGTCGAGCGCCCGTCGATTATCCAGGCGCTGGAAGAAGCGCGCGCCCATGGGGACCTCTCTGAAAACGCGGAGTATCACGCCGCCCAGGAACGCCAGGCATTTGTCGAAAGCCGGATCGCCGACCTGGGGAGCAAGGTCAGCCGGGCGCAAATTATCGATACGTCGGCCCTGGCGGGAAAAACCGTCAAATTCGGCGCCACGGTGACGGTGATGGACGAGGACGACGACGCAAAAATGAAATTCCAGATCGTCGGCGAGGACGAGGCGGATATCAAGGAAAAGCGCCTGTCCGTGCAATCCCCCTTGGCCCGGGCCCTGATCGGCAAGAAAGTCGGTGATGAGGTTGAGGTCACCACCCCCTCGGGCGGCAAATTCTACGAGCTGCTGAAGGTGCAGTTTATATAGTCGGGATTTCGCCCCGGCCGGAAAAGTCAAGACCTGCTGTTTTCTACAATCTCGAATGGTGTTGTTTCCTAACGCCGACTGCACGTTATCGGCCTGCCGGTAAATTTGCATTAGTTCCGGATTTATCTAATAATACAGCGAATGAGACACGGGTTTCTCGCGATAAGCGGAGCAATAATATTACAATGGCTCGGGATTCGACGTTTCCTGCCCTACCTCCAGCCCTTGTTCGTGGGCAACCCCGCGAACAATGTGCCTAAGAACCGACTAATCGTCCTGATCTCGTTTTCCACTGAAATCACTAACAGCGCCGCCTCATAAATCTCCGCGCCGCGCTGTCAAATTGGGAAGCCTGATATGTGTCCTACGGAAGACGATGAATATTATCCAACGACGTTGTTTGGCGCGCGCCTGATTGGCATTGAAGGCTGGGTTGTCCGCGAAGAGCCGATGACGCTTCCCCAGATTGAGGAGATTATTCGCCAGAGTGGTCAGGAAATTATAGAAATTCGAGAAATTATCAAAGGCGCCAGCCGGTACCGTGACGAAGAAGGTAGGCCAGATATGTCGAATGTGGACTACTCAAGCGCGATTACTTACGGATGGGCGTTTGATGACGTTGTCGGCTGTTGGCGAGCGCCGGGCGAAAACGTCGCGCCCTTCGAGTCGGAAACCAAAATTGTTGACGGCATCAGTATTAGTTTCGGCGCGTCGGACGTCGGTTGGATACCAATTCATATTGCCGCTGGAGACCAGACTATTGACATTCATGCTACGGATTCTGATACGCCGTTCGGGAACTTGGTCGATTGCCTGGAACAGGTCGCTGACGGAAAGGTTGCCCGTTTCAGCGCGGATCTTGAAGGCAGCTATTTAGAATTCTTTGCCTTTGAGGGAAGTATGGCAAATCGGGTCCGGATCGTTATCGGGAAAGCAAGCAATTCGAACCAACCCGGCGAACGGGAGATAACACTGGATTTCGACATCGGGCGAAAGGCGTTTGTCGATTCGGTTTACCGTGCGTTGAGGGCCTATGCCGAAGGCCCAGACTATAATCCTTACGAATGGGCTGCAATATCTATTCACGACGACCTTCAACGCAACAACCCCAATTTTCCTATCGAAAAGCTGGCGGAACTCAGTAGTTCTGAAATCAATGACCTGTTGTGGAAATTGTATCCCCGATATTCGGTGTCTTTCCCAAACAAAGCGACCGATGGAGAACAAGCCGTCACGTTCGCAAAATGGGCGCTGACGGGGCAAAAGAAAGATCCCAAAGGCATGATTAGAACTCCCGATCCGCAGTTTGAAGCGTGCCTATCCGGTTGTCACCCATACCCACTACATCTAGGGTGCTCCCAATCCCCCGAGTAAAGCTCGGCCTAGGTCGGGCGGCGATATCTCCGGCGATGTCGAGCGCCTCCTGAACCGGAACGGATCTCCCGATTC
>JAKZRK010000227.1:0-6882 GCA_047518225.1 Alphaproteobacteria bacterium | reverse complement strand
CCCGTGGAGCCGTGCGCTTTAGCGCACTGGCGTGAACGATAATTTAATACCTAGCCGTAGTGTTCGTGCAAACGCCGCATGCCTTTGAGCCAGCGGTCGTAGTCGCCGGTCTTGCGCTGCATATACTCCAGGACCTGGGGGTGGGGCAGGCAAAGGAAACGTTCGGTGGCCAGGGTTTCCATCACCGCATCGACCAATTCCTCGGGCTCTATCATGCCATCGACCCCGGCCACGCCGCCATCCTCCAGGCCGGCGGTCATGGCCGTGCGCACCGCCTGCGGGCATAGCAGCGAAACCTTGATGCCGCGGTTTCCATAGGTGATGGACAGCCATTCGGCAAATCCGACGGCGGCATGCTTGGTCACCGCGTAGGTTGACGAGCCGATCTGGCTGAGCAGGCCGGCGGCCGAGGCGGTGTTCAAGAGATAACCGCCCCCCCTTTCGATCATGCCCGGCACCACGGCGCGGGCGGCATAGACGTGGGACATCAGGTTGACATCCCAGACCCGCTGCCATTCCTCGTTGCTGTTATCCAGATCGCCGTAAACGGCGATGCCGGCGTTGGAGCAGAACAGATCGATGGGCCCGGCCTGGCTTTCCGTGGCCTTCACCAGATTGATAATATCGCCCTCGACCCCGACGTTGGCGGCGACGGCCAGGCCATCGATTTCCTTGGCGACGGCGGCTATGCCGTCTTCATTCAGGTCGGCGACAATGACCTTGCGCGCGCCTTCGGCGGCAAAACGGATGGCCAGGGTGCGGCCAATGCCGCTGGCCCCGCCGGTCACCACAATGATTTTATCTTGTACTTGCATTTTACGGCTCCCATGCTGATTTCGGGTGCAGAATAACGGCATCGGCAACGGATGGCTAAAATATTGGAGGCGGCCATCATGGCAGTGAACGAAGTCGAAACCCATTACAGCCGGGGCGATTTGTATCAGGCTATCGCCGATGCATTGACCGCCGTTGGCAAGGACATGGCCCACCTGCGGCCGGAAGATCTCGATCCGGTGGAACATTTCCATGGCCGTGGGATAAAGGCGACCGCCGAACTGGCCGCCTCTCTGGCGCCCAAGGCATCCGACGAAATTCTCGATATCGGCAGCGGCATCGGCGGCCCGGCCCGTTATTTCGTCCGTACCTATGGCTGCCGGGTCGTCGGCATCGATCTGACGGCGGAATTCTGTGACGTGGCGCGGCGTCTGAACCAGGCCGTTGGCCTGTCCGGCAAAATTCAGATAGAACAGGCCTCCGCCACCGACCTGCCCTTCGATGACGGCCGCTTCGACGGCGCCTACTCCCAGAACGTCTCCATGAATATATCCGACAAGGCGGCGTTATTCGGCGAGGCCCATCGCGTGTTGCGTCCCGGCGCCGCCTTCACCCTGTCCGAGTTGAGTCTGGGGGACGGCGGCCCGGCGATCTATCCCACCCCCTGGTCCGAGGATGGTGCGCATTCTTTTCTGATCACCGAGCAGCAAACGCTGGCGGGCCTGGAGGCGGCGGGCTTCGAGGTTGTTTCGGTCAAGGATAACGGCCCGGCAATGGAGCAATTCTATCTGGCCCAGCGGGCGGCGGTAGCCCGCGATGGCCCCCCCAAACTGGGACCGTTCATCTTGATGGGCGCCAACGCCAAGGAAAAGGGCCGCAACGCCGCCCGCAATCAGGAGGAGGGGCGGACCCGCGCCATCGAAATTCTCTGCCGCCGTTAGACGGTGGTGATGATCCGTTCATAGGCGGGTAGGGTCAGGAAGTCCTGGAATTCATCCTCCGTCACCATTTGCAGGAACAAAGCCCCCGCCTCGGCGTATTTGCCGTTGTCGTAAACATCGGCGCCGACCTCTTCGCGGATCTTTTCCAATTCCTCCGCCATGGCGCCGTTGACCACTTCCGCCGTGATCGCCGGGCCGTCAGTGAAGTTGGCCTGATGCTTCAGCCATTGCCAAACCTGGGCCCGGGATATCTCCGCCGTGGCGGCGTCTTCCATCAGATTGTATAGGGGCACACAGCCATTGCCCCGCAGCCAGGCTTCCACGTACTGGGTACCGACGGAAAGGTTCATGCGCAGGCCGGCTTCCGTAACGGTGCCGGTGTGCACCTGCAACAGATCCGATTGGACCATATTGACGTCCTGGCGCTGGCGGCTCAACTGGTTGTCACCCCTCATGCCGGCGTCGAACGCATCTTTGGCGATGGGTACCAGGCCCGGATGCGCCACCCAGGTGCCGTCATGGCCGTTGCCGACCTCGCGCTCCTTGTCGGCCCGCACTTTGGCCAGAGCCGCCTCATTGGCATCCGCATCATTCTTGATCGGAATTTGCGCCGCCATGCCGCCCATGGCAAAGGCGCCCCGGCGGTGACAGGTCTTGATCAGTTGCAGGCTGTAGGATTGCAGGAAATGGCAGGTCATGCCCACCTGGGCCCGATCCGGCAGGACGAATTCCGGCCGGTTCCGGAATTTCTTGATGTAGCTGAAGATATAGTCCCAACGGCCGCAGTTCAGGCCGACGATATGATCGCGCAGCTCGTACAAAATCTCGTCCATCTCGAACGCCGCCATGATGGTTTCGATCAGGATGGTGCTTTTGCAGGTGGCGTTGGGGATACCCAGTTGTTCCTGGGCCCAGACAAAGACATCGTTCCACAGGCGCGCTTCCTGGTGATGCTCCATCTTGGGCAAATAGAAATAGGGGCCCGTGCCGTTGGCCAGCAACTGCTTTACATTATGGAAGAAATACAAGCCAAAATCGAACAAGCCGCCGGACATGCGTTGCCCGTCCACGGTCAAATGCGCTTCTTCCAGATGCCAGCCGCGGGGGCGCACCAACAGGGTGGCGATTTTATCGTTCAGGGCATAGTCCTTGCCGTTGCCGGGATCGGTGAAATCGATATTTTTGGCGATGGCGTCACGCAGATTGATCTGCCCTTCGATCATGTTCGACCAGATCGGGGCCGTGGCATCCTCGAAATCCGCCATGAAGACATGGGCGCCGCAATTCAGGGCGTTGATGATCATCTTGCGGTCCACCGGGCCGGTGATTTCCACCCGCCGGCTCATCATATCATGGGGGATCCAGGTGATGGTCCAATCGCCATCACGGACGGATTTGGTTTCGGGCAGAAAGTCCGGCAGCCAGCCGGCATCGATTTTGGCCTGTATATCCTCCCGATAAGCGAGCAGATCGCGCCGCCGCTGGCCGAATTTCCGCTCCATGGCGGCCAGGAAGGCAAGGGCGTCCTGCGTTAGGATGCTGTCGTAACCATCGCCGATGGGGCCTAGGACGGCCACGCCGTCGGGCGTGGGAAGGGCGGTTTTCTCGCTCATATTGCTGGTTCCTCAATCTAATCCGGTCACCCCCGGGGGGCGGCGCTTTGTGCCAAGAAGGGCCGCTTTTTGCAAGCTATTCCTGCCCCCGTCATGGGTCACAATAGCCCGGAAACGCTCTAGCTGCGTGGGGTGGCGGCGGCTGAAGTGGGCTTTGGCGGAAATTCCACGATCCTGCTGTCCATTGCCTCTCTATGGGTTTCTATCGGTGCAAGGTCGTATTAGCATCGATCAGGGACATTGCGCGGCTGCCAACGTAGGATGAATTGATGCCATGAGCACGAAATTTGGCCGTTTGGCCCACTATCCCCGTGTCCCGCTGTCGCTATTGCCGACGGCGATAGAGCCCGCGCCCCGGCTGTCGGTGGAATTGGGCCTGAACCTGTTTATAAAACGGGACGATCTGACCGGCCTGGCATTTGGCGGCAACAAGACCCGGCAGTTGGAGTTCTATTTCGGTGCGGCCCAGGCGGAAGGCGCCCAGGCCATCGTCATTACCGGCGCGGTACAGTCGAACTATGTCCGGGTCGCCGCCGCCGCCGCCGCCCGTTTGGGCATGGAGATACATATCCAGGCCGAGGAACGGGTGCCAGACATGGATCCCCTATACTATCAGTCCGGCAATATTCTGTTGGGCGATCTGCTGGGCGCACGGCGCTATAACTATCCCGACGGCGAGGACGAAGCGGGCGCGGACGCCGCCGTGCAGACCATCGCCGACAAGCTGCGAGCCGAAGGCAAGCGGCCCTACGTGGTCCCCCTGGCACCCGGCCACCCACCCTTGGGCGCGCTGGGTTATGTCCGGGCGGCGGCCGAGATCGTGACCCAGTTGCAGGCCAGTGGAGCCAGGATCGATGCCATCGTTCTGGCCTCGGGCAGCGGTTTCACCCATGCGGGTCTGTTGTTCGGTTTGCGTGCCTTGGGCCAGGACATGGCCGTGCATGGCATTTGTGTGCGCCGGGACGCTTCCGCCCAATCCCGGCGGATCGCCGGGCATTGCCTTGAACTGGCCGGCATGCTGGGTTTACCGGAGGTAGTGTCGGACGGGGATATTTTGCTGTTCGATGGGGTGCTGGCGCCGGGCTATGGGCAATTGAACCAGGCCACGGTGGAGGCCATTGTTCTGGCGGCGCGCTGCGAAGGCTTGTTCCTGGATCCGCCCTATACCGGCAAGGTCATGGCCGGCCTGATGGCCCTGGCCGCGGACCGGACCCTGGCCCCCGATGCCAACGTGATGTTTCTGCACACAGGCGGCACCCCGGCGCTATTCGCTTATGGCGCGCAGTTGCAGAATTGGCTCAAGCCATGAAGATAGCGGTAATCGGTGGCGGTCACGGCTGCCACGCGGCGGCAGCCGATCTGACCGAACAGGGCCACCAGGTACGCTTTTGGCGCCGCGACGGGGCGGCCCTGGCGGCCATCCGGGATGCCGGCGCCATTCGTCTGATCGATGCGGCGGGGGAGCGTACGGTGCCCCTGCATTGTGTCACCACGGATCTGGCCGAGGCCCTGGATGGCGCCGAACTGGTGCTCTCGCCGCTGCCAGCCACGGCGCAGGTGGCCCTGGCCGCGGATCTGGCGCCCCATCTGGCGCCCGGCCAGGTGTTGTTCATCCCGCCGGGTACCTTGGGTGTGATCCCCATGGCGCGGATTATCCGCCAGGCAGGCAATCAATCCGAACTGGCCTTTGTCGAGGCGGGCACGCTGCCCTATCTGGCGCGCCTGCGCTCCCCGGATACGGTGGCGGTCTCGGCCCGGGCCACTCGGCTGCCCGCCGGCGTCTATCCGGCGCGGCTGTCGGCACAGGCCCTGGCCGTGGTGGCGGAAGCATTCCCCTCAATAGAACCGGTCACGGATGCCCTGGACGCGGCGTTGATGAACGCGGGACCGATCATCCATCCGCCCCTGATCATGATGAACGCCGGGCCGCTGCAGCATTTCGATGCCTGGGACATTCACAACGAAGGCACCCAGCCCGCGATCAGGGCGGTGACCGATGCCCTGGATGACGAACGCGTGGCCCTGCGCCGCGCCTTGGGCTATGGCGGGCCGCATTTTCCCCTGGCGGATAATTATGACCCGGCCCGGCCCGAATGGATGTACGGCGACGCGGCCCACGAAAAGTTGACGGATTCCGGCGATTGGCGTGAACATATCGATCTGACCGGCCATCGCTATATGCGCGAGGATGTGGCCATGGGCCTGGCCCTGTTGGTCTCCATTGCCGATTGGGCCGGAGTTGCCTGCCCGGTGGCCAAAGGCCTGTTGGCCATGGGCGCGGCCATTTGCGGCGAGGACTTGCGCCACGGCCCGCGCACCTGGGAGGCGCTGGGCCTGGCCGGGATGAGTCAATTGGACTTGCGGGCCATGCTGCACGAAGGTGAGGGTGCATGAACGCGGACGGGATCAGCCATGTGGCGGCCATCGGCGCCGGCCGTATGGGCCGGGGCATCGCCCATGTTTTTGCCTATGCGGGCTATCGCGTCACGCTGGCGGATGTAAAACCACGCAGCGTCCAGGAACATACGGAGCTGTTGGCGGTGGCGCGGACGGAGATCGAAAGCAACCTATCAGCCCTGGCCGAATTCGGCGCCTTTGACGGCGGCCTGATCCCAGCGATGCTGGAGCGCATCCATTTCACCGCCGATCCGGGCGATCTGGCGGAGGCGGACCTGATTTTCGAAGGCGTCACCGAAACCATGGAGGTGAAGGAACAGGCCTTCACCGCCCTCTGTCAGGTGGTGGGCGGAGAGGCCATCATCGCCTCCACCACCGCAACCCTGCCCGTGGACAAGCTGGCGGCTTTCGTCAGTCAGCCGGAGCGCTTCCTGAATGCCCATTGGCTGAACCCGGCCTATCTGATTCCCCTGGTGGAAGTCAGCCCCGGTACCGCCACCCGTGGGGAAGTAGTCGATACCGTCACGGAGGTTCTTGAAAAGATCGGCAAGGTGCCCGTGGTCTGCGCCCCCACGCCGGGCTATATCCTCCCGCGCATTCAGACCGTGGCCATGAACGAGGCCGCCCGCATGGTCGAGGAAGGGGTGGCCAGCGCCGAAGACATCGACAAGGCCATCCGCACCGGCTTTGGGCCCCGCTATGCCACCATGGGCCTGTTGGAATTCGTCGACGTGGGTGGCGACGATATCCTCTATCACGCCTCGCGCTACCTGGCGGCAAACCTGGGCTCGGACCGTTACCTCCCGCCCCGAAACGTCCTCGACAACATGGAACAGGGCCGCCGTGGCCTGCGCGACGGCCGGGGCTTCTACGATTTCGATGCCATCGACGTCCCCGCCTATCAAAGGGACCAGATGGCCCGCTTCGTGGCTCTACTCCGCCACCTCGATTTGCTGCCGAAACCGGGCGCCGAACGTTAGAAAAAACTCGACTGTCGCCATGTTTAAATCGCGGAACCGCTCTAGCCCGAATACGTCACGAAAAGGTACCGCTGATCTCCATTAATGCGTTATAATTCAGTTGCTTAAGCGGAATTTAGCGCGGAGAACAGCGGTGACGGATTGTAACCAATTGAAGATCGATTTTCCAGCCTGCAA
>JAKZRK010000226.1:0-4067 GCA_047518225.1 Alphaproteobacteria bacterium | reverse complement strand
AGATGGGTTTTGAAAAGCAACAACGGTATTCTCTTTCATGGCGTATCCTTCCTTGGCTTAGCTCAAGTGGTGACATCAACAATCACCAGGATACGCCGCCTTCATTTCAACGCCGTACACAAGATTCGGTTATAGCTCGACGTCAGACACGGTGGTGCCGGCGAGCACCGCGCCGAGAGGGGCGCTCAATCCTTTGTTCAGGCTGAGCGAAACAGTATCCGCGTGGCGCGTCAGGTCGGCCAC
The DNA here is from genome assembly GCA_047518225.1 of Alphaproteobacteria bacterium. Classification (GTDB taxonomy): domain Bacteria; phylum Pseudomonadota; class Alphaproteobacteria. The sequence goes on along the minus strand of JAKZRK010000226.1, from coordinate 3,824 downwards.
CTCCACACCCAAAAAGGCGGCGGCGTTGAACAGGCGAGAGCCGTCGAGGTGCACGGGGACGCCACGGGCGGCGGCCAACCCGGCCACCGTTCTCATGTTATCTTCGGGCACCGCACACGCTCCGGAGCGAAGGTGAGTATTCTCCATCAAGACCAGCCCGACCCTCGGCCGCCCGCCCCCGGGTTAGTGCGCCAATGCCGCTTCCAGGACGGCCGGAAGCATCGCTCCGCGCTTCATCTCCACGGTTTCGGCTTGGGCGCCGGAGAGGGCCGCCACCGCGCGCCCTTCGGAGGTAGAAACATGGGCCTTGTACGGGGTGAGAAGGATGTCCCCCGGACGGCAGAAGGCATTGACCGCAATTTGGTTGCAGAGCGTGCAGGTGGGGCAGAACAGGGCGTCCTCCTTGCCCAGAAGGTCGGCGGCCAATTTTTCCAGCCGGGACACAATCGGATCTTCCCGAAATTCGACGGCCGGCGTTTCGGCGCTCGCGGCGATCATGGCCTCGCCCATGGCCTCGGTGGGCCGCGAGATAAAATCCGAGCGCAGGTCGAACCGCTCGGCCGCCGCCGTTCCCTTGTTCGACATCGTGGCCGGCACGGTTTGCCGCTAGGCGCCCGACCCCGGGGGTTCGCCGGCGGCGAAGGTGAGCAGTCTCGCCGGAGTTTTCACCAAGATGGCGTGGATGGTTTCCTCGTCGAAACCCTTACTGCGCATCAAGGGCACCACATTGGCCGGGATATGGCCGTACCCGTGTCCACCGTGGCGGGCGAGTTGGTGTTTGAAACAGATGTCGTGGGAGATGACGATCTGGTCCCCAAAGCCCTTGGCGATGAGAAACTGGAGCCACTTCAGCCGCCGGGCATCGTTAGGCATGTCGACGGGTATCGTCCATGGATAGTAGGAGTTTTCGCTGCCGAAGAGATCGTATTCGAGGACACAGCCGATATCGGCCAGTTCCAATATCCGGTCCTCGTTATCCAAGGTACGGTCTATATGGCACAGGATGGTTCGGTGAAGATCCGCCCCCGCTCCCAGCAGGACGTCCACGATCTCTCTGGGCGCCTCGGGATGGCGGCCTGGGTGGATTGTCAAGGCGGCGCCGGTTATCCGTTGGGCTCGCCCCGAAGCCCTCAAAACCTTGCGTTCCGTATCGGTCAGAGGCCACGAGCAGCCGACCTCGCCGATGATACCGGCGCGGATTTCAGTGCCGTCCGCGCCTTTGAATATATCACCGACGATCTCGTCCACGATCACATCCTCGCCCTTGGTTTCCACTCCAAGCTCCGGCGGGTAGTTCTCTTCCACGTAATACGAACATCCCATAACGATATTGAGGCCGGTGGCACGGGCAACGCGGGCCAGTGCTTGGGGATTGCGTCCGACGCCGATGCTGCTAGCGTCGACCAAGGTGCCACCGCCCTCTCGCTTGAAGAGGGCCGCCTCCTCTATGGCGGCGTTCTCGTCATTGAGCGCGCAGTCATCCAGGTTGACTAGGCGGCCGTATCGGATGGACCCCATGAGGTCCATGGAGAGGGGGGCATGGAAGGCGGCCCGGGCCTCTGACTCCGCCGGTTCCTTGGCCACGTGGGTCATGGCGGTGAACAGGTGCTCGTGGGTCAAGGTGAGACCCAAGGCATCCGCGTCGATCGGTCCCAGAACGGTCTGAACCTTGCCGGTGAGAGTCTTCTGGGATACCGGGTTTTCCATCGGTCCGCTGATCCTTCAATCGGCAAAGAAAACGCCGGGAAGCCACATCGAAAGGGGCGTCAAGTAGGTTATCAGCAACAAGGCGATGATCAACGTCGGCAGGAACACCGCCGTCGACTTGATGACCGCCTCCAATCTCAGCCCGGTTATGGCGCAGATGGCGTAAAGGCCGATCCCGATGGGCGGCGTGATCATGCCGATCAATAGGTTGAAAGTAAGCATGACCCCGAACTGCACGGGATCCATCCCGAGACTAATAACGATGGGACCGAACAGGGGCATGGCGATGAGCATCGCCGGCACGGTCTCCAGCACACAACCGAGGAACAAGATTGCAATATTTATCAAGAGCAACAATATCCAGTGCTCCGTGGTCATGGACATGAGGAGCGCCGCGATCCAGTCGGCCGCCTGTTCGGAGGTCAGAACGAAGGCCATGACCGATCCGACGGCGGCCAGATACATGATCAGCGCCGTCGTGCGGATGGTCGATTCGAATGCCCGCCTAAGCTTGACCAGGGTGGTTTCGCGGTAGAGAACGCCCAGGAAGAGCGAATAAAGGACCGCCAGGACCGACGCCTCGGTCGCCGTGGCGACGCCGCTGACCATCCCGGTGATGATGATGACCGGGGTCACGATGGCCGGTCCACCGTGCAAGAAGGAAAGGCCGATCTCGCGGATGCTGCTGCGCCGGAGGGGGGGACATTTCTCGATGCCGGTCTTGGCCATGAACCATACCGTGGCCATCAGCACGAAGGCGATCATGAAGCCCGGCAAGAACCCGGCAACGAACAGGCGGCCGATGGAGACGTTCATGTTCACGGCATAGATGATGAACATGATCGACGGCGGAATGATGGGTCCGATGGTCGCCGAGGCGACGGTGATGGCGGCGCTGAACTCCAGCCGGTAGCCGCGTTCGGTCATGGCCTTGATCTGCACCGAGCCGAGGCCCACGATATCGGCCAGGGCGGCGCCCGAAATGCCGGCGAAGATGACGCTGGACAGGATGTTGACCTGGGCCAGTCCGCCGGGGATGGCGCCGACCAAATGGCTGGCAAAATTGAAAATGCGACGGGTCAGCCCCATCTGGTTCATCAGCGACGCGGCGAGAATGAAAAATGGCACGGCCATGAAGGGAATGGCGCGCAACGAGTCCTGCATGCCGCGGATCATGCTGTCGGGAGGTATGCCCATCAGTCCCAGCCCGACAAAGGCGCCGACGCCCATGGAAACGCAGACCGGAACCCGGAGCAGCGCCAGGATCATGAAGACGACGAGCATCAAAAATGAAATCATGGCTGTGCCCTCAACCGGCTATCGGCGGTGGTGGCGCGATGACCGGCGGCCGGTCGGGATAGGCGAGAGAGCGCAATAGATAAATGGTTTCGGTGATAACGATGACGACGGTGCCGACGGTCAGCGGGATGTAAATGATGAACTCGGGCCACTCCAGGTGCTGTGTCTCGAAATATGAAACCATCTTGTAGGTGTTGATGGAAATAACCAAAAGGGAGACGTGAAAGGCGATTACGGTCAGCCGCACCAAAATGTAATTCCAGCGCAGGACCCGAGGTGGGAATTGATCGACCACGAACTCGACGCGGATGAAGCCGTCTTCCTTGCTCAACAGTCCGTAGGCCGCGAAATAAATCCAAAAGGCGGCCATGATGGATATCTCCTGGTGCCACATGGTGCCCCGCTCGAAGACCGTACGCATAAAGATGTTGTAACTGTTGGCGCCAAGCATGACGCAGAACATGACCAAGGCGATCCAGTTGAGCAGAAAACCCGACGTATTTAAATAAACGTCAAAGGAACCATTGAGCCTATCCACTAACTTACGCATGTAGACCCCCGAACTGGCCACAACGACGGTGCCGGTAAAACACGATGGTCAAAGGATGCATGGTCATGTTTTTCTCCCGTTTCCTCGTGGCCTTTCTTGGTGAAAGCAATACCACGTCGCTTAGTTGTGGGGCGATGTCCCTATCTCTGTTGAAATTCGTGGGGCAGGCGTCGCTGGTTGATGATGCTATGCTGCCTTCATGATGGTTTCAATGGCACTGTCGGCCTGAGCCTTTCTCAAGTGTTCCTGGAGAGCATTTCGGAGGATG
>JAKZRK010000225.1:0-15928 GCA_047518225.1 Alphaproteobacteria bacterium | reverse complement strand
GCGCAACGCATCCGAATGGCTTAGGGGCGCCACCGAAGGCCGCTCACCAAGGCCCCGTGGCGGCGTTACGGTTCTTGGACGATGTACCACATCGACCTGCGAACCGCGCCTACCCACGGGGTCTTGGTGGGCGGTCAAATGGTTCACAATAGCCCGGAAGCGCTCTAGGCGGGACCTTACAGACCGCGCTTTTCAAAGGCCGCGCGCATTTCGGCCAGGGCCGCGAGGGCGGCGGCGTGGCGGTTGGTGGCGGCGACGATCTGCCGGCCCATGACCAGATAGTCGGCGCCGGCCATGATCGCCATTTCCGGCGTCACCACGCGCTTTTGATCGTCGGAGGAAACCCCGGCGGAGCGGATGCCCGGCGTCACGATTAATAGATCCTGATCCTGCAGCTGTTTGATTTCGGAGACTTCCAGGCCCGAGGCGATGACCCCGTCGGCGCCGGCCTCGGCGGCCTTTATGGCCCGGTGCAGGGTCAATTCGCGGACATCGCAGGCAAAGCCGAGGGCCTGGATGTCATGGTGATCAAGGCTGGTCAGCACGGTGACGGAAAGGATTTTCAGATCCGCCCCGCCACGGCCGCGGACGGCGGCGCGGATGGTGGGTTCATTGCCATGCACGGTCAGGAAACTGGCGCCCATCCTGGCAACCGAGGCCACCGCCTTTTCGATGGTGGCGTCGATATCGAACAATTTCGCGTCCAGAAAAACCTTCTTGCCCTCGGCAACCAGCTGCTCCGCCAATTGCAGGCCGTTGGCGAATTGCAGTTGCATGCCGATCTTATAAAAGCGCACCGCATCGCCGATCTCGTCAACAACGGCCCGGGCTTCGGCCACGCTTGGCAGGTCCAGGGCGACAATCAGGCGCTCCTCTAAGGGAGCGGCGGTGGCGGATAGGGGCATTTGTGGGGGATCCTATTGCTCCGGTGGTTCGCGCACCTTGTAGCAATCCATCCGCTTCAAGGCCAGACCTGAACATAGGCGTCGCGCCGGCGGCTCGAGACATCACCGAATTTGGCGTCGTATTCGGTCAATAGTTCCTTGAAATGATCGGAGGCCTGAAAGCGGTCAAATGTCTCTTCGCTTTCAAATTCATAGACCGCCATATATTGGTAGTCGTCATCGCTGAGAATCGTTTTGTAGCGCCGGGCGCTGACGGCGCCGGGAAAACGCAGCAACTGCGGGCAATGCTCCTTGTGATACCATTGGTTATAGGCTTCTTCCTGTGCGGCGGAAATTGTTGCCCGGACGGTGAATAAAACGGCGGCCATGCTGTGCTCCCTTCTGCATTGATGGGTACGGCGTCAAATCGCGGCGCTTATTCTATAATGACTTTTTCCTCTATGACGAAGCTCTTGATTTGGCCGATGATCAAGGCGCCATCGGCATAAAGCGCCTGCGCCTCGGGCGTGGCGCTTGAACGCTCCATCGCGTCCACACTGTCGTACCAGAGCTCGGCAATGCCGTCGATTTCCACATCCGTCACCGGGATATCGGCGCGGACGCTTTCGCCCTGTATGTGGCTTTGCACATAACGGCGGATACCGGGAACAGACAGCGCCAAGGGGCCGTGCACCTCCAGCCAATGGCGGACGAACTCCTCATGGGTCAATTCGGGCTTGCGGGTCAGCAGCGAAATACGTTTGATCATTCGGATTTTCCTTATGGAAAAATTTGCCCTTATTCGGGCCAGACCGGCGGATGGGTGCCCAGGGGCACCGAAGGCCGCGCCCAATAGGTGGGTGTCGCGGCCAATTGCGCCGCATGGCGGACCGCCGTCAACTGGCCGAAGCCCGAGGGGCTGTCTTCCATGAAATGGCGGACATCATCATCCGTCGGATCGGCGATATCGAAACCGTTGTCGATCCGCCCAAGGCTTTGAATCCAGCGTCCGGTGCGGGCCAGCGATACGCGGATGTGCCAGCTGCCGCCCTGTTCGGCCCGCCGGGCCAGCGCGGCCATGGCGGCGGCGGCCATGAAGTAGCCCGAGGCGTGATCTAGGGCCTGGCAGGGTAGGGCTTTCGGCCCCTCCCGGCCGCGGGCCCCGGCCTCGGCGTGATTGATGCCGCTGGCGGTCTGGATCAGCGAATCGAAGCCCCTGCGCAAGGACCAGGGGCCAACATGGCCGTAAGCGGAAAGCGAAACGTAGATAATGCCGGGGCGGATCGCGGCAACCTGTTCGGGCGAAAAACCCCAACGGTCGATCCCGCCGGGCCGGTAGCCCTGAACAAAGATATCCGCCCCGGCGATCATTTTCCGCAAGCTCTCCCTGCCGTCCTGGGCAGAAAAATCAAGCTGGGTGGAAAGCTTGCCGCGCCCGGCATCGGTGACCAGGGCGGCGACGAAGGGCAGATGCGGCGCGGTCACCCGCATGACATCCGCGCCATGGGCGGCCAGGGTCCGCCCGCAAACCGGGCCGGCGATAATCCGTGTCAGATCGAGCACGCGGACGCCCGCCAGCGGCCGCGCGGCGGCGCTCAGGGGGCGGGGCGGGGCATCGCCGATCCGCTCGATCCCGATGAGGGGTTGTTGATCCAGGGCCCGGGCCTGGGGGTGCGCACGCCATTCCTCGGCCGTCCGCATCATGGTGGCGACCAGGCCCCGTTCGGCGGCCGCGTCCTCGAAATCCTGTCCGCTCCATTCGCCAAGCGCGGCGCCGACCGCCTCGCGCTCATAGGCCGCGCCCAATAGCTCCAATATGCCGTCACGGTGGTGGGGGAAGTTGGTATGCCGCCGGACCCAGCGGCCATCGCCGGTTTGATAGGTGCCGGCGATCTTGTCCCAAAGTGCTGGCGGCGGGCCGCTGTCAATCTTGATATAGCGCTCGCTGCGGAACTCGGTTGCGGCGTGGCGCATGTCGACTTTGATGCCTTGGCGCTTGCCGCTACGTTGATGCCAGACCTCCGCCGCGGCCAGCGCCGAGGCGGAAATTGCCGCCTGGGCCACCAAGCCAACCTTGAACGACGAGGGCGGAACTGGATCCCGGCCCGCCAGCTCCAAATCGTTCAGGGCATCCGCCGGCAGATCGATGGAGGTGCAGATGTCTTGCAGAATTCCTATTGCATCCATTGCCATGTATTCCCTTGGGCGCGGTTTCGTATAACAATACAATGACCGCTTTGATGTTCCCAGGGGGACCAGCCATGACAGATGCCAACCAACGCCCGTCGCTGTATGACAAACATCCAGGCTATGACGTCCATTTCGAGGCCTGCCCGAAGCGCCTGCGGGTGGTCTTCAACGGCGAGACCATCGCGGATAGCACCCGTGCGCAATATTTATGCGAAAGCAATCACATTCCGGTTTACTACTTTCCCCTTGACGATGTGCGCCGGGATCTGTTGCAGGCAACCGACCATTCCACCCATTGCCCCTTTAAGGGCGACGCTGGCTATTGGACGGTGAAGGTGGGCGACAGGGCGGCGGAGAACGCGGTCTGGAGCTATCCCAATCCTTATCCGGAAACCGCCGAGCTCAAAGATTACGTGGCCTTTTATTGGGACCGCATGGATCATTGGTATGAGGAGGACGAGGAGGTTTTCGTACACGCCAGGGACCCCCGCGTGCGCCTGGATGTCCTGGCGTCATCCCGTCCGGTGCGCATTACCGTGGCGGGCCAGACGGTCGCCGAAAGCAGCCGCACCCGGATGCTGTTCGAAACCGGCCTGCCCACACGCTATTACCTGCCGCACGAGGATGTGCGGATGGATCTGTTGCAGCCGTCGGAGCGGCGCACGGGCTGTCCCTATAAAGGTACGGCGGAATACTGGCATCTGAACCTGGGCGAAGAATGTTTCGAGGATCTGGCCTGGAGCTATCCCGCGCCGGTGGCCGAGGCGGCCCGCATCCAGGATTATCTGTGTTTCTTCGACGAGCGGGTGGAGGCGGTTTTCGTCTCGGGTGAAAAGATGCCGCGGCCCGTCACCAAATGGTCGCCCAAATAGTCCATTTCCCAGAGCGGTTTAACCCGTGCAACTGAACGAAGAGCAGCGGCTGATCCAGGATACGGCGCGGCGCTTTGCCCGAACGGAAATTCTGCCCAACATCCACCAATGGGACAAAACCGGCGCGCCGGACGAGCTGATGCTGAAAATGGGCCAGGCCGGCCTGATGGGCATCTGTATCGGCCCCGAATGGGGCGGTGCCGGGGCCGATTTCGTCTCCTACGTCATCGCCATGGAGGAGATTTCCGCCGCCGATGGCGGTATCGCCAATCTGATGGCGGCGAACAATTCGCCGGTCATGGCGGCCCTGCGCGATCACGGCACCGAGGCGCAGAAGCAGCGGTTTTTCCCAGCCATGACCAGGGGCGAGATGATCGGCACCTTTCTGTTGACGGAACCCCATACGGGTTCCGACGCCGCCGCCATCCTGACCCGGGCCACGCGTCAAGGTGATCAATTCGTGCTGAACGGCCAGAAACAGTTGATCACGGCGGGGCGCCGGGCGGGCGTCGCCATGATCATCGCCGTCACCGATCCGGCGGCGGGCAAGCGGGGCATCTCGACCTTCCTCACGCCAACGGACAATCCCGGCTACAAGGTGCTGCGGGAAGAGGCCAAGCTGGGCCACCGCAGCAACGATACCTGCGCCATCACGCTGGAAGATATGGTGGTGCCGGCCTCGGACCTGCTGGGTGAAGAGGACCGGGGCCTGGGCATAGCGCTGGCCAACCTTTCCGTCGGGCGCATCGCCGTGGCGGCCCAGGCGGTGGGCGGCGCGCGGGCGGCCTATGAAGCAGCACTCGCCTATGCCCTGGAACGCGAGGTGTTCGGTAGGCCGATCTTTGATCATCAGGCGGTGGCCTTTCGCCTGGCGGACATGGCCACCCAGATCGAGGCCGGGCGCCGGATGTATCTGCACGCGGCGCAACTTCTCGACAGCGGTGCGCCCTGCCTGAAAGAAGCCTCCATGGCCAAATTATTTGCCAGCGACATGGCGGAAAAGGTGGCCTCGGCCGCCTTGCAGATCTTCGGCGGCAACGGCTATCTGGAAGACTACCCGGCCGCCAAGATCCTCCGCGACGTGCGCGTCTACCGCATCTACGAAGGCACCAACGACATTCAGAAACTGGTCATCGCACGGGCCCTTGCAAGCAGTTGAGCGGGGCGGGGCGTTGGCTTAGTATCGGATTACACCGTTGGAAAAGGAGCCTGGGCACCATGCCAGTTGAATATATGAGGACCATTCGGGAGAAGTATAGCAAGTTGGGCTATACCCCCTATGGCTGGCACCAGGCGACGGAGCCGCCGCCCTGGACGCCGCTGGCCAAGCCATTGTCGGCCTGCCGCCTGGGCATGATGTCCACCGCCGGCACCTATGTCGCCGGCCAGGTGGCCTATTACTACAAGGACGATGCCTCGCACCGGGTTATCCCGTCGGACACGCCGGTCGAGGACTTGCGCTTTTCCCATCTGACGGAAAACTATCTGCCCGATACCCGGCGGGACCCCAATTGCGCCTTCCCCATGGAGCCGCTGCGGACCCTGGCCGCCGAAGGCGTGATCGGCGGCATCGCGGACAACTTTTTCTCCTGCATGGGCGCGGTCTATTCCAAACGGCGGGTCGAGGAAGAGCTGGCCCCGGCCATGCACGCGGCCTTCGTGGCGGAGGGCGTGGATGTCGCCTATCTGGTGCCGTTGTGACCGGTATGTCATCAGACCGTGTGTCTGATCGCACGTTACCTGGAAGAGCGCGGCATACCGACCCTATGCATGGGGACGGCCCTGGATATCGTCAAGTTCGGCTGGCCGCCACGGGCCGTGTTCATGGACTTTCCACTGGGCCACGGCGGCGGCCCGGCCTTTGATCCCGACCGGCAATTGGCCATCGCGCGGCAAGCCATGGCGGCCTTCGAGAGCGTCCAAAGGCCTGGCGAGATCGTTGCCGTGGCGCAAACCTGGCCCGGGGGCCATGGCTGGAAAGAGGTGGCGGAGGATCAATCCGCCGACGATGTGCGCCAACCCCGTGACATGACGGTGCGCTATCAACGGGAGGAGGATCGCCGCCTGGCCGAAGCGGCGGCGGGCGGCTAAGCGGGAATTTTGCCCGACACGGACGGTAGATTAGCGGCCGGGGTGGCGGTCGAGGCGGGGTCCCGCGCCCCGATCACCCCCCGCGTCCTGACCCGCGACAGGGACTTCCGCCGCATCTGGCTGGCCGGCGGCCTGGGCTGGATGATGCGCTGGCTGGAAATGCTGGCAATCGGCATCTTTGTATTCGAGGTTACCGACTCGGCCCTGATGGTGGCCCTGGTCACCATGGCGCGGTCCCTGCCCATGCTGTTGTTCAGCGCCTTCACCGGCGCCATCGCCGACCGTTTCGACCGCCGCCTGATGCTGTTGTGCGGCCTGGGCCTGCTGGCCTCGAGCTCAAGCGTATTGGCTATTCTGGCCCTGACCGGGCGAATTGAATTGTGGCATGTGGCGCTGGGCGCCTTCGCCTCGGGCCTATATATGACCCTGGAATTCCCGGTCCGGCGCACCATGCTGGGCATCATCGCCAGCGACAAGGCCGGCACGGGGGGCGCCGGCGTCGCCATGACCCTGGACAGCGCGACCAACCATTGCATGCGCCTGGTGGGCCCCGTCATGGGCGGCCTGGTGTTGGGAACCTTCGGTCTGCCGGGGGTTTATGTTCTGGGCACGGTTTTGTTTACGTTCAGCTTTTGGCTGGTCTTGGGCGCCCGTTATGCGGCCACGGGCAGACCCGGCGCCGCGCCGCGGATCCTGGCGCAAATCGTCGAGGGGCTGAGCTATATCCGCGCCAACCCACGGGTCATGGGGACGCTGTATGTGACCATGGCGGTCAACCTGTTCGGTTTCCCGTATGGGGCCATGGTGCCGGTGATCGGCGATCAGGTGCTGGGCCAGGACGCGGTCGCCACGGGCATGTTGATCTCAGCGGATGCGGCGGGGGCTTTGCTGGGGGCCATGGTGATCGTCAATTTTGCCCGGCCCCGGCATTTCGCGCGAATTTATTTCTACGGTTCCATAGCCTTTCTGGTTGCCGTTTTCGCCTTTTCCCTGTCGCAATCCTATTCGCTGTCCCTGGGCCTGTTGTTCCTGAGCGGCCTGGGCGTGGCCGGTTTTTCCGCCATGCAAAGCACAATTATCTTTACCTCCGCCCCGCCGGAAATGCGCGGCCGCCTAATGGGCGTGGTGGCGGTCTGTATCGGGATCAACCCCATCGGGATCTTGCAAATTGGCCTGTTGGCCAATTGGTTTGGCGGCGCCATGGCGATCAGCATCATGACCTGTGAAGGCTTGGCCGCCTTGTTGCTGGCCGGCCTGATCTGGCCGCATTTGCGGCAGCGCTAGAGGGCACAAATGTGCTAATGTCACGGCCTTGGACAAGGGAGAAAAGCTCATGACACAGAGCCAGCCTGCTGCCGACGATGCCGTTGCGCCGGAAGATAATCCCGTGCTGCAGGGCAATTTTGCCCCCGTGGATGTGGAGACCACGGCCCATGATCTACGTGTCGAGGGAACCATACCGCCCGAACTGAATGGTGCCCTGCTGCGCGACGGGCCGAACCCCATTGCCCCGGGGCCGGGCCATCACTGGTTCATGGGCGACGGTATGATCCATGGCATTACCATTGCCGGCGGCGGGGCCCAGGCCTATCGCAACCGCTGGGTCCGGACCGCCCAGGTGGAGGCGCTGTTGGGCCTGGCGCAAGCACCGGTCAGCCCGAACCAGCCCATGCAGCAAGGCTCCGGCAGCGTCAATGTGATCGGCCATGGCGGCCGCATCCTGGCCTTGCCGGAGGTCGGACTGCCCTGGCAGCTGGACGGCGAATTGAACACAATCGGCCAGCATGATTTTGACGGCGCCCTGGCAAGCAATATGACGGCGCATCCAAAGATCGATGCCGTGAACGGCGAATTGATATTTTTCGGCTACGATTTCGGTCCCATTAGCCTGCGCTATCACGTGGCCGACCGGGCCGGAAACCTGCTGCGCACGGTCGAGATCGAAAAGCCCATCCCAACCATGATGCACGATTTCGGGGTCACGGCGAGCCGGGTCATATTCATGGACCTGCCGGTTGCCTTCTCTCTCGAAATGGCTCTGAGCGGCAAGGGGCTGCCGTTCCATTGGCGCGATGATATGCCGGCCCGCCTGCGTATCCTGCCCCGCGCCGCCACCTCGGACGAGGTGCAGTGGATCGAGATCGATCCCTGCTACGTCTACCATCCACTGAATGCCTTTGATGATGGCGATGAGATTATTTTTGACGTGGTGCGCCATGACCGCACCTTTGTGCAGGGCCAGTTGGAAGGCGGCGGCGAGACCCGCCTGGAACGTTGGACCATCGATCCCGCCAAGGAGCGGGTGAGCCGGGAGACTATCAGCGGCATGGGCCAGGAATTCCCCCGGGTCGACCCAAGGGTCGAATGTCATCCGCACCGCTATGGCTATACGGTGGCTTTTGGAATGGGCGCCGGCCCTGGCAATCTGCTGAAACATGACCTTGAACAACGCACCATGGCAGTGCACGACGTCGGCCCGGACGGCGCGGCCAGCGAGGGCGTGTTCGTACCGAGCGGCGCCGGCGAGGACGAGGGCTATGTCCTGTCCGTGATCTATGACGGCGGCAGCGGCAAAAGCCATGTGCGGATCATCGATGCCCAGGATTTCACCGCCCCGCCGGTGGCAAAAATCCATCTCCCCGTCCGCGTCCCCTTCGGCTTCCACGGCAACTGGATCGCCGCGGCCTGATTGGGCGGCATCTGCTTTTGCAATTGTGGTGCACTTCTATTTGGAATTCACCCTCAAAGCGCGCCAATAAAGTGGACTGTCACCGTAACTCAGCTTTCAAGTGCACCGCAAATCCGTTGACAGCCCGGCCGGACGGGCTTGATACTTCGCCATCGAAGGCAAGCCCGGAGAGAATTCCATGCCGCCCGACAGCACTCCCATGCGCAGCCGCCTGGCGGCCGGCCAGGTCGTCCTGGGCCTGAATGCCAGGCATTCCAGGACCAGCGAAATCGGCGCCATTCTCGCCTCGTGCGGTTATAGCTGGTTCTTCGTCGACAACGAACACAGCCCCATTCCCACCGGCACCGCGTACGAGATGTGCCTGGGCGCCATCCGGGCCGGGATAACCCCCTTCGCCCGGGCCCGCTGGAACGATGCGGCGGAGATCTCGAGCTGGTTGAATAACGGGGCAATGGGCATATTCGTGCCTCACATCAATACGCCGGAAGAAGCCGCCCATGCGGCCCGGGCCGCGCGTTACCCGCCTGAGGGCGTGATGGCCGCGCCGGGCCTGGTGCCTCAATACGGCTATGATCCCGTGCCGTTGCCCGAGGCGACCGCCTGGTTCAACGAAAACGTCACGGTGGTGGCGATGATCGAGTCGGAACAGGCGGTGGAAAATGCCGAGGCGATCGCGGCGGTTGACGGGGTCGACGCTCTGTTCGTCGGCGCCTCGGACCTGACTTTCGATATGGGCATCAACTCGCAATACGGCCACGAACGGGTGCAGGCGGCGGTGGAAACCGTGTGCCGCGCCACCCGCAACGCCGGCAAGATCGCCGGCATGGGCGGGGTACGTGAAGCGGAGGATTGGGCCCGTTATGTGGCCTGCGGCATGCGTCTGCTGCTGACCGAGAACGACCTGAGCCTGCTTATGGCGCGGGCGCGCGAACGGGCTGAATTCTTTACCTCTCTGCCCACTGAATAGTCCCTTAATTGCTGCGCAGAACGTGTCCCGCCAAGGCGCCGGCGTGCTCGCCATCGCGCATGAAATGCTGGCCGTTGACGAACATGTGGCGGTAACCTTCCGCTTTTTGAATATAACGGCCCGCGCCGGCGGGGAAGTCGTGCAGGATTCCGGGCCCCGCAGGCGCAAGCCGTCGAAATCGATGACATTGATATCGGCAAAGGCGCCGGGCGCCAGGACGCCGCGGCCTTTCAAATCATACAGGGCGGCGGGTTCGCCGGTGAGTTTATGAATGCCCGTTTCCAGGCTGAAGGCGCCCCGTTCGCGCACCCAGTAAGTCAGAAAATAGGTCGGCAGGCTGGCGTCCATGATCTGGCCGCAATGGGCCCCTGAATCGCCCAGGCCCAGGACCACGTTGGGATCATTCAGCATCTCTTCCACCGCCGTCATTTCCGGATTGAGGAAGGGAAAATTGAACAGGGCCAGGCCATTGTCGGCCACGGACAGATCGATAAAGGCAGCCGGCGCGCTAACATTCAGGCTCGCCGCCTGGGCCGCGAGGCTTTGCCACGGCTCCAGGTCATAACGGGGCGCGGCGTGAGACATCAAGTACAAATCGTTCATGTCCAGGGGTGGCGGGTCCGACAGGGCCTATTCCACCATGGTGGCACGATATTCAGCGTTGCGCAGTTTAACGAGCTTTTCTTCCATGCTCATGCCGCGCAAGGCGCGCCAGGCCGGGGCCCGGTCAAACGGCGTGCGATTTTGAAATCCGAACAGGACACCGATGCCCCGGGTGGTCGATTGCGGCTTGATTTTCGCGCCCTTTCGCACGCTTTCGGCCACCTTCTCCAAGATCCAGCCATAAGCCTGAGGCGTTTGCCGGTTTTGCGTCAGACCGAACGTGACCGGGCGGCCCGTTTCCAGGCTGATATCCGTCATCCAACTCATTTCGGTTTCAAGATTTCTCCTCACCGTTTCCTCATCCCCGCCGTTGATGCCCGTGGCCGCCTCGACGACGCCGCGGCCATGTTCGCCGAGCGCGGCACAGATGCCTTTCAGTTCTTCCGGCGTTGCGTGGGTGCCGGGCACCACATCGCCATCGGGGGTCAGATGCAACGGCGTCCGCGAGGTGGAGAAACCAAGCGCGCCGCCTTCCATGGCTTCCGAGACCGCATCGTGCATGGCATCGATCTGGTCCGCGTTGGCCGGCGTGTTTTCCAGGGCCTGCTCGCCCATGGCGTAAATCCGCAGCGCGCAATGACCCACCAGGCCACCAACATTGATGCCCTTGGGAAGCTCATCAAGTGCGGCCAAATATTCGCCATAGGTTTCCCAGTTCCATCGCATGCCGCTTTGAATGCTTTTGGCGGGCACGTCCTCGACCGATTCCATCAGCCGGGTGAGGTATTCCCGGTCTTCCGCCCTGCAAGGAGCGAACGTGACACCGCAATTTCCCATCACGGCAGAGGTTACCCCGTGCCAACAGGATGACGAGGCGATGGGGTCCCAGGTAATCTGCGCATCAAGATGCGTGTGTATGTCGACGAAGCCGGGTGTCACCAGATGGCCATCGGCGTCAATGGTTTCCTTGCCGCTGCCATCGAGCTCTCCCACGGCGGCGATCCGGTCTCCGGCAATCGCCACGTCGCCGCGATAGGCCGCGGCGCCCGTGCCATCGACAATGGTTCCATTTTTGATTACCAGGTCATAGGCCATGGCTATCCCCTAATTTGCGTTGTCCCCGTTACTTTACACGAAAGCCAGCGGTCTTGCATGGCCCATAGTCACCTGCCGGTGGGCAAAATTCCAGAGCTTTGATGAAATTCCAACCCAGGGCGCGGCAAAATAACTGCCCGTTTGTACTCTTGGCCCCGCCCATTTATATTGCCGCGACTGCATGCCGCGCCTACGCGGTGCCGGGGAGCCCACCTGAATGACAATTGTAGACGAAGGCACGGCCCAGGACGCCGAGCGGGTTGATCTGTCGCCAACGGTATCGGACGAAGTCAAATACACCACCTGCTACATGTGCGCTTGCCGTTGCGGCATTAAGGTTCATCTGCGCGATGGCGAATTGCGCTATATCGAGGGTAACCGGAACCATCCCATAAATCGCGGTGTACTCTGCGCCAAGGGCTCGGCCGGGATCATGCAGCATCATTCGCCGGCCCGGTTGTCACAACCGTTGTTGCGGGTGGGCGAACGGGGCAGGGGCGAATTCCGCGCCATTAGTTGGGACGAGGCCATGGAGCTGGCCACTTCCTGGCTGGACCCTATTCGAAAGGAAGACCCGCGCAAACTGGCCTTTTTCACCGGCCGGGATCAAAGCCAGGCCCTGACGGGTTGGTGGGCCAGCCAGTTCGGCACCCCCAATCACGCGGCCCATGGCGGTTTCTGTTCGGTCAACATGGCGGCGGCGGGGCTGTACACCATCGGCGGCTCGTTCTGGGAGTTTGGCGAGCCCGACTGGGATCATTGCCGCTATTTCATGATGTTCGGGGTGGCCGAGGACCATGATTCCAACCCCATCAAAACCGGCCTGGCGAACCTGAAGGACCGGGGTGCGAAGTACGTCGCCGTCAACCCGGTGCGCACGGGATATGCCGCCATCGCCGATGAATGGCTGGCCGTTACGCCGGGCAGCGATGGCTTGTTCGTTCTGGCCTTGGTGCATGAATTGCTGCGCGCGGGCCAAGTCGATCTGGAGTATCTGGCCCGTTATACCAACGCGCCCTGGCTGGTGATCGAGGATCCGGGCGCCGACGACGACGGTTTGTTCGCCCGCGATGGGGACGGCCATCCTTTGTGCTGGGACAGCGCCAGGTCCGCCGCGGTCAGCGCCTTGGACACCGGCATTGCCCCGTCCCTGAAAGACCGCGTCACCCTGCCCGACGGCCGCCGGGCGGTGCCGGTATTCCATCTGTTGGCCGAGCGTTATCTGGATGGCCAGTATGGCCCCGACGCGGTGGCCGACCAGACCGGTATTTCGGCGGAAACCATTCGGCGCATCGCGGGCGAACTGGCCCATGCCGCCTTCGCCGAGGAAGTGGTGCTGGAGGTACCCTGGACCGATTGGACCGGGCGCCGCCACCAACAAATTATCGGCCGAGGGGTGGCCATCCATGCCATGCGCGGCATCTCGGCCCACGCCAATGGTTTCCAAACCTGCCGCAGCCTGCATCTATTGCAAATGCTGTTGGGCAGCATCGATGTACCGGGGGGCTTCCGCTATAAACCACCCTTTCCCAGACCCGCGCCGCCCGGACTGAAGCCCGCGGGCAAGCCGGGCGATGTGGTGCCGGGCCAGCCCCTGGGCGGACCGCCCCTTGGCTTTCCCCAAGGACCGGACGATTTATTGGTGGAAGCGAATGGCGCGCCCTGCCGTATCGATCATGCTTTTTCCTGGGAGGCCCCCCTGTCGGCCCACGGCATGATGCATATGGTGATCGCCAACGCCTGGCGCGGCGATCCCTGTCCCATCGATACTTTGTTTATGTACATGGCCAACATGGCCTGGAATTCGTCCATGAACACCACCGATGTGATGACCATGCTGACCGACAAGGATCCCGATAGCGGTGAATACAAGATCCCCCATATCATCTATTCCGACGCCTTTTATTCGGAAACGGTGGCCTATGCGGACCTGATCCTGCCCGACACCACTTATTTGGAGCGGTGGGACTGTATCTCCATGCTGGACCGGCCGATCTCCAGCGCCGACGGGCCCGCGGACGCGATCCGTCAGCCCGTGCTGACCCCCAATCGCGACGTCCGCCCGTTTCAGGACGTGCTGTTGGACCTGGGCGCCCGCCTGGGCCTGCCGGGGCTGGTGAACGAGGACGGCACGGCGCGTTATCCCGGCGGCTATCCCGACTATCTGGTCAACCACGAACGCAGCCCCGGCGTCGGTTCCCTGGCGGGCTGGCGCGGCGCGGCCGGCGACCGTCATGGCACGGGCGAGGCCAACCCGGAGCAGCTTGCCCGTTACGTGGAAAATGAGTGTTTCTGGCGCGATGAACTGGCGCCTGGGCAGCGATATTTCAAGCACGCCAACAAGGATTACCTGGAATATGCCGTGAAGATGGGTTTCACCGGCACGGCGGAGCCGGTGGTTCTGCAATTATATACCGAGGTACTGCAACGCTTTCGCCTGGCCGCGCGCGGCGTGGGCGAACAACAACCGCCCGAACAGCATCGCAAGCGGATCGAGAGATTTTTCGATCCCCTGCCCATCTGGTATCCGCCCAGCGCCGTGGACGGCACGGCGGCGGAGGATTATCCCCTGCACGCGATTAGCCAGCGGCCGGCGGCCATGTACCATTCCTGGGGTTCGCAAAATGCCTGGCTGCGGCAGATCCATACCGCCAATCGGCTCTATATTTCCGAGGCGGCGGCCCGTGAACAGGGCATCGAGGACGATGGCTGGGCCTATCTGGAAAGCCGCCATGGCCGCATCAAGGCGCAGGTGCGGGTCATGGCCGGGGTCAACGACCACACGGTCTGGACCTGGAACGCCATCGGCAAAAGATCCGGTGCCTGGAACCTGGCGGCGGACGCGCCGGAAGCGGAAAAAGGATTTCTATTGAACCATCTGATCGAGGATCTGTTGCCCCCCAATGCCAACGGCGAACGCCTGCCCAATGCCGATCCCATCACCGGCCAGGCGGCCTGGTTCGATTTACGGGTACGCCTATCGAAGGCGCCGGCGGGAGCAGCGGCGTCCGAGCCCGCCTTCACCACCCTGCCATTGCCGCCTGGCCTGGCACCCCGGCCCGCCATGCTGCGCTATGGCGCCAGGTTTAAGGGCGGTAAATTCGGGGGTGGAAAATTATGACCTCGTTACCAAAGGAAGCGCCGGCAAAACGCCTTGGCCTGGTGATCGACCTGGATACCTGTGTCGGCTGCCACGCCTGTGCGGTCAGTTGCAAGGAATGGAACACCACCGGCTATCACGCGCCCCTGCCCGATAGCGACCCCTATGGCAAGGATGTGGACGGGGTCTGGTTAAACCGGGTGCATGGCTATGAAACCAATCTAGGGGCCGGGCAGGGTACGGATAATGGGGGGCGAACGGTCTATTTCCCCGGCTCCTGTCTGCATTGCGAAGAGGCGCCCTGTGTCACCGTCTGCCCGACCGGGGCGTCCTATAAACGGACCGAGGACGGCATCGTCCTGGTGGATGAAGACATCTGCATCGGCTGCAAGCTGTGTTCCTGGGCCTGTCCCTATGGCGCCCGGGAATTCGACAGCGATGGCGGGGTGATGAAAAAGTGTACCCTGTGCATCGACCGCATTTACAACGAAAACCTGGAGGAGGTTGACCGGCAACCGGCCTGTGTCAGCGCCTGCCCGGCCAAGGCCCGGCATTTCGGCGATTTCAATGATCCGGAATCGGCCGTATCCCGGTTGACCGCCGATCGTGGCGGCGTGGAACTGATGCCGGAACTGGGCCTGAAGCCCACCAACCGCTATCTGCCGCCGCGGCCGGCGGCCACCATGGGCGATGGCGCCAGCCTGGATGATGCCCCCGCCGCCGGTGGCTTCCTGGGCTGGATCGACCGGGCATTGTCCCGCTAGCGGCAACGTCAAGCGTAGAGACGAAACATGCGGCCAGCCTATTCCGTGATTTTCCTGACCACCGCCACGGGCGCCGGTTACGGCCTGTTGGCCCTGTTGGGTGTTCTCCGCGCCATGGACAGCCTGCCGGACCAGCGTGCCTTTGGCTTCTTCGCCCTGGGTCTGGCCTTGGCGCTGATCAGCACCGGGTTGTTGGCCTCGGCGGCCCATCTGGGCCGCCCGGAGCGGGCCTGGCGGGCCTTCAGCCAGTGGCGCTCTTCCTGGCTTTCCCGGGAAGGGGTTTTGGCCGTGGCCGGTTACGGCCCGGCGGCGCTGTTCGCCTTTGCCTGGCTGATCCTGCAACGCAACGACGGCCTTTGGCCCCTGGCCGGCCTGGCGGCGGCGGCGCTGTCCATGGCCACCGTCTACAGCACGGCCATGATCTATCGCTCCCTGGCCGCCATTCCCCGTTGGCATCATCCCCTGGTGACCCCGGTTTATCTAATTCTGGCGCTGGCCACGGGCGCGATGTGGCTGAACGCGGTGCTGGCGCCCTTTGTCACTAACCATGGGGGCCATGCCTTGACCCAGGCCATTTGTTTCGCCGCCGTGGCCGCCGCCTGGTTGCTGAAAATCGCCTATTGGCGGGCTATCGACGGCGCCACGGGCGCCGGCAGTGCGGCCTCGGCCATCG
>JAKZRK010000224.1:0-16093 GCA_047518225.1 Alphaproteobacteria bacterium | reverse complement strand
CTCTACAATGCCCAGTGGATCGTCGAAAAGAACGGCTACCTGAGCCCCGCTCAAGCTCGTCAGGCGTGGCACGCCGCGATCTCAATCAGGCCCGCCGCGTGAGACAAACTTGTGTCCAAGGAACCGGGTGCGCTACAAGGGCTGTACGAAGCTTGCTAATATCATTTGGCGGCACGCCGTTTAGACTCTCCAAATACTTGTCGTGGTAGTGATCAACTCCCAACAACAATGCACGCCGTGTCATGCTGGCCTATCCTCTGATTTCATTTTGCCGTCGGTTCTTGTGCGCATTACCACGCGAGGCACCCGTGATCAGTAACACGGGGGGGCTCTCAATACATGGCTGGCGGCAGGTAGCTTGAACTCAAACGGTCCGCCACGAATAGCAAGCTTAGCTCTCGCATTAACACCACGCAAATTATTCAATTTTTGCAGCTATATATACTGTTGGTTGATTGGCGTAGGACACGCGTTCCCAAGCCGCCGCGGCTTGTAACAAGCGCGGCGATAACGGCAACGGGGGGATGCGCGTATCTAGAGGAAATTGGTGGGCCCGGCTGGACTCGAACCAGCGACCAGACCGTTATGAGCGGCCGGCTCTAACCAACTGAGCTACGGGCCCTGAAGGCCATTTCTAGTGGCCCGCCCCCGAGATTTCAATCTCTCAATGGCGGGCGGGGACAAAAATGCGGAAAAGGCTTTTTAGGTATCCAGGAAGCTGCGCAATTTGCGCGAGCGGGAGGGGTGTTTCAACTTGCGCAGGGCCTTGGCTTCGATCTGGCGTATGCGTTCCCGGGTGACCGAGAACTGCTGGCCCACCTCTTCCAGGGTATGATCGGTGTTCATGCCGATGCCGAAGCGCATGCGCAGGACGCGTTCCTCGCGCGGGGTCAACGAGGCCAGGACCCGGGTGGTGGTTTCCCGCAGGTTGGAATGGATCGCCGCATCCACCGGCAGGATGGCGTTCTTGTCCTCGATGAAATCGCCCAGGTGGCTGTCCTCCTCGTCGCCGATGGGGGTTTCCAGCGAAATGGGTTCCTTGGCGATTTTCATCACCTTGCGGACCTTTTCCAGCGGCATGCCCAGCTTTTCCGCCATTTCTTCCGGCGTCGGCTCGCGGCCGATTTCGTGCAGCATCTGGCGCGAGGTGCGCACCAGCTTGTTGATGGTTTCAATCATATGCACCGGAATGCGGATGGTGCGGGCCTGATCGGCGATGGAGCGGGTGATCGCTTGGCGGATCCACCAGGTGGCGTAGGTGGAGAATTTATAGCCCCGGCGGTATTCGAACTTGTCCACCGCCTTCATCAGGCCGATATTGCCTTCCTGGATCAGATCGAGGAATTGCAGGCCCCGGTTGGTGTATTTCTTGGCGATGGAAATGACCAGGCGCAGGTTGGCCTCGACCATTTCCTTCTTGGCCTGGCGGGCCTCGCGCTCGCCCTTTTGCACGGTCGCAACAATGCGCTTGTATTCCGGGATCGGCAGACCGGTCTCGGAGGCGACGGTGGAAATGACGGAGCAGATGGTCTTGATCTCGTCGCGGTCCTTGGTCGCGAAATCGCCCCAGCCCTTGCCTTTCAGGCGGCGGACACGGGAGATCCAGCGCGGATCCGTCTCGTGGCCGGAATAATGCTTCAGGAACTCCAGCCGCGAGACCCGGCGGGATTCCGCCAGGCGCAACAGCCGGCCTTCCAGGCCGATCAAACGCCGGTTGATACCATAAAGCTGGTCGACCAACGCCTCGATCCGGTTGTTGTTGAGGTGCACGCCGGTGACCAACACGATCAATTCCCCGTGCAGCTTCAAATAACGCTTTTCCTGCGCATCGGTCAGTTCCTGATGCTTCAGGGCGGCGTCCACACGCAGGTCCTGTACTTTCTTGAAGCGCTTGTAGACCTTGGCGATTTTCTCGAATGTTTTGGTCACCACGGGCTTCAGGGCCTCTTCCATGGCGGACAGGGACAGGGTGACGTCATCCTCATCCTCGTCGTCATCGCCGCCCGCCTCGCCGTTGCCGCTTTTCGCCTCGTTGTCATCATTGGCGGCCGGGGCGGCGCCTTTACCATTGCCGGCGCCGGGGGCCGCGCCGGCAGAGGCGGCCGCGCCGCCGTTAGCACCAGTCGCGCCACTCGCGCCAGTCGCCGCGGCACCGCCCGCACCATTGGCGCCGTTCGCGCCAGTGGCATGATTGGCCATGCCGGCGTTCTTTTTGCCATCTGGTCCGGCGCCATAGGTCGCGTCCAAATCAATGATGTCGCGCAACAGCACATTGCCGGCCATCAACATATCGTGCCAGTCGATCACCGCGCGAATGGTCAATGGGCTTTCGCAGATACCGGCGATCATCGCTTCACGGCCAGCTTCGATCCGCTTGGCGATGGCGATCTCGCCCTCGCGGGAAAGCAGCTCCACGCTGCCCATTTCACGCAGATACATGCGAACCGGATCGTCGGTCCGTTCCAAATTCTCGGTGACCTTCTCGGGCGGCTTGGCGACTCCCGTGCTTTTGACGGGCGCCACTTCGGTGGCGTCTATGGCTTCGACCTCGTCAGCCTCGCCATCACCCGCAGGGCCATTGGCGCTTTGCTCCTCGGCGTCATCCGCCTCGACCAGGTTTACGCCCATTTCCGAGAGCAAGGTCATGAAGTCCTCGATCTGCTCGGACGAGACCTGTTCCTGCGGTAATGCTTCGTTCAGTTCATCGTAGGTGATGTAACCGCGTTCTTTGCCTTGCGCGATCAATTTTTTCAGGTTTGCCTCGGCCTGGGAATCAATCAACGGGCGATCGCCGCCTTCTTCCCGCTCCGTCTTTTCCGCCACTTGTGCTTTCGCCATGAATGTCCGCCTATTTTCGTGCCTGGCGCCGAACGCCGGCACGAATTTGCCACAAATAATTCACTGCCCCAAAATCAGCGCCTGAATAAACGCCGCGCTTCAACGGCCGCCCTATAGGGAATGCAAGCCGTTGTCGCCAAAAACAGCCGTAATCCCACAACCTATTATATCAGCTACATAGCCCATGGCGCCTTACAAATGCCAGATGTTAATTGCCGCATGGTTAAATTTCGCGAAATAGATAGAAAAATTCGATACCCCGGCCGCAATGCCATAAATCGGCTATGTATCCTCTGTACCAGTGGCGTCCGCCGTTGCCGCCGCCACCGCATCCTGTAAAGCAAAAAATCGGTTCTGCTTTTCATCGGTCATATCGCGGCCGAAATCGTCTTCCGCTTCCTTAAGGTCGCGGCGCAGATCTTCCAGGCGGTGCCATCGAAATACGTTGGCCCAGCCCGTTATCACCCGCTCCAACGTTGCATCCGGACGCGCGAAGGGATCGAGTTTCGCAACTCCCGGGCCCGTCAGTTCCGCGACCAGCCGCGCCGTGGCATCGGCCATCGTACCGCTATGAAGATTGTCTCTCAGGCCCTCAAGGTCAAGGGGCGCGCCCGATATAGCCTTTTGTATTATTACTTCGCGGATATTTTCAAGTTCCGGACTTGACAGGCGTAACTGGCCAAGGTCTTCAAAAACCTCATGAATTAGCTCCGGATGGTTCAGCAGGGCGGCAATCAAAAGCCGCTCCCGTGGCAGGGTATCGGCATCATTTCCCCGGCCCAGGCCCCGATGAGCCGGAATTGGCGGCGAATAGAGTGGCCCGCGGCGCCAGCCGCCGCCGCGATGGGCAAGGCCCCCGGCCCGGCCCCGGCGCGTCGGGCCCGGGGACACGGGGGAAAAGGCGGTCTGCAATCGGGCCTTGAAATGTTCGCCATAATAGGCCCGCACGGTGTTATCGGCGATCTCGCCCACCAGATCGCGCAGTTCCTTGCGCAGGCCGGCCAATTGTTCGGGGGTATCGAGGTTTTTGCCCTGCACCTGCATCCGCCACAGCATCTCGGACAGTGGCAGCGCCGCGTTCAGCAGATCCATGAACGCCGCCGGCCCTTTGGCGCGGACCAGACTATCGGGGTCCTCCCCCGCCGGCAGGGCAATGAAACGCAGGGAATGGCCCGGCCGTAACAGCGGCAGGGCGCGCAGGGCGGCGCGGTGGGCGGCCCGTTGTCCCGCCGCATCGCCGTCGAAACACAGCGCCGGTTCGGCCACCAGCCGCCAGGACACCGCCATCTGCGCCTCGGTCAGGGCGGTGCCCAGGGGCGCCACGGCACAGGCCAGACCGGCCTGATCCAAGGCGATGACATCCATATATCCCTCGACCACCACCAGGCGGTCTTCATCACGGGCCGGGCCGCGCGCGTTGGCCAGATTGTACAACAGATCGCCCTTGTGAAAGATCGGCGTCTCCGGCGAATTCAGATACTTCGCCCGTTGGTCGCCAAGGGCCCGGCCGCCAAAGGCCACGACCCGTTCGCGGCTATCGGTAATGGCAAACATCAGGCGGTTGCGGAACCTATCGTAACTGTCGCCGCCATCCTCGGGCGCGATCAGCAAGCCGGCCTCGATCAACTGCCCTTCCTCGATGCCACGGGAGACCAGGGTGCGCTTCATCAGGTCCCGCTGTTCGGGCGCATAGCCCAGATGGAAGCGTTCAACACTCGCCGTTGTCAGGCCACGGCCCTGCAGGTAATCCCGCGCGCCCGCGCCGGCCACGCCGGTCAATTGTCCTTCGAACCAGTCGGCGGCGATCTGCATGACGTCATAGAGGCTTTTCCGGCGCGCCTCCGCCTCCCGGTCCCCGGGGGCGGAACGGGGCACTTCCATCCCCGCCTCGGCCGCCAGGCGCTCCACCGCCTCGGGGAAGGACAAACCTTCCGTCGCGATCACGAAATCGATGGCGCCGCCATGGGCCTGGCAGCCAAAGCAGTGATAGAAGCCTTTGTCCTCGCTGACCGTGAAGGACGGCGTCTTTTCGTTATGGAAGGGGCACAGGCCCGTGTGTTCGCGCCCGCGTTTGACCAGTTTGACCCGGCGCCCCACCAGATCCACCAATCCGACGCGGCTGCGGAGTTCCGCCAGAAAATGTTCCGGTATAGCCATATTTATCCGTCTGCGAGGAAACGCTCTAGCCGCTCAGCAGGCTCTTAACCTGCCCCGCCGCCTGGGCAAAATCCATCCGGCCGGCAAAACGTTCCTTCAACACCGCCATGACGCCACCCATATCTTTCAGGCCGGCGGCGCCGGTTTCCGCGACCGCCGCCGCCACCGCCGCTTTCAGTTCGTCGGCGCCGATCTGTTGGGGCAGGAATTCCTGGATGATGGCGATTTCTTCTTCTTCCTGTGCCGCCAGTTCCAACCGTCCGCCTTCCTGATACAAAACAGTCGATTCGCGGCGCTGCTTCACCATCTTTTGCAGGATCGCCAGGATGTCCTCGTCGCTAACAATATTGTCCCTGCCATCGGAACGGGCGGCGATGTCGCGGTCCTTGATTGCCGCCAAAATCAGGCGAACCGTAGCCACACGGCGCTTGTCCCCGGCCTTCATCGCGGTCGAAAGCATTTCCTTCATACGATCACGCACAACACTGCCCTCCCGTGCTGTTTGCAGGGGCCATGAGGATAATGGATAATGGCGCGGATGGCAAACCGCGCTGCCTTTCCGCGATATTCGTAACTTATTGATTTTGCATCGTTTTTTCAAAAACCCGAACGCCGGACGAAAGCTTGACGAAAAACCGGCTTTTGCTTAAGGTCCGCGCCAATTTGCCCGCCCGGATTGGCGCGGCCGGAGCCGTGAATTTTATGACCAAGCAAGAAAACAGCCATCCAGCAGCGCCGGATTGGGCAACGGCGGCCCTGGTTCTGGCCAACGGCCAAATATTCTGGGGCCAGGGCATCGGCGCCGCCGCCGAGGCCGTGGGCGAGGTATGTTTCAATACCTCCATGACCGGTTATCAGGAAATCTTGACCGATCCCAGCTATGCCGGCCAGATCATCACCTTCACCTTTCCCCATATCGGCAATGTGGGGACCAATGACGAAGATATCGAAACCTTGAGCCCGGCGGCCCGTGGTCTGGTCCTGCGCGCCGATATTACCCAACCATCCAACCACCGCGCCCTTGGCGATCTGAACGCCTGGCTGGTCAAACATGATCTGCCTGGTATTTGCGGCGTCGATACCCGGCGTCTGACCCGCCTGATCCGCGATGGCGGCGCGGCCAACGGCGTCATTTGCCACCGCCCGGATGGCGACTTTGATGTGCCCGGCCTGGGCAAGACAGCCACGGCCTGGCCCGGCCTGGAAGGCATGGATCTGGCGGCGGAGGTTACCTGCCGGCAAAGCTACACATGGGATGAAACCCAGTGGCAACTTGGGATCGGCCATGGCCATCTGGGGCAGGCCAAATATCACGTGGTCGCCATGGACTTCGGTATCAAGCGCAATATTCTGCGTTGTCTGGCCTCGGCCCAATGCCGGGTCACCGTGGTGCCGGCGTCCGCCAGCGCCGAGGATATTCTGGCCCTGAAACCCGACGGCGTCTTCCTCTCGAACGGACCGGGGGACCCGGCGGCCACGGGCACCTACGCGGTGGCAACGATCCAGGGCCTGATCAAATCGGGCAAGCCGATCTTTGGCATCTGCCTGGGCCATCAGATCCTGGCCCTGGCCCTGGGCGCGACGACGGAAAAGATGCACCACGGCCATCGCGGCGCCAACCAGCCGGTCAAGGATCTGGCCACGGGCAAGGTCGAGATCACCTCGCAAAACCATGGTTTTGTCGTACAGAGGGAAAGCCTGCCCGGCGGCGTTGTGGAAACCCATACCTCGTTGTTCGATGGCTCCCTGGAAGGTATCCGGGTCGAGGGACAGCCGATCTTTTCGGTGCAATATCACCCCGAAGCCTCCCCCGGCCCCCAGGACAGCCATTATCTGTTCCAGCGCTTCATCGACCTGCTGGCGGCCTGAAGGACCTGATTGGAAGGATAAGAGGAAATGGCGAACGCTGACATCATTATCCGCAACGCCACCGTGATCGACGGCAGCGGGGCGGCGGGTTTTCAGGCGGACGTGGCGGTTACGGGCGACCGGGTCAGCGCGCTGGGCGACCTGGGCGCCATGACCGCCAGCCAGGAGATCGACGCCCAGGGCCAGGTGGTGGCGCCGGGTTTCATCGATGTGCATACCCACGACGACCGCTATCTCTTTACCCACCCCGAGATGGCGCCGAAAGCCAGCCAGGGCGTAACATCGGTGGTGGTGGGCAATTGCGGCTTTTCCCTGGCGCCGTGGAAAAACTATGGCAAGGATCAATTCCCCTTTTCCCTGTGGCAGGACCGGGAAGATCTGATATTTGCCACCGCCAGCGACTTCCTGGCGCAACTGGAACGCACGCCGGCCGCCCTGAACGCGGCCATGCTGGTGGGGCATTCCTCGCTGCGCTATGGCGCCATGGACGATCTGCAACGCCCCGCCACGGATGGGGAAATCGCCGCCATGCAGGACAGCCTGGGCGATTGCATCGATGAAGGCGCCATCGGCATGTCCTCGGGCCTGTTCTATCCCCCGGCCCAGGCCGCCAAAACCGAGGAAGTGGTGGCCGTGGCGGCGGTCATGGCGGCCAAGGACGGCATCTACACCGCCCATATCCGCGACGAGGCCGATCATCTCATGGAGGCATTGGAGGAAGTCGCGCAAATCGGCCGCGAGGCCGGGGTGCAGGTGGTGATTTCGCATCATAAGGCCGCCGGCCTGGGCAATTTCGGCAAGACCAAACAATCCCTGCCCAGGATCGAAGAGTTTCAGAAGCAACAACGCCTGACCCTGGATGTCTACCCCTACCATGCCTCCTCCACCATGATCCTGCCGCATTTGATCGAGCAATGCCGCAAGGTGCTGATCACCTGGTCAAAACCCCGGCCCGACGTGCGTGGCCGGGATCTGGCCGAGTTGGCGGCGGAGATGGAGATGACGGCGGTGGAAGCGGCCAAGGCGCTCTCTCCCGGCGGGGCGATCTATTTCCAACTGGACGAGGAAGACGTGCAACGGGTGCTGGCCTATCCCGGCGCCATGATCGGCTCCGACGGCATTCCCGACGACCAACACCCCCACCCCCGCCTGTGGGGAACCTTTCCCAGGGTGCTGGGGCATTATGCGCGGGATTTGGGCCTGATGAGCCTGGAAGCCGCCGTGCACCGCATGACCGGCCTGCCGGCGGCGCAATTCGGCTTCAAGGATCGTGGTGAACTGCGCACGGGCAGCTTCGCCGATCTGGTTATCTTCAACCCCAAGACCGTGCTGGACAGCGCCACTTTCGAGACGCCGACCGAACCGGCCATCGGCATCGACAGTGTCTTTGTCAACGGCGTGCCGGTATGGCAGGGGGGCAAAGCCAGCGGCGAACGCCCCGGCCGGCCCATCCGCCTTGGCGATACCTCGCGCGGCGGTTAGTCTAAAACCTCAATAATCGTTTAGGAGACAATCATGATCGCCAAAGGCGTCAAGGAACTCTGCGCCCACGCGGAAACCATTATCGAGACCTGGACCGTGGAACAGGCCATGGAACATTATGGCGATGACGACGTGGTCTTTGTCGATATCCGCGATATCCGCGAATTATGGCGCGAGGGCGCGATCCCCGGCGCCATGCACTCGCCGCGCGGCATGTTGGAATTCTGGGTCGACCCGGATAGCCCCTATGCAAAGGAGGACTTCCAGTCGGGCAAGCGCTTCTGTTTCTTCTGCGCCGGCGGCCTGCGTTCGGCCCTAGCCGCCCTGGCCGTGCATGAGATGGGCCTGGCCCCGGTCTGCCATATGGAGGGCGGCTATGGCGCCTGGCGCGAAGCCGGCGGTGCGACGGAAGAGAAGAAGCAACGGCCGCCCAAACGAGCATGACGCCGTGACCGAACGCAGCCGGACCTTCACCTGGGCCGATCCCAAGCGGACCGCCCGGGCGGGCCGGACCATGGCCAGCATCGATTTTCTGCGCGCCATGATGGATGGCAGCCTGCCCCTGCCCTCCTTTCAGGCCACCCTGGAATATGTCCTCGTCGAGGTGGCCGAGGGCCGGGTGGTGTTCGAGGGCCGGCCAGGGGAATATCTGGCCAACCCCCTTGGCGGCGTGCATGGCGGCTATTACGCCGGCATGCTGGACTCCGCCATGGGCTGCGCTATTCACAGCCTGCTTCCCGCCGGACAGGCCTATACCACCTTGGAATTCAAGCTCAACATGGTCCGCGCCCTGCCCACGGACGGCAGCCCCGTCCGCGCCATCGGTGAAGTCGTTCACCCCGGCCGCAAGATAGCCACCTCGGAAGCCCGCCTGGTGGATGCCAACGACAAGCTGTATGCGCATGCCACCTGTACCTGCCTGATCCTCGCCGGCGAGGATTAACCGCTGTTGGCGCGCGCGACGCGCAGGATGGCGTCCAGGGTTTTCGTCACATCCGCGTCCGTGGTGGCGTGAGAGGAAAAGCTGATGCGCATGGCGGCGCGGCCGTGCCAACGGGTGCCGCCGCACCAGGCGGTGCCGTCGGCCTGAACGCCGGCGATGACCCGTTCGGTCAGGCCGTCACCGCCGAACGAAACCAGGACCTGGTTCAGTTTGACGTCGTTCAGGACTTCGTAGCCGGCCGCCGCCAACCCGTCGGCCATCATGGTTGCGTGGCGGCAACAGGTTTCGATCAGCTCCGCCAGGCCGGTCCGGCCCAAGCTGGCCAAGGCGGCCCAGATTTCGACCGCGCGCATGCGGCGGCTGCATTCGGGCGTGTAATCATAGGGCTCCCGAGTATCGGCGTTAGGCAAATAGGCCGCGTCGATGGCCATGGCGGCATGCAGGCTGCCAGGCTCGCGGACCAGGGTCAGGCCGCTATCGTAAGGCACGTTTAGCCATTTGTGGCCATCGACGGCCAGGGAATCCGCCAACTCGTATCCTGCCGCCAATGCGGCCCGCGCGGGCGCCGCCTTGGCCCAGATACCGAAAGCGCCGTCCACATGCACCCAGGCGCCCGCATCCTGGGCGGCGGGGATCAGTTCGGCCGCGGCATCGAAGGCGCCGGAGTTCACGTTGCCCGCCTGCAGGCACAGAATAGTCGGGCCCTCGATAGCCGGCAGGGCACCGGCCCGGACAGCGCCCTGGCCGTCCACCGCCAAACGCTGTACCCGGCCCTCGCCCAGGCCCAGCATGCGCACCGCCTTCAATAGGGCCGCATGGCCCTCGTCACCAACCAGAACCGTGATCGGCGGGGCGCCGAACAGGCCGTCCTGTTCCACGTCCCAGCCCAGCCGCGCCAGAACCGCGTGGCGGGCGGCGGCCAGGGCGGTGAAATTGGCCATGGTGGCGCCGGTGACGAAGGCGCCGCCGGCGTCGTCCGGGAAGCCGAAAATTTCCCGCAGCCAGCCAAGAGTGGCCATTTCCAGGGCCGCGCCCAAAGGCGACGAGGTGGTGGAAAAGGCATTCTGATCCCAGGCGCCGGCCAGCCAGTTGGCCGCCAGGGCCACGGGTAAACTACCGCCCGTTATGAAACCGAAATAACGCGGCCCGGCACTGGCGATGGTGGCGGGCGAGCCAAGGCGGTCCAGCCTGGCCAGAATTTCGGCCGGATCGGCCCCTTGCGCGGCCCAAGGACCAGCCAGTTCGGACAGGACTGCCAGGGCCGCCTAGCTCGGCGCGACGGAACGTTGATCCAACGTTTCGAGATAGTCTAGGGCGCGCGCGGCGGCGTCTTGCAGCATGTCGTTCATCTGGTCCCTCGCCGGAGCGCTGATTTATGCGCCGGCTGCCTTCCGGGCAGGCCGGCAAGTCACACGCTCCGCAATGAGCGCCTCCAGTGGAATACCCAGACCCGTATGGAGCCTTCTAATCATGGGAAGGGTCAGCGGCCGCTTGCCGGAAAGCACCTCCGAGACGCGGCCCTTGGGTCCAATGAACGGCACGAGCGCCACTTGGTTGAGGCCGGCCTGTTCCATGCGGAACTTGATGGCTTCGATGGGGTCTGGCACTTCAATGGCGTGATGTTTCGCTTCGAAAGCTTCGACAAGAGTTGTGAGCACATCCAGGATGTCGCCTTCCGCCGTCCCCGGTTGGGCATCCATAAAGCCTTCAATGGTATGGGCGCCGCCTCGTAATCTGCTTCAGAACGGATCGGTGTGATGGAAAAGGACATGGCTTTGCTCTCTTGCTTCTAAACCGTTTTGACGTCGATCTTGTCGTATTCCCTGTGCGTGCCAACAAATTTAACGAACGCGATCTGGAAAGGATAATTGATGCGGCGATTGCGTATAGAAGCAAGCAACCAAACTAATAGACGCCACTGCGTTCTCAGTCTGGCAAATCCGCCGAATGGCTTCACATTCGATAGTCAGTAGCGCACCGTATCCATCTATTCCGCCGCGTCGGCCTGCCGGCCGGCCGGGCTCACATAGCCTTCGCGCAGGTCCCGTTCCATATCGCCCGCCGCGCGCTCCGCCGGTTCGCCATAGCCGGCTCCGCCACCGGTTTGCGCCACCAGGATATCGCCCTTTTGCAGGGGGAAACTAACCTTTGATGGCAGCTCAATCACTTGATCGCCGCGCAACACCCGGGTCGAGGCGCAGACGCCATCGGCGCCACCGAACAGGCCCTGGGGCGCCAGGCGGAAACGATCGGAATAAGTGGCGAAGGTGACGTCATCAGCCAGAATATGATACCGGCGCTGAAAGCCCAGGCCGCCGCGATAACGCCCCGCACCACCCGAATCCGGCACCAGGCTGTATTCCTCCACCCGGAAATAGTCGTATTCCATATCCATGGCTTCAACGGGGACGTTGGAACAGTTGGACAGGGGGCTGTCCACCGCGTCACAGCCGTCGCCGTGGCTGGAGGCGCCATAGCCGCCACCCAGGATTTCCAGATAGATGGCGTAACCGTCCCGCCGCAACTGGCTCAAGACAATGATTTCCGTGGAATCGAAACCTGCCGCGATAACCTTGTCCGGCGCCGATGGGGCCAGGGCCTTCATCACCGCGTTATAGGCCCGGTAGGCCGACAGCATGCGCGCCCGCACGGGCGCCGGCCGGCGGGGGTTAAGGATGCTGCCATAGGGCGCGCGCACTTCGATCGGCCGTTTGCTGCCCTCGTTGAAGGGAATATCGGGGCTGGTCAGTACCGACTTCACGCAAGACAGCCCCGCCGCGACGGTCGAGGCATAGGGGCAATTGACATTGGATTTGACCTGATCGCAGGTGCCTTCGTAGTCGACGATGACACTGTCGCCCTTGATTTCCACCCGGGCCTGAACGCGCAGGGGTTCATCGGTGATACCGTCGTCGTCCAGAAAATCCTCGCCCTCGTAAACCCCGTCGGGCAGCGCCCGGATCGCGGCCCGCATGCGGCGCTCGGAATAATCCAGCAATTCGTCCATGGCCTCCCGAACCACGTCCACGCCAAAGCGGGCGCATAGATCCTGCATCCTGCGGCCACCGATGCCGTTCGCGGCGAACTGGGCATTGAAATCGCCGATGGTCTGGTCCGGGACCCGGATATTGGCGCGGATCAGCCGCTCCAACGGGCCGCCGTGCCAATCATGCGCCATGTTGTATTTGCTGGGGGGAAAGATGATGCCTTCCTGATGCACATCCGATGCGTCCGGGTTCAGTCCCGGCGCGCCGCCGCCCAGATCCAGATGATGGGCCACGGTGGCGCCAAATCCCACCAGGACGCCCTCGAAAAAGATCGGCGAAAATAGAAACACGTCTTGCAAATGCTGGCCGCCCTGGAAGGGGTCGTTGTTGATGTAAAAATCACCTTCCACCAGGGTATCGGTCGGGAATAGTTCGGCACAGGGCCGAAAGGTCGCGCCGATCGGTCCCAGTTGCATGGGGATCAGTTCCGCCTGGGCCACCACGTTGCCATGGCGATCCATCAGCGCCGCGGAGCAGTCATTGGCTTCGCGCACGACGGGTGAATAGGCGGAGCGGACCAGCTTGACCCCCATTTCCCGCGCGGCGGCGATCAGCCCCTGGCTGATCACGGCTTGATCGACGGTATTCACGGCCATCTTCCTAGTCCTTCCACTTCAGTAAAATATTGTCCTGGCCGTCAACGGTGGCGGTCCAGTCCTGGGGGACAAAAATCGTCGAGGTGCCGTCTTCCACCAGGGCCGGACCTGCAATGCCCCCCGCTTCGCCGGCGATGGCGGCGCGGCTGACAAGCAGGCATTCGCGCCATTGGCCACGGTCGAACACCTGGCTTTCCGAACGTACCACCGTATTGGCGATGCCTTCGTTCAATGCCGGCACCACCTCTGGCGGGGCCGATGCGCCGAGGCGAAAGGACACGATCTCGGCCCGGTTAAGCCCGGATTCGCCGAAGGCGAAGACCCGGTTATGGGCCTCGTTGAACAAGTCCAGCAGATCATCCGCGCCCATATTTGGCAAGACATGGCCATCGATATCCACGGTGATTTCAAAAGCCTGGCCAATAAACCTCATATCCAGGCTATAGCTGATAGCCAAGTCGCCCTGGATCCCAAGCCGTCTGAACGAGGTGGTGGCCCGTTCCTGCAATTCCGCGAATATCTCCCGCACCTGTTCCGCCGCGCCCTCGGCCAGGGGAATGCGCCGGGTCAAGGTTTCGTATTGCTGAAAATCCGAGGCCAGCAGGCCATAGGCGGACAGCACGCCCGCGTTGGGCGGCACCAGAATGGTGGAAATGCCCAGTTCCTCGGCCACGCGCGCCGCATGCAAAGGCCCGGCGCCGCCAAAGGGCACCAGCACGTAGTCGCGGGGATCCCGGCCCCGCTCGGTCGAGACAAGCTGTATGGCGCCAACGATATTGGCATCCGCCACGCGCACGGCACTGTCTGCCAGTTCCTCAACCGACATATCAAGATTATTTGATAAATATTTGAAAACACTAGCTGCCGCCACGCCATCCACGCTCATATTTCCGCCCAGAAAGGTCTCGGCCCGAATGGTGCCGCGCACCATGTGGGCATCGGTGATGGTGGGCCGCTGGCCGCCCCTGCCGTAACAGGCGGGCCCTGGATCGGCGCCGGCGGACTCCGGCCCCACGCGCAGCATGCCGCCGTCGTCCTGCCAGCAGATGGAGCCGCCCCCCGCCCCCACGGTGACGATATCCAGCACCGGGGTACGGATAGGCAGACCGTCGACTTCGGTCTCGCCGGACAGGTTCGGTTTGCCCTCCGCCACCAGGCAGACATCGGTTGACGTGCCGCCCATGTCCAGGGTGATCAGATCGCCATAGCCGGACAGAGCGGCCTGGCGCACCGCCCCCATGACGCCGGCCGCGGGCCCCGAGAACAATGAGGTGATGGCATTACGCGACATCCCCGCCACGGGTATGCGGCCGCCGTTGGATTGCATGATGGAAAAACGCCCCTGGAAACCCTGCTCTCCCAACTGGGTTTCAAAGCGGCGCAAATAACTGTCGATCACCGGCTGCACATAGGCCGCCAAGGTGGTGGTGGAGGTACGTT
Source organism: Alphaproteobacteria bacterium (assembly GCA_047518225.1). Taxonomy (GTDB): domain Bacteria; phylum Pseudomonadota; class Alphaproteobacteria. The sequence goes on along the minus strand of JAKZRK010000224.1, from coordinate 1,721 downwards.
CGTATTCGCGGAATTCCCGGGTGACGTCCGCCGAACAGGTCACGGCCAGGCCGGGAAAGTTTTTGCTGACCATGGCGGCCAGTTGACGTTCGTGCTTGGGCTCGGCATAGCCGTTCAACAGGCAGATGGCGACGGATTGATAACGCCCGGAGCCGAGGAATTCCTGCAACCGCGCGCCCGTGGCCGCTTCATCCAAGGCCTCGACCACCTCGCCTTGGCCCGACATGCGTTCATCGATTTCAAGGATGTCCCGGCGCGCCAGCACCGGTTCGGGCTTGCGGTAGAACAGATCATAGATTTGCCTGCGGTTGTGGCGTTGCAGGAACAACACATCGCGGAAACCCCGCGTGGTCAGCAAGGCGACCGCGGCACCCTTGCGCTCCAGAATGGCATTGGTGGCAACGGTGGAGCCATGCACCAGATCATCCACCGCCCTAAGATCGATTTCGCCGGCCGCCAATGACGCCATGGCGCCCTCGTCAGGCCGGGCCGGTACCGAAGGCACCTTGGCCACCCGCACCCGGCCACCCTCGATCGCCACCAGATCGGTGAACGTCCCGCCAACCTCAACCCCAACCCGCATACAAGCCTCCCAACCACGGAACAACCCACATTGTATAGGGCAACGAACTGATCAGGAAGAGCGGGTTGGCCTATTGCCATCGCGCCCTCTGGCCAGCGCGGTTATGATATCGCAAACTGTCGACCGACAGGGGAGGCTCGATACTTATGGTCATGGTGCCGTTGGCGGACGATTTACGCGCCGAGGGTGATGAATTTCACCGCTTGCTGAGCGGGCTTTCGGAGGCGGACTGGCGGCGGGAAACGCCGTTCAAGGACTGGACGGTGGAATACGTTATCCAGCACCTGATCTTTGGCGATTGGCTGAATACGCTTTCGCTCACCGACCCCGAGCGTTTTGGCGCCGTGATCGCCCGGCGCCAGGCGGCACGGGCCGAGGGCCGGAAAGCCATGGGCCTGGAAGAAACCGGGCTCGAGCTTGGCCAGGGCCCTGAATTGCTGGCCCAATGGCATGACCGCCTGGGCAAGCTGTGCGACCTGTTCGCGGGCTCCGATCCCAAGGGGCGGATGAAATGGGTGGGGCCGGATATGAGCGTCCGCTCCGCCGCCACGGCCCGGTTGATGGAAACCTGGGCCCACGGACAGGATGTCTATGATCTGCTGCGCCAGCCCCGCGTGGCCACGGACCGGATCCGCAACATCGCCACCCTGGGGGTGAATACCTTTGGCTGGAGCTTCCAAAACCGAGGCGAGGCGCCGCCCGGGCCGCCGCCCCATGTATGCCTGACCGCGCCATCAGGGGCGGTCTGGACCTGGAACGGGCCCGACCGGGCAAACCGCATCGAAGGCCCGGCCCTGGATTTCTGTCACGTGGTCACCCAGGGCCGCCACATCGACGAGGTCAATCTTACGGTCACCGGGGAAACGGCCCGGCGATGGATGGCCATCGCGCAATGCTTCGCCGGCGCCCCCGAAACCCCGCCGCCGCCCGGCCGGCGGGGGTGGTAAACAGATTTCGCCCGGCCCTGCACAATTACCATGCCGGCGGTTTCGAAATGGATGTCGATAACAAACTGAATTGACCGCTTTATGTACCATATAGTTTGACCGCTTCGGTTTTGGTTGTTGGCTCTGTGGGGAAGTGGTCAGGTCGGCGTAGCCGGGCTGTCCCCTTATCCACAGAGCGTCCTTTTGCCGCG
>JAKZRK010000223.1:0-26211 GCA_047518225.1 Alphaproteobacteria bacterium | reverse complement strand
TGGCCGCGTAATAGGACCGACAGGCCGCCTCGGCAAAGCCGTCGAAACCGCCCTCGATCAGTACCGACTGCAGACGGTCGTAAAACACATGACCCGGCGAGCGCGGCATCTCCGCCCAGCCTACCATCAAGTCCCCCTGACAATCCTTCTGCTGTCCCATCGTCATCAGCGAATCCCCCGGTCAAATCAGAACGTCAAAGAATCAGACCAGGCCGCTTGTGTCCAGTGCCGACTTCGTCAACGGGCTGTTAAGGTGAAGAATGGAAGGCTGGCTGCGGCGCCGTTTTGCCGGATGGCGGCCACAAGAGGTATCGGTCCCCCCGGCCCGCCATCGGCGTCAAGGCGGATCGGGCCGCTGACGGAAATCTTTCCAATCGGGGGGGATATTGCGTACCATCGGACCGCACGACCTTGCCTTTCCGGGATTGAACCACAAAGGAAGACCATCATGGAATACAGCCGCATTTCCGCCGATAGCCACGTCGATCTTTGCTGGATGCCGCCCGAATTGTTCGTCAACGAAGCCACGCCGGCCATGAAAGACCGCATGCCCCATGTGGTGGACGGTCCCGACGGTCCCTACTGGACCAGCAAGAATGGTACTTCCTTTGGCCTGAAAAATGGTGTCGGACCGGCTGGCGCGAAATACGAAAAGGGCAAACATGCCCGCGCCGACCTGATGGCCGCGACCAATCTTTATGAAGACGGCAAGAATGATATCCGCCGGATATCCGACCCGCATCTGCGGCTGAAGGACATGATGGATGACGGCGTGGACGCAGAAGTCATTTACGGCATTCTGGGGGCCGCCACCCGGCTTGCCGATCATGAAGCGGCGAGCGAAATGTTTCGCATCTACAATGACTGGCTGGCGGATTTCTGCACCCATTATCCGGAACGCCACCTCGGGCTGGCCTGTCTGCCCTATGGCGACATCGACGCCGCCTGTGGGGAGGTATACCGCGTCGCCGATACGGGATTGCGGGGGTTGGAGCTGTCTTGTTCCTGGGACATGGCGCCAATGTACGACCCCTGCTGGGAACCACTGTGGCAGGCGGTGAACGAAGTGGGGCTGCCGCTGCATTTTCACACCTTCCCGGCCGTTCCACCCGAGCGGCTGGCCAATCTAACCGATGTGACCCGCCGCCCTGCCTTTTTCACCGTGGTCTCCGGATTTCAGATGAACCTGGTCAACATTATCGCGGCCATCATTTCGGGCGGCGTGCTGGAACGCTATCCGGAACTCAAGATCGCCCTTGGCGAAAGCGGCTGCGGCTGGATCCCCTATATGCTCGACCGGATGGATTTCGAATGGGAAGACCGTTTCCGGGACCTTTCCCTGACAATGCGGCCAAGCGACTATTGGAAACGCCAATGCAAGGCAACATTCCAGTTCGACACCATTGGCTTGAAATTGATCGAGGATATGGGCGTGGAAACCCTCATGTGGGGTTCCGATTACCCCCATGGCGATGGCGTCTGGCCCGAATCCAGCCACTATATAAAGGAGCAATTCGGCCATTTGCCCGCCAAGGTCCAGCATAAAATTACCTGTGAAAACGCCGGCAAATTTTACGGCCTGATCAAATAGGCGGGCCGTAGAGTCATCAGGAACGGCGACAATCCCAACCAGCCATGGGGGCAGTATGCAGGGCAAATATAATTTCGATACCAGCCATATCGAATGGGTCCATTTCGAAGGCAGTTCTAGGTTTGACTACCCCATAGACTACGCCTTGGCGGTTCTGGGGGCGCAGCCGGGGATCGGCGCCCTCGACATGCTGATGAAATGGGCCCCGAACGCATACTGCCATTTCCACCGGCACCTTGCCGCGACGACGACCCTGGTGCTGGAGGGTGAACAGCACATTTTCGAGACCATCGCCGCGGGCGAGACCATTCACAAAATCCGCAAAGCCGGCGATTATGCCCACAGCCCGGGCGGCGATGTTCACATGGAACGCGCCGGCCCCCAGGGAGCACTGGTCTTCTTCGGCCTGCAATCAGCCGACGGCCGCCTGTTCGAGACCCTGGACAAAGACCGGAACATCCTCGCCACCGCCACCATTCAAGACTGGGCCGCCGACCGCATCACAGGTGCGCGATAGGGCCGCATTCGCCGGGCCATCCGTGCCGCGTTATTGATCCACCCCGCCGATGCACAGATATTTAAGCTCTACATAGTCATCGATGCCGTATTTGGAGCCTTCGCGGCCCAGGCCGGATTCCTTCATGCCGCCGAACGGGGCGACTTCGGTGGAGATCAGGCCGGTATTGATGCCGACGATGCCGTATTCCACGCCCTCGGCGACACGCCAGATGCGGCCGATGTCGCGCGCATAGAAGTACGAGGCCAGGCCGAATTCCGTGTCGTTGGCCATGGCAATCGCCTCCGCCTCGTCCTTGAAGCGGAAGATCGGCGCCATGGGGCCAAAGGTTTCCTCTTTCGCGACTGCCATGTCGGCGGTGACATCGGCGACGATGGTGGGTTGGAAAAAGTTGCCGCCCAATTCGTGGCGGGCACCGCCGACCACCACCCGGCCACCCTTGGCCACGGCGTCGGCGATATGCTCCTCGGTCTTGGCGACGGCGTTTTGATCGATCAACGGGCCCAGAACAACGCCTTTCTCCATCCCGTTGCCCACTTTCATGGCGGCGACCGCAGTGGCCAGCTTGTCAAGAAAGGCGTCATAAACGCTGTCCTGCACCAACAGGCGGTTGGCGCAGACACAGGTCTGCCCGGCATTGCGGTATTTCGACGCCATGGCGCCTTCCACCGCCGCATCCAGGTCGGCATCGTCAAAGACGATGAAGGGCGCGTTGCCGCCCAGTTCCATGGTCGCCTTTTTCACTGTTTCGGCGCATTGTTTCATCAATACCTTTCCGACCTCGGTGGAGCCGGTGAAGGTCAATTTCCGCACGATGGGATTTGCGGTCATCTCGCTGCCAATCTCGGACGAGGCACCGCCCATAACCGACATGACGCCGGCCGGTAAACCGGCCCTCTCGGCCAGTTCGGCCAGGGCCAGGGCGGAAAACGGCGTCTGGCTGGCCGGCTTGACCACCATGGTGCATCCGGCGGCCAGGGCGGGTCCCACCTTGCGGGTGATCATGGCGGCGGGGAAGTTCCACGGCGTAATGGCGCAACAGACCCCGATGGGTTCCTTCAGAACGATGATGCGCTTGTCCGCCTGGTGGGCGGGAATGGTGTCGCCATACAGCCGCTTGCCCTCTTCCGCGAACCATTCGATGAATGATGCCGCATAGGCGATCTCGCCCTTGGACTCGGCCAGGGGCTTGCCCTGTTCCAGGGTCATGATCAGGGCCAGGTCGTCCACATGTTCATGCATCAGGTTGAACCAACGGCGCAGGATTTTAGCCCGCTCGCCCGCCGTCATGGCCCGCCAGGGACCCAGGGCACGATTGGCGGCCTCGATAGCACGGCGGGTTTCCGCCCCGCCCATGCGCGGCACCGTGCCGATTATCTCGCCCGTGGCCGGGTTATCAACCTCGATCACCCCGCCGCCGTCGGCATCGCACCAGGCGCCATCGACATAGTTCTGCTGACGAAACAACTTGCCATCGTTGAGTTTCATGGTCGAGGCCTCCTTTGTCTGGAACTTAAGCGCAATCCTGCGCCTATTTTCCGCGCCAGACAACAGGCAGAACAGGCGGCGTTAAGGGCGCCGGGCTTTCTACGCCTTGGCGCTGGGCCGGGCCGAGACGGCGCCATGCCAGCGCGCCAGATTGGGGCGGTCGTCGCCAACCCTAAGGCCGATAACCTTGGCGAAATCGACGCCGCAAAGGGCCGTGATGTCGGCCACCGTATAGTGATCGCCGGCGACAAATTCACTGCCTGACAGGACGCTATCCAACCAATCGAAACGTTGCGGCGCCTTGCCCTGGTTCAATTCGCCCCAGGCCGGCACCTGATCTTCCAATTCGGCAAAAAATTTGTTTGTGTGCCGAAAACTAGCGGCCACGCAGGCCGAGAGGTTGAGTTCGACGCGCCGGCTCCACATTTCCACCAGGGCGCGGTCCTTGGCATCGCCGCCGAACAGTGCGGGCGCGGGCTGGATTTCCTCGAAATAGCGGCAGATTGCCATGGATTCCGAGATATGGCTGCCGTCATCCAGTTCCAGAACCGGCACCTGACCCAGTTGATTGATGCCGGAAAGATATTCATCCGTTTTATGTTCGTGTTTGGCGATATCGATCGGCACGAGGGGGATATCGATGCCTTTTTCGGCCAGGAAAATGCGCACCCGGCGCGGGTTCGGCGCCACTTGGCTGTCGTACAGTTTCATCCCTGTTCTCCCTATTTGAAATGACCCTGATTGGGTCCTTATTCGGTTTCGGCGGCATTCATGACCGCCGCCGCGCCCAGCGCAAGGGCAAAGCGGGGATCGTCGGCGCCGGGCAGCTTGGCCAGGCCATTACAACGCAGGACCGGGCCGTCGGGCCCGATCATCAGGCCGGATGCGAAACCCAGCCGCCGGGTGGTATGGCGGAAATCGATTTCGCTGACCAGCCATTGATCCTTCAATGCCGGCTTCAGAAAATCGTAACTCATTTGAATGGTGGGCGAGAACGCGTCGGTTTTCGCCGCCAGTTGCACGTTGAAGCCCACCGCCATGTCCATCACGGTCATCATCATGCCGCCATGGCAAACGCCAGCCGGGTTCATGTGGTGATCCTGGACGACAAAGCCCAAGACGCCACGGTCGCCGTCGATCCGCCAATACAGCGGTCCCACATGTTTGACGAAGCCGTCGTCCAGGGTGAAGTGTTGAAAGCCGTCCGGTACGCCTGCCTGCATGATGCTGGGTTTGACCTCTGATTGCCGGTGCGCGCACGCCGATCGGCGCGCAGGCCTTCATACGGCAAATCCGCGACCGTGAGCAAGCGGGTGAGCGTATTACAGATAATCCTGCGTGAATAGAGCTCATGAAGGGCGGACCATTTGGCTCATTGTCTAGTTTAATTGTATAGTTACCATGATTTACAGATCGCTACGCGGCCTCTCGCCTAACGAATGATGTGAGGCGAATAAATTTCGGTGAACACTACAGGCGTGTAAAGAACCATTAACCATTTTCGTTAATACTGCCTTTTATGCGTGGATATTCAGATTACCAATTATGAATATATAGCTCATGCTTGACTTGGTATTTATTTAGGTGCGAGTGCATAACAAAGGGACGTTGATTTGCCGTGCCCCATCTATTGAACCTCAATGAAATTCGCCGATTTACGTTACTGTTATTTGCTGTCACGTTGACCGTTTTGTTGTCGTCGTGTGCGCAATTTCCCAACACGCTATGGAATGATACCGCCATGGCGGCGAAGGAGGTGCGGGACGCGAAAGCGGCGGGAAGAAGGGCGCACCGGAAAGAAGCGAGGGAATTGAATAAAGAAAGGCAGGAAGAAAAGGCAGAGGACAAGGATTTCGCCGCGATGCGGAAACAATTGGCAAGGGACGAAGCCCTGGCCGAGGCCAATCCCGATCAGCGCGCGGGTGTTTCCAGGTCGTTTTTCGACAAGGAAATGCTGGCGATGAACGAGCGCGTCCACGCCATTTCCAAACGGGTAATAGATCTCTCGGAACGGGTCCATGAGATGGCCCAACGGGTCGAAAATATGCCGGAAAAACTGGCTGAACTAAAATTGGAGCTGGTAACGGCGGGGGCGAACATCCGCAATTCCAAAGCCCCCATGCAAGGGGCGAGACGTCCGGGGGCACCGTTCTGGGGCGTTCAGATCGGCGCTTATAAAACCAGGTCGGGGGCGGAAATTTTCTGGGCTGAATTTCTCGCCGACCCCATGGCGATAGAACTGACCGATGCCAAGGTGCATTACGTCCAGTCCAAACCCCTTAAGAACGGCAACAGGCTGACGCTCATTATCGTCAATGAATACGCCAATCATAAAGCCGCCGACAAAGCCTGCAATGGGTTAAAGGGCCGGGGCCTCGACTGCGTCGCCTATTACGTCAAACCCTAGAGCCAAAAGAATCTCGTACCTCGGTGCCTACTCCACCGTGACCGATTTGGCCAGGTTGCGGGGCTGGTCCACGTCCGTGCCCTTGAGCACGGCGATGTGATAGGCCAGCAATTGCACGGGTATGGAGTACAAAATTGGCGCGACAAAGGGGTGCACCGTGGGCAACTTGATGCTCGCCCAGGCCACATCGCTGGCCTTTTCCACACCCTCGGCATCGGATATCAGCACCACCTTGCCGCCACGGGCCGCCACTTCCTGCATGTTGGAGGCGACCTTATCGAACCATTGATCCGTGGGTGCGACGACGATCACCGGCACTTGTTCGTCAATCAGGGCGATGGGGCCATGTTTCATCTCGCCGGCGGGATAGCCCTCGGCATGGATGTAGGAGATCTCCTTTAGTTTCAGCGCCCCTTCCATGGCAATGGGATAGCCCGTGCCACGGCCCAGGTACAGCGCGTCCCGTGCCTTGAAGATGTCCTGGGCCAGTTCTTGCAGCCGTTCGTCATGATGCAGCACTTCGGCGGCGCGGGAGGGTACCTCGGTGATGGCCTGGCTCAATATGGCTTCCGCCTGGGGCTCCAGCTTGCCGCATTGTTTGGCCGCCGTGATTGCCAGGCAGGCCAGGACCACCAGTTGCGTGGTGAAGGCCTTGGTCGAGGCGACGCCGATCTCGGGTCCCGCCAGGGTTTGCAGTACCACGTCGCTTTCCCGGGCGATGGAACTGTCGGGCACATTGACGATCGACAATATTCGCTGGCCTTGTTGCTTGCATAGCCGCAGCGCCTCGAGCGTATCCATGGTCTCGCCGGATTGGGACAGGAAGACCGCTACGCCGCCCGCCGGCAAAGGGGCGTCGCGATAACGGAATTCAGAGGCGACGTCGATTTCCACCGGAATCCGGGCCATGCCCTCGATCCAATATTTCGCCACCATGGCGGCATAGGAAGAGGTGCCGCAGGCGATCAGGGTCAGTTTCGGCACATCGGCGAAATCGAACGGCAGATCGGGCAGTTGAATGGAGCGTTCGCCGGGATTGAAAAAGGCATGAATGGTGTCGCCGATGACGGCGGGCTGTTCATATATTTCCTTCAACATATAGTGGCGGTAGTTGCCTTTCGAGATATCGCCCAGGGAGGCCGCGGTCAGCTTGATCTCGCGCTGTACGAGGGCGCCGGCGGCGTCATGGATTTGGGCGCCATCCCGGCGCACCACCACCCAATCGCCCTCGTCCAGATAACAAATCCGATTGGTCCAGGGCGCCAGCGCGATGGCGTCCGACCCTAGAAACATCTCGTCATCGCCATAGCCCACCACCAGCGGGCTGCCGCGCCGGGCACCCACCATCAGGTCATGCTCGCCGGAAAAAATCACCGCCAGGGCAAAGGCGCCTTCCAGGCGCTGCAATGTGGTGTGAGCCGCCGTCACCGGGTCCAGGCCGTCGTTCATGTATTGGCTGATCAGCTGGACGACGACCTCAGAGTCGGTTTCCGAGGCGAAGTTGGCGCCGCGGTCTTGCAATTCCGCCTTCAGTTCCTTGAAATTCTCGATGATGCCGTTATGCACCAGGGCGGCATTGGTGGTGGCGTGGGGGTGGGCGTTGTCCTCGTTCGGGATGCCGTGGGTGGCCCAGCGGGTATGCCCGATGCCCACATCGCCGGCCAGGGGCTCTTCATCCAGGCGCCGGGCCAGATTGATCAACTTGCCTTCGGCCCGGCGGCGATCGATACGGCCGTTGACCAGCGTGGCGATGCCGGCGGAATCATAACCCCGGTATTCCAGCCTTTTCAGGCCCTCCACCACCCTGGCCGCGACGTTGCCTTCGTCTCGATTGCCGATGATGCCGATAATGCCGCACATGTTTGCGTACCTCGAAAATCTAATGTCGTTGCTGTTTCGGTTATTTCTTTTGGCCGGCTTTTTCCGCTGTCTTGCGTTTTCGATAGGTCACCGCCCAGCCCGCTTGCTGCTTTTGCTCCGCGCGTTCCACGGCCAGGGCGTCCGCCGCGACTTCGCTGGTAATCGTGCTGCCCGCCCCGACGATGGCGCCATCGCCCACCTTGACCGGGGCCACCAGGGCGGTGTTGGAGCCGATGAAGGCGCCCTTGCCGATATCCGTGAAGGACTTCAGGAAGCCGTCATAATTGCAGGTGATGGTGCCGGCGCCGATATTGGCCCCCGCGCCCACCCGCGCATCGCCGATATAGCTGAGGTGATTGACCTTGGCGCCGTCTTCGATGCGGGCTTTCTTGACCTCGACAAAATTGCCGATGCGCGCGCCCTTGCCAATTTCCGCTTCCGGCTGCAGCCGGGCGAAGGGGCCGATGTTGGCGCCCGCCGCAACCCGGCAGCCCTCCAAATGGCTGAAGGCATGCACCGTCACATCGTCGCCAATGCTCACGCCGGGTCCAAAGAAGACGTTGGGGCCGATGGTGACATCCTGGCCAAGAATGGTGTCATGGCAGAAATAGACGCTGTCGGGGTCCAACAGGGTGGCGCCCGCCGCCATCGCGGCATGGCGCAGGCGGTTTTGCACCACCGCCTCGGCCTGGGCCAACTGATCCCGGGAATTGACGCCCAGGGCCTCGATCTCGCCGGCCTCGACCACGGCGCAGCGCCGGCCCATGCGGTTAGCGATCCGGACAATTTCGGTCAGGTAATATTCGCCCTTGACGTTGTCGTTGCCGATCCCGTCCAGCAAGGCCTGCAAAATAGCGCCATCAATGGCCATGAAGCCAGAATTGCAGAGACCGATTTCGCGCTCGGCCGGGCTGGCGTCGCGATGTTCCACGATCCCCTGCAGGTTGCCCCCGTCATCCAGGATCAGGCGGGCGTATTCCGCGCCGTCGGCAGGGCGAAAGCCCATGACCACCACCGCCGGGTCCTGCGGCCCGTGGCGGGCCGCCAGCATGGCGCGCAGGGTCTCCGTCGAGACCAGGGGCGAATCCGCGAACAGGACCAGGACATCGCCATTAAATCCCGATAGTTTCTCCGCCGCCGCCATCACCGCATGGCCGGTGCCCAGGGGCGGATCCTGAAGCGCCAGTTCGATGCCCGGCACCGCCCGGCGAATGGCATCACAATTATCCGGCGCGACAACCACAATGCGCCGCGCCACGCCCGGCGCCGCGGCCAAGTCGTCGATGGTGGCCATCAACTGCGCCAGCATGGGCCGCCCGGCGATCGGGTGAAGGACCTTCGGCTTTTTGGACTTCATCCGGGTGCCCTGGCCGGCGGCCAGCACCACGGTTGCGATCGAGTCTTTGCTCATTTCTGCAAGTCTTTGTTTCGTTGGAGAATTCTTCTCTTAACCCATAGCGCTGGGAGATTGCCATAGGGTAAACACCGGGCCAATACAATTTCCTTTACAGTATCTTTCAGGGCAGTGTCGTAAGGCAGTGTCATAAATCACCTTGTTCTTCAATATTGTCGCAAAAAAGGCCCGCAGGATGAATTATGCGCAAATCGCCATTACCGCCATATTGCTTGCCGCGGTGGTGTTATTTATTTGGGGCCGGCCGCGCTATGATCTGGTGGCGCTGTTGGCGTTGCTGGCCACGGCTGTCGCGGGATTGCTGCCGGCGGAGAGGATCTTTGCCGGCTTTGGCCACCCGGCGGTCATTACCGTAGTGGCGGTACTGATCGCCAGCCGTGGCCTGCGCAATGCGGGCGTGGTGGATATGATCGCTGGTTGGCTCTCGCCATTGATCGATCGGCCCCAACTGCATTTGGCCGCCTTGACCGCGACCGTAGGATTTTGCTCCGCCTTCATGAATAACGTCGGCGCCCTGGCTATTCTGATGCCGGTGGCCTTGGAAGCGGCGGCCAAGCAGCAGCGCTCTCCGGCCGCCATGTTGATGCCGTTAAGCTTCGGCGCCATTTTGGGCGGCTTGAGCACGATGATAGGTACGCCGCCAAACGTGATCATCGCGCAGTACCGCGCCGATGCCTTCGCCGAACCATTCAAAATGTTTGATTTCACGCCGGTGGGCGGGATCATCGCCGTTTTGGGCGTGGTCTATCTGGTGTTGTTCGGGTGGCGCCTGATCCCCCGGCAACGCCAGGGCCAGCCCAGCGCTGACGAAATATTCCAGATCCGCGACTATATGACCGAAGCGCGCCTGAGCGAAAATTCGCCCCTGCTGGGCCAATCCATCGCCAGCCTGCCAGAGTTGGAAGAGCTGGACGTGCTGGTGACGGCCCTGATACGGGGCGAGGAGCGGCGCCCCGCACCCAGTCGGCGGACAAAATTACAGGCCGGCGATATTCTGGTGCTGCGCGCCGATCCCACGGATTTGAAAGGCTTTATGGAGCTCGCCGGTCTGGAACTGGTGGGGGATGAGGAATTATCCCCGGAACATCTGTCCTCGGACGATGTGGCCTTGATCGAGGCGGTGATTACCGCCCCTTCAAGCCTGGCCGGGCGCAGCGCGCGCACCGTCAACCTGCGCAACCGCCACGGCCTGAACCTTTTGGCCATTGCCCGCCAGGGGCAGCGGGTGCGCGCCCGCCTGGACCGTGTGGTGATGCGGGCGGGCGATGTCCTGTTGTTGCAGGGGGCCAGCGGCGCCATGCCCGAGACCCTGTCACGCCTGGGCTGTCTGCCTTTGATGCGCCGGGACTTGCGGTTGGGCCAGAACCCCAGGGTATTGGCGGGCCTGGGCATCTTTGCCGCTGCCCTGGCGGCGTCGGGTTTCGGCCTGTTGCCCGCCGCCGTCGCCCTGACCGCGGCGGCGGTGGCCATGGTGCTGTTTGATTTCTTGAACCTGCGGGAAATGTACGATGCCATCGATTGGCCGGTGGTGGTCCTGCTGGGCGCCATGATCCCGGTGGGCGGCGCCCTGGAAAGCACGGGCACCGCCGCCTTGTTGGCCAATGGCCTGGTCACGCTGGCGGCTGGCTTGCCGGTCTGGGCCATTCTGGCTTTCGTCCTGATCCTGACCATGACCCTGTCAGATGTCATGAACAATGCCGCCACGGCGGTGGTCATGGCGCCCATCTCGGTGGGTATTGCCCAGGGCCTGGACGCCAGCCCGGATGCCTTCCTGATGGCCGTGGCGATCGGGGCCTCCTGTGCCTTCCTCACCCCCATTGGCCATCAGTGCAATACCCTGATTTTGGGTCCGGGCGGCTATCGGTTTTCCGACTATTGGCGGGTCGGCCTGCCGTTGGAAGCGATGATCGTCGCCGTTTCCGTACCCCTGATCATGTGGATTTGGATCTAATATGCCTTTTCGTAAACGTTTCGACGCCGTTGTATTCGATCTGGACGGCACCTTAATAGAGACCGCGCCCGATCTGTGCGGCGCCCTCAACCACACTCTGGCCCGGGCCGGCCGGGACGGCGTGGCGGTGGAGGACGTACGCCATATGATTGGCGATGGCGCCCGGGCGATGCTGCGCCTTGGCTTGGAGACTACCGGGCAAAGCCCCAGTGACGGCGAAGTCGATCAATGGTTCAAGGTGTTGCTGGATTACTATTGGGATCACTTGGCTGACGGCAGCCATCCTTTCCCCGGCGTGCTGGCGGCATTGGAAGGCTTGCGGGCGGCGGGCCTGAAGCTGGCGGTCTGCACCAACAAGCCCCAATCCCTGTCCAACCGCCTGTTCGAGCAACTGGACATGGCGCAATTGTTCGATGCGGTGTTGGGTGGTGACAGCCTGGCCGTGCGCAAACCCCATGCCGGCCACATCCTGGGCGCCTTGGATGCCATCGGCGTGGCGGCGGAGCGCGCGGTGATGATCGGCGACAGCGCCAACGACCTGAACGCCGCCCGCAATGCCGGCCTGCCGGTGGTGCTGGTCACCTTCGGCTATACCACCACGCCGGTACAGGAACTGGGCGCGGATGCCCTGATCGATCATTTCGATCAATTGCCGGCCACGCTTTCCAGCCTCGCTTGACACTTAACCCGCACCAGACTAAATCCAAGCCGCCCGGTAGCGCGGATACGCCGCCTGGGGCGCATAGCTCAGTTGGTTAGAGCGCTGTGTTCACATCGCAGAGGTCCGTGGTTCGAATCCACGTGCGCCCACCATTCTTTTCAATGACGTAGCGGGCCGGAACACACTGCCCCTTGGTTCAAATGAACCACCCGGCACTTATTCGTCCGCGTATCATTCAACCATCTTCCCATACCCCATTGACTTACTACGTCGCTGACTTATATTTTTGCCATGATACAAAAACTTCACACCGTCGTTGAGACAGCTGCCTTGGTTCGCCATTCGAAAGGCGTTCTTAGCGACGAAACCAGAAAGGAACTGGTTAATAGTTTGGCCGCCAACCCTAAACAGGGCGAGAAAATGCAGGGTACGGGCGGCTTTCGTAAATTTCGCTGGGCACTTTCGGGCCCGGGGCAAAAGCGGTGGCGTTCGGGTGGTCACATTTTACAGCGGTAGCAATCTACCGGTAATTCTGATCACGCTATTCGTCAAGAATGAAAAGGCCGGTCTTAGCAAAGCCGAACGCAACGAATTTAACGCCAGCGGGAAACTGATCGTATCCGAGTACAAGAAATGGAGAAGCAAATGACTAAAGCAGGTGACCGTATTCGCGAAGGCGCATTGGAGGCGCTTGCATATGCGCGGGGCGAAGAAACCGGCGCCGTCGCACATAAACCGGCTCAAGTGCCAGAAGAAGTAGACATCAAAGCCATTCGAGAAAAACTTGCCCTCTCGCAGGCCGGCTTTGCCATGCGGTTTGGCTTCACGGCGCATTCCATCCGAAACTGGGAACAGGGCTCGCGAAAGCCGCCCCTTCAAGCCCGCGCCTTTCTTAAAGTGATAGAGAAAAATCCAGAGGCGGTGCGGCAGGCGTTAATGGCATAATTGCAGGCGGCCGTCCATTTCCCCGGCTATTGTCCGCTGCCGCGCTTGTGTAGAATATTCCAGAGACGACATGTAAGGCTATCGGCGCGGCGGGCGGCACGGGGTGAAGAATGGCGTTAGAACAGTGGGCGCGGGAAAAGTGGAAGCTGGTGGCGATCCTGACCGTGATCGGCGACGCCTTTGGCCTTGGTTATACCTTGCTGCGCATGGCCTCGGGGATCATGCCCGTTTCGTGGATCGAATTGGAGCATGCGGCCCGTACGGGTGGCTTCATCGGGCTTTGCCTTGGCGTCTATATGATGTTTTTCGTCTATGATCCGCGTGGCGCCGCCATCCGCCGGATGAGTTTCGTGGCGGGCTGGATCGTGATCGATGCCTCTTCGACGGCGATTATCGCCCTGGCCATATTGCTGCAACGCGCGGTCGCGGCCGTGCTCTATCCAAACGTGCTGATGTTCACCGATTATCTCGCCCGGGACTTTTTACTGGATATCCTGGTTGCATTCCTGGTCTTCGTCGTGATCGCGTTGTTCATGCAACTGCGGCCCCTGTTGGGCGCCGGCACCATGTGGAAGGTGATCACCGGCCGCTATCACCAACCCCGCCAGGAGCGGCGGATCTATCTGTTTCTGGATATCAAGAATTCCACCACCATGGCCAAGCGCCTTGGCGATGAGAAAACCCACGCGCTTATCTCGGAGGTATTCTTTGACGCCGATGGCTGGGTGGCGGAATATGGCGGCGAGGTTCTCGGCTATAATGGCGACGAGATGGTGGCGACCTGGCTGGAAGCCCATGGCCTGAAAGAGGCGCGTTGCCTGCAATGCTACGCGCAAATCACCCGGGGCCTGGCGGCCAAGGCGCCGTATTTTCAAGAGCGGTTCGGCGTCCGCCCGGAATTCTGGGGCGGTTTTCACCTTGGAGAGGTGGTGGTGGGCGAATGCGGCGACAGCAAGCGCGCCATCGTGCATATTGGCGACACCCCCAACACGGCGGCCCGCCTGGAACATCAGGCCAAGGACATGGGCCGCGATTGCCTGATCTCCGCCAGCCTGCTGACGAGCCTGGACCTGCCCCATGGCCTGAAAGTGGAAGCCCTGGGTAAGGTCACCCTAAAGGGCCACGATCACCATACCGAAATTTATGCCCTGGAGCCGGCATGATGGCCGAGGGGAAGTTTTGACGGGCTGCCGCCATGGCTCTATTGTAAAACCCAACTGTCGACACAATCCTTGGGGAGACGCCTGATATGGCCGATAAATATCATTTGATCAGTTCCATTACCTGACCGTGGGTACAGCGCGCCGTGATTCTTTTGCGTGCGAAGGAAGTCGAATTCGAGACCACCTACATCAATCTGGCGGAGAAGCCCGAGTGGTTCCTGAAAATCTCGCCCCACGGCAAGGTGCCCGTGTTGGCGGTGGACGAGGATCCGCTGTTTGAATCTAATGCCATCGCGGAATATCTCGATGATGTGGTGGCGCCCAGGAGCCATCCGGAGGATCCCTTCAAGCGGGCCCGCAACCGGGCCTGGACGGATTTCGTGCCGGACTTTTCCAAGGGCATCAATATCTACTACACCAAGACCCGGGAAGAGTTTGACGAGAAACTGGCCGGGGCGCCAAAGTTCCTGCAAAAGCTGGAAGACGCCATCGCCAACGAGCGGGGTAACAAGGGACCCTACTTCAACGGTCCCGAATTGTGCCTGGTCGATGCGGCCTATGCGCCCTTCCTGCAACGCTTTGCGATGATCGAAGAGATCGTGCAAACGGGCATATTGGCGGACTATCCGCTGATAAAGGCCTGGTCCGATGCCTTGATGGCGAACGAAGCCGTCATCGGCTCGGTCGCGCCCAGCTTTGAAGAGGTGTTCTTCGCCAATTTGAAGAACCGTGGTTTCTATGTGGGAACCCTGTTGGGCGACAAAGTTGCCGCGGCTGAGTGATGCCGGCTGAATACCGGGGTAAATGCCATTGTGGCCGGGTCCGCTACCTCATTGCCGGGCCCGTGCGCCAGGTGGTGGAATGTCATTGCGAAAGCTGCCGGCGCATTACCGGCAGTGTCTGGCACGCCACCGGCGCCCGCATGGCCGATGTGACCATTTCCGATGATGACGGGGAATTGAACTGGTACCGCAGTTCCGAAAAGGTCGAGCGCGGCTTTTGCGGCAATTGCGGATCCACCCTGTTCTTTCGCCGGGACAACGTGGATACCATCACCATCACCGCCGGCAGCCTGGATCAGCCCACCGGCCTGCGCCTGATGATGCGGATCTTCACGGACGACATGGCGGATTATGCCGCCGATACCAGCGACGATATTCCCCGCTTCCCGGAATTGCCGCCCATGCACCATTTCGCCATTCCGGAAGAATGATCGGACGGTTAGAGGAATAGGGCCGCGTCCTTAAGCCAGGCGTGCATGAACTGCCCGTAACTGCGGGGCACGTAGATGTCCATGTGCGCGCCGTCCGCCGAATAATGCACCAGGATGGCGACGCCGGCCAAAACGCTTTGCGCACAATGGCCGGGCAAAAATTCCCATGGGCGCAGGTCCAGGGGACAGTCCTTTGCCAGGATGTCCCGGGCCGGGCCGGCGGCAATACGGAAAACCGTGCGGGCATGGCTTAGCTCGCTTAGGGCGCCGCCATTGTCTGTAACGCGGGCGGAAATGTCATCATGCCCGGGGGACACTTCGCTTACCAGCAACCATTCACCCGGCGCCACCCACAATGCGTGCAGATTGTTGCCAAAGATGGCGCGGTTGGCCTGTTCGGGCAGGGCGAGGCCGACCTCTTCCCCGAAGCCCGGCTGCCGGTCCGGGGCATACAGGCGCTGCATCCACAGGCCCCTGCGTTCCTGGATCAGGTCATCTGGCAGCGGCTGCTGGGCCAGGGCGGATTGGCGGCTCGGGGGATCAGCCACGAACACGCTCCCCCTTGGGGTCGATGAAGACCGGGTCGGTGACCGCTACGGCAACGATCCTGTCGTCCAGGGGCGAATGGGCCCAAAGCCCTTCGCCCAGGCGCCGGCGGCCATTGTGCACCATGGCCAGGGCGATGGGCTTGTCCAGGTTGGGGGAAAACACCGACGTGGCCACATGGCCCGCCTTGTCGGGCACGGGGCCCGCCACCGCACGGTCCAGCAATATGGCGCCGGGCGGAATGGGGCTGGTGCCGTCAATGGGCACCAGGCCGACCAAGTTCAAACGGCCCCCGGGCGCCAGGCCGGGCAGGCGCCGCGACCGCCGCCCGACAAAATCCTTCTTGGACGACAACATCCCGCCCAGGCCCATATCGTCGGCGGTGGCGCGGCCGTCGGCCTCCGGCCCCATGACAAAGTGGCCCTTTTCCGTGCGCAACGTGGTCAGCGCCTCGGTGCCGTAGGGGACGACATCGAAATCCCCGCCCGCCGCCAGCAGCATCTCCCACAACGCGCGGCCATGGTCTGCCCCCACCGCGATCTCGTAGGCCAGTTCGCCGGAGAAACTGATGCGGAAAACCTTCGCCGGGATGCCGCCGATGTGGCCCGCGCGCCAGCCCATGAAGGGCAGGGCCTGATTGGCGAATTCGATATCGCTGTCCCAGCTTTGCAACAGCCCCCGCGGGCGGGGACCCGCCACCGCGGTCACGGCCCATTGGTCGGTGATCGAGGTCAGGTGAACCCGCAGATCGGGCCAGACGACCTGCAGATAATATTCCAGATGCGCCATGACCGGGCCGGCATTGGCGGTGGTGGTGGTCATGATGTAATGGTTCCCGGCCATGCGGGCGACGGTGCCGTCGTCAAAAATCATGCCGTCGTCGCGCAGCATCACGCCATAGCGGCACATGCCCACGGCAAGGGTTTTGAAGCCGTTGATATAGATGCGGTTCAAGAACTCGGCCACGTCCGGGCCATGCAGATCGATGCGGCCCAGGGTGGAGACATCGACGATGCCCACGTTCCGGCGCACCGCCAGCACCTCGCGGTTGACCGCATCCGCCATGGCTTCACCGGGCCGCGGATAATAATGGGGGCGCTGCCACAGGCCCGCCGGCACGAAGGCGGCGCCGGCCATTTCATGACACTCCTGCATGGGCGTGCGCCGTGTCGGGGCCAAAAAGCCACCCACCTGCCGACCAACTAGGGTGCCGATGGTGAGGGGGGTGTAGGGCGGGCGATAGGTCGTGACGCCGACATCGGCCAGCGGTTTGTCCAGGGCACCGGCCAGAACCGCGATGCCGTTCAGGTTCGAGGTCTTGCCCTGGTCGGTGCCCATGCCAAGGGTGGTATAGCGCTTTACATGCTCGACGGAGCGGTAGCCTTCCCGCGCGGCGAGTTCCACATCCCCCGCCGTCACGTCATTTTGCAGATCGATGAACTGTTTACGCCGGGACCCACCCAGCGTAATGGGTGGCGCCGTGATTGGGATTGACTCGCCATTGGCCGCGCCGACCACCGTCATGCCCGCGACCTCGGCCCGGGGCACCAGGCTTTGAATATCCTCGCGGAAGGCCAACTTGCCGCCAGCCTGGGAATAAAGATGCACGCTGGGGGTAAAGCCGCCCGATACGCACAGCAGATCACAGGCGAGTTGCCGCTCCGAACCGGGCACGGCGCCGCCATTCCCATCCAGCCGGGCGATGGTGACGCCGCTCAAGCCTCTGTTGCCGGCGCTGTCGATGACGGCGTGGTTATGGAGGGTATCAACCCCTTGCAAGTCCCGTTCCCCCGTCATGGGCCGGTGATCAACGATTGCCGCGATCTCGATACCCGCCGCCGCCAGAATTCGGGCCGCCCCATAGGCGCTGTCATTATTGGTGAGGATGACGGCGCGCTTGCCTGGCCGCACGGCGTAGGCGCGCAGATAACCCAGGGACGCCGAGGTCAGCATCACGCCGGGCCGGTCGTTGTTGGCGAATACCAACGGCCGCTCGACGGCCCCGCTGGCCAGCACGGCCCGCCCTGCCCGCAGATGCCAAAGGCGCTGCCGTGGCATACCCATGGCGGGGCTGGCCAGATGATCACCGGTGCGTTCCACCAGGCCATAGAGATGACCGTCATATTTACCAAAGACGGTGGTGCGCCGCAGCAAGGTGACGTTGTCCAGGCTTTCCAGGGCGGCTACGGTTTCGCGGACCATCTCGTCATCCGCGCCCATGGCGCTGCCGCCAAGATGGGCGCCTTCATCGGCCAGCCAGACCTGATCGCCACCTTTCGCGGCGGCAAGGGCGGCCGCCAAGCCGGCTGGGCCGCCGCCAATGACCAGCACATCGCAGTTGTCATGGCGTTTTTCGTAGCGGTCCGGGTCAGGCGTCTCTGGGCTGCGCCCCATGCCCGCCATGCGGCGGATGATATATTCATAGTGGGGCCAGAAATTTGCCGGCCACATAAACGTCTTGTAATAGAAACCAGCCGGCAGAAACGGTGAAATCAGGCCCAGGGCGCTGGATATGTCCCAGCGCAAGGACGGCCAGTTGTTTTGGCTGTGGGCGGCCAGTCCGTCGAAAAGCTCGGCCTGGGTGGCGCGGATGTTCGGTTCACCGCGGGCGCCCGTGCGCAACCGCACCAGGGCGTTGGGTTCTTCGCTGCCCGATCCAAAGATGCCCCTGGGGCGGTGGAATTTAAAGCTGCGCCCCACCAGGCGAACCCCGTTCGCCAGCAGGGCCGAGGCCAGGGTATCGCCGTGATAGCCCAGATAGGTACGGCCATCGAAGGTAAAGGACAATTTCCTGTCCCGGTCAATCAGGCCGCCGTGGGGCAATCGGAAATCGTCCATGCTCACGGCCCGTTCCCCGCCAGTTCCGTGCAGCCGGTGATTTCATGGCTGACCACGTCACGGCGTACCCGCAGCCAACGGCGGCAGCCGAAAATATGCTGCCAAAGCTCGTCATGGCCGCCCTTGGCATTGTCGCGCAGATAGAGGTAGTCGACCCAGGCCCCGTCGTCCGCTTCTTCCGGCGCAGAGGGCCGGGCGACGCCAGCGTCACCGCCATAGCTGAACTCTGTCTGTGCGCGCGGGCCGCAATGGGGGCAATCGATCAACAGCATGATAAGTTACCTAATGCGCCCAGGGATAGGGGCCGGCGCCCTTTTCATCCAGCACCCGGCCCTGGTGAAACCGGTCCAGATTCAGATCGGCATTCAAGGCATGGGGCTGTCCGGTCGCCATGGTGTGGGCAAACACCCAGCCCGAAGCCGGCGTCGCCTTGAAGCCGCCGTAACACCATCCCCCATTCAGGAACAGCCCCGGCACCGGCGTGGTACCGATGATCGGGCTGCCGTCCATGGTCATATCCATGACGCCGCCCCAGCTGCGCAGAATGCGCAGGCGGCTGAAATGGGGAAACAGCGCCAGCAGACAGGCCGCCACATGCTCGATCACCGGCAGGTTGCCGCGCTGGGCAAAGGAGTTATAGCCATCGATATCACCGCCCATGACCAGTTCGCCCTTGTCCGATTGACTGACGTACAAATGCGCCGCGCCAAAGGTGACGACCGTATCCAGCACCGGTTTGACCGGTTCGCTGACCATGGCCTGCAAGACGTGGGATTCTATGGGCAGGCGCACGCCGGCCATGGCGGCCAGTTGTGTGGAATGGCCCGCCACCGCCAGTCCGATCCGTTTGCCGGCGATAAAGCCGCGGCTGGTTTCCACCCCGGTGACGCCCGTCTGATCCCGGCGAATGCCGGTGACTTCACAGTTTTGAATGATGTCGACGCCGCGCCGGTCCGCCCCTCGGGCATAACCCCAGGCCACCGCATCGTGGCGCGCGGTGCCGCCGCGCGGTTGCAACAGGCCGCCCTCCACCGGAAAGCGGCTGTTGCGGGACATATCCATCCCCGGCACCAGGGCGGCGACAGCATCGCGGTTCAGCAATTCCCCATCGATGCCGTTCAGGCGCATGGCGTTGCCACGCCTGCGAAAGGCTTCCAACTGGCCTTTCGAGTGCGCCAGGTTGATGACGCCGCGCTGGGAGAACATCACGTTGAAGTTCAAATCCCGGCTCAACCCCTCCCACAACTTCATGCTGTGTTCGTAAAACCGTGCATTGGCATCCAGCAGGTAATTGGAGCGGATGATGGTGGTATTGCGGCCCGTATTGCCACCCCCCAACCAGCCCTTTTCCAGCACCGCGATATTGTTCAAACCATGGTTCTTGGCCAGGTAATAGGCGCTCGCCAGGCCATGGCCGCCGCCGCCGACGATGATCGCGTCATAGCCCGCCTTTGGCTCCGGGTCGCGCCAGGCCGGTTTCCAGCCCCGGTGGCCGGTCACGCCATGGCGCAGAAGAGCGGCTAGGGAATAGCGGCTCACGAAAAGATTTTGCCCGGATTGAGAATGTTGTTCGGGTCCATCATCGTCTTCAACTGCCGCATCAGGGCGATCTCGGCCGGGCTGCGCGAAACTTTCAGATAGTCCTTCTTGGCCAGGCCGATGCCGTGCTCGGCCGAGACCGAGCCGCCCCGGCTTGCCAGGGGCAGATAGACCGCATCGTCGATGATCTTTTTCGCGTTGGCGCCGTTATCACCCACCGCATAGACGATGTGCAGGTTGCCATCGCCCAAATGGCCAAACACGGCACGGCGGCGTTCGGGCCATTTGGCCAGGATGGGGGCATCGATTTCTTCCAAATATCCGGGCATGGCGGCGATGGGCAGACCCACATCGAAACCAACCCGGGGGCCCCAGCGGTCCAGACTTTCCACATCGTCACGCAAGGCCCACATGGCCCGGCGTTCGCCTTCGGACTTGGCGATCACGGCATCGACCAGCAGGCCGTTTTCCATGGCTTCGGCCAACATCGCCTCGAATCGATCACCGTCGCCCGCCGCATCCCCGCCCATGAATTCCATCAGGACATAATAGGGATAGTCCGCCGGCAAAGGCTGGGCCGCGCCGGGCGTGGCGAGCACCAACTCGAAATAATCCCGCCACATCACTTCGAAGGCCGAGAGGCTGCCGCCGGAGCGGCTGTTACAAAAATTCAGTAATTGTGGCAATTTGTCGAATTCATCAACGGCCAGATATGCGGTCTGCTGGCTGGCCGGCTTGGGCCGCAGGCGCAGCACCAGCCGAGTGACGACACCCAGGGTGCCTTCACTGCCGATAAAGAGGTGCTTCAGGTCATAGCCGGCGTTGTCCTTGATGATCTTGCCCAGGGCACTCAACACCGTGCCGTCGGCCTGTACCGCCTCCAATCCAAGGACCATATCCCGCGCCATGCCATAGCGCACGACCCGGTTGCCTCCCGCGTTGGTGGAAATGTTGCCGCCCAGGGTGGCGGTGCCCCGTCCGCCAAGATCCAGGGGGAAGAAAAAGCCGGCTTCGTCGGCGGCTTCCTGCACCGTTTGCAAGGTCACGCCGGTCTGCACGGTCATGGTGGCGGAGGCGGGGTCGATCTCCTCGATCGCGCGCATCCTCTCCAGGCTGAGAATAACTTCGTCCGGCGAGGCGATATTGCCATCGACCAGACCGGTCAAACCGCCCTGGCTGACCACCGGCTGGCCGGCCTCGTTACACAGTCTGAGAACTTGCGAGACTTCTTCCGTCGTGGCGGGGCGAACCAGCACCTTGGCCACCAGGGTTTTATCGGGATGAAGATAACCGGCGCTCCGGCCGGACAAATCCTCGTTTAGAACCAAGCCTTTGTCGCCAACGATGCCCCGCAATTGCGCAATGAGTTCGGCCATGATGTAACTGCAATCCCGAATACCAGGTGATGTGGCGGGGGCAGTCTACGCTGGCTAATCCAATTGGCCAATATCCACTGTCAAATTCGGCCGCGGATCATCCGTGGCCTATGCGCGGTTTGCCGGCGCGGCTGGGGCCGAAAGCCTTGGTCAGGACCGCGGTATTTTCCTCGGCCAGGGCGATGCATTCGGTCAACATGGACATGATCTGGACGTTATTGGCCAGAACCTTGCGGGCCTCCGGCCGGTCGTCATCAGTGATGAGGACGGCCCGTTTGATAATATCGCCCCGTACCATCGCCAGGATGTCTTCCAGAAGGTCGCCATCCGGATTGTCATCGGTTACCAGAAAATGGGTCATTGATGGAAACTCCCGCCATTTGCCTGTCAAGAGATATGGTGTTAGCGCATTGGCGTTAATAAGCGCTTACCGCGACGGCCGCTGGGCTCCGGACGGCATCGGGGCGTCGGGGTCATGGATCCAGGCGGCAATGTCGCCCCAGACCACTTCCGCCTGCAAATCCCGCAGCAACATGTGCCAGCCCTCTGGATAAAGGGCGATCTTCGCCGGTTGCGGCAATTTGGCGATGGTTTGGCGAACAGGCGTGGCCGGTACGATTTCGTCCCGTTCCCCATATAGTATCAGGGTCGGCGGTTTCAGGTCCGGCGCGGCGTCAAAGGCCTGTCCCATCAACTGCGTCACCCCATAAACCGCGTCGATGCGGGTATGGCGGATGACCAGTGGATCGCGGCTCAGGGCCCGCAGCATGGGCGTATTGTCCGTGGCCCGGCGTTTCAGGCCGCGGCCCGTCGCTGTATTCCAAGGCATGGTATGTGCCGATAGCCACAGGCCGAAACGCAGCGCGGGGTGCATGGACCGCCCACCCCAAAGGGCGGGGGCCACCAGAATTACGCCCGCGACCTTTGTTTGTTCGGCCGCCAATCCGGTCAGGGCCAGAACCGCGACCGCCGCGCCCATGCTGTCGCCCAGCAGATAGATGGGCAGGCCGGGGTGACGCTTCGCCAGCAGAGCCAGCAAAACCCCGGCATCGGACGCCATGGCGTTGCCGCCGCCCCAGATCCGGGCCTCCGGCGCGGCGCCAAAGCCGCGCTGGTCATAGGCATAGGTGGTGATGCCACGCGCGGCCCACCATGTTGCCGGTTCCGAAAAATAGTCGCTGTACATGTTGAAGCCATGCAGCGCCAGCAGTACCGCCCTGGGCCGGTCCCGGGCCGGCCAGGCGCGCAGGGGCAACATCTTGCCATCCTCGCTGACAAAGTTATCGCCCTGGATTTTCGCCGCCATCAGGCCGGGCTGAAAATTCTGCACCCGTGGGGCGCAGGCGCCAAGGATGACAAGACAACACAAAAGGGCGGCAAATGACTTAAGATGGGCCGGTATGGCTAACATCTTGGAGTAAGGCTCATGGGTAAACTGGCGGATCTTGCGGCACAACGCTTTGGCATGGATGTGGCGGTGGCGGAGGTCGAAGCGGGGCCGGGAGAGGAAACCCTGGCCGCGTTGCTGTCCCACCGCACCCATCGCCGCTTTCTGGATGATCCGGTCGCCGAGGAAACCTTGAACCTGCTGTATGCCTGTGCCCTGTCGGCGCCGGCCAAGTCGGATTTGCAGCAGAGCGCCATTATCCGAGTGCAGGATCCGGGCAAGCGCCGGGCCATCGCGGCATTGATGCCCGAAATGGGCTGGATCGGCACCTGCCCGGTGTTTCTGCTGTTCTGCGGCGATTCCCGGCGTATTCGCAATTTGTGCCAGCTTCGCGAACATCAATTCGCCAACGATCATCTGGATGCCTTTTTAAACGCCGCCGTCGATACGGCCCTGGTGATGCAGAATTTCATTACCGCCACCGAAGCCGCCGGGCTGGGTTGCTGCCCGATCAGTGTGGTCCGCAACCATATTGACCGCATCGCTGAAATTACCGATCTGCCTGATTATGTTTTCCCCGTCGCCGGCATGTGTGTGGGCCATCCCGCCCATCCCGGCTTCACCTCGACCCGGCTGCCGCCGGAAATGATTGTACATACGGATCAGTATGACGACAGCCTGCTGCCTGAACAAATCGATGCTTACGATCATCGGCGCAACACTATCTATGCGATTCCGCCGGAAAAACAACGGCTGACGGCGGAATATGGCAAACCGGACTTCTATGGCTGGTCGGAGGACAAGACCCGTCAGGTCTCGGTGCGCGAACGGGACGATCTGGCAGGCTATTTGCGCCGCCATGGCTTTTGCCTGGATTAGAGCCGTTCCGGGCTTTTCCGGATCATTTGACCGCGGCGGCCCTCACAATAGGGCCCGTACCCGCCGGCGCAATTCCGGCAAGACGTCCTCGTCGAACCAGGGATTTCGTTTCTGCCATCCCATGGTGCGCCATGATGGGTGGGGCAGGGGCATATGGCGCGGGGCGTAACGGCGCCAGGCCCGCACGGTTTCCGTGACATTGCCGGCCCGCGTGGCGCCAAGGTAATAAGCCTGGGCATAGGCCCCCGCCAGCACCGTCAATTCAATGGCCGGCAACTGCGCCAACAGGTCTTGATGCCAGGCCGGTGCGCATTCCGGCCGGGGCGGGCGATCGCCACCTTTGGGCAGGCGCCCGGGATAGCAAAATCCCATGGGCATGATGGCAACCCGGCCGGGGTCGTAGAATGTGCTTGCTTCGATGCCCAGCCATTGCCGCAACCGATCCCCGCTTGGGTCTTCCCAGGGAATGCCGCTGGCGTGAACCTTGGTGCCTGGCGCCTGGCCGACGATCAGCAGCCGCGCCGTCGCCTTGGCCCGCAGTATGGGACGCGGACCCAGGGGGAGATGTTCTTCGCACAACCGGCAATCGCGGATTTGCCCCAGTAGTTGTTCCAGGCTGTCAAGTTTGACCATGTCCTAAAATTGGCCCAAATGGATGACCGGGGCAAGCCATCACAAGGATAAAATTAACCGGTCGTTAACGCCAACGGTTTACTTGTGGCTAAGGCTATTTTCGCAAGTCGTGGAAGAAATGCCTGGCGGCCCATGCCCGGAACCATGGTGCCATGGTCCGCCTCGGTATTGGACGAAGTGAGGATAACAATGACGGCGTTGGGTGCTTTTTTTCTTGCCATTGGCGTTGTCGGTGCCTTCGCCCTGGGGCTTGCCTTGAAACTCCGCCGGACGCCGAGTCCCGCCAATGCACGCCCAACACGGCATCATGATAGCGACCTTGTGGAAGCCGTTCCCATTGCGGTCGCCCTTTTCGACGCGGATGACCGGTTAAGCTTGACCAACAGCCAGTTTTCGCAGTTGTTACCCATGGTGGACGACTTGAGAAACCAGGATATCGGCCGGTTGGATTTCTTCCGGTTCCTGGCCGAGGCCGGTATTTTCGTCGATGCGGCGCACCGGGTGTCGGCCTTCCTGGCGGACGTGGCGGCCCGGGCGGAGCCGCAAGAGATCGAATGGGAGGTTAGCCTGACCGACGGGCGAAGCCTGCAATTCACCGAACGCGCCACGACTGGTGGCGGGCGCCTGTTGACCTGCGTCGATGTCACCAGGCAAAAAAAGCAAAGTTGGGCCCTGGACGAGAAAACCCATCTTTTGCGCACCTCGTTGGAAAGTATCGATCAAGGCGTTCTGGTTTTTGGCCCTGGTGGTGGGCTGCGGACCTGGAATCAACGGTATTTCGACCTGTTCGGTGTGACATCGGAAATTGCCGAGGCCGGCGTTTCCCTAGAGAAAATGTGCTGGTTTATGGCCGATGCCGGCGTTTTCGAGGACAACGGCGTCGAATTCGTAACCCGCCGCATTGAAGACATTAGGAATTGTGACCCGCCACAGCACGAGATGGCCGGCCCGGACGGCCGGACCTTGGATGTGCGGCGTACGCGGATGCCCGATGGCGGCGTCACTATTACCATCACCGATGTTACGGCTTCCAGGCGCGATCAAGAGGATCTGCGCAAGCGGTCGGCGGAACTGGAGGCGATTTTCGGCAATTTGGATGTGGGCATTGCGTTTTTTGGCGCGGATGGCGAAATGGTTGCCATGAACGAGGTCTTGTTGGATTTGCAGGGGCTTGACCCGGAGCAGGTTGCGGAGTGCCGTGATATTGACGATTTGTTGCGTCTGAATGCCCGCAACGGAGAATTTGGACCAGGCGGAATTGACGAACTGGTAACGACACCCGTCGAAAATGATTTTGGCAAGGTGCCGAATACCTACCGGCGTACCCGTCCCGACGGCACCATTCTCGAATTACGCACCTTTGCCATGCCGGGCGGCGGTATCCTGGTGGTTTGCCAGGACATCACCGCGCAACAACGATCGGAGCAGGCCCTGCGCGTGGCCAAGGAGGAAGCCGAAATGGCCAATCGTGCCAAGTCGGAGTTTCTGGCCAATACCTCTCATGAATTGCGCACGCCATTGAACACCATCATCGGATTTTCAGATATTCTCGTGGGTGAATTATTTGGGCCACTCAGCTCGCCGAAGTATCTGGAATATTCCCGGGATATCAATGAAAGCGGCGCGCACCTGTTATCGATCATCAATGCTTGCCTATCCGGTTCACACCCACTAGGGCTAGAATGGGCGCAAACCGGATATAGGGGAGCGCGCCATGGATGTTCTCGACCGCGCCGATCTCCCATTCCCGCATTCGCTACCCGAGTTCCAGCGACTTTTCCCCGATGATGCGGCCTGCGCCGC
>JAKZRK010000222.1:0-4704 GCA_047518225.1 Alphaproteobacteria bacterium | reverse complement strand
CTCTACAATGCCCAGTGGATCGTCGAAAAGAACGGCTACCTGAGCCCCGCTCAAGCTCGTCAGGCGTGGCACGCCGCGATCTCAATCAGGCCCGCCGCGTGAGACAAACTTGTGTCCAAGGAACCGGGTGCGCTACAACATTTAAGGGGTAAATCCTTAACAAGTCGTTAATAAGAATTTGTTGTTACATTAAATATGTTTTTATTGTTACTCTATGATTGTCGTCCCATGCAGCCCGTCATCTAGCGGGAATGGGTGGTGGCATGTTGCTTAATTGCATGGCTGAAAGATCTATACACTCCTGCGATGGTTGAGGGAATTTTAAATATTGTGAAAAGGTTGGTCCCTGGCGCCGCGCTGGCTCTTGCGTTGATTGGTCTTATTGCCGAATTTGTTCCGAACGCTCAGGCGCAGACCGCCGCCAGGGGGGCCCGGGCCAGTGGCCCGTCCGTCCTGGAGCAGCGGGTCAAACCGCAGCAGGCAGCGCCGCGCGATTTGGAAATACCGCTGCCGCATAAGGACAAGGCAGACGAGCCCGAAGCCACGGGACTGACCGACGTCGTTTTAACAGGTGTACAAATATACGGGGCCACGGTTTACCCCGAGGCCGAATTGGCGGCGATATACGAACCCCATTTGGGCCGTTTGCTCGGAATCGCGGACGCCGAAAAGATTGTCGCCGCGATCACCGCGAAGTACCAGCAAGATGGATACGTCCTGTCATTTGCCACCGCCCTGCCCCAGGAAATGGAATACGGCATTCTCAGCATCGATGTCGTTGAGGGCTTTATCGAGCGTGTGGTATTCGAGGGGCCGCTAGAAGCCCGAAAGAGCCTGCTTTCAAGTTTCGCCGAGAAGCTGAAGGCAGCCCATCCATTGACCCAGGGCGTGCTGGAACGTTATGTCATGCTGATGGACGATCTGCCGGGGCTCGGCGTCCGTCCGACCCTGCGGGCCCTGGATCAGGTATCGGGCGCCCATGAACTGGTGCTGCATCTGACGCAGGATTATTTTCAGGGCTATGCCAGCATCGATAACAAAAGCACCCGTCCCGTGGGCCGGCATGTGACGCAATTTTCCGCGAATTTCAATTCCTTGTTGGGCCAGTATGAACGTACGGGGCTGGTCGTCTATACGGTACCCGACGACAATCGCGAATTGCTGTTTTTCGAGGGCCAGCAGGAATACCCCCTGAATTCCGAAGGTACCCTGGTGGGTATTGACGCCTGGCACAGCGTCAGTGAGTCAGGAGAAAGTGACAAATCTTTGGATTTGGACAGTTTCGACACCCGCGCCGCCATCTATCTGGTGCATCCCGTTATCCGGGGCCGCGAAGTGTCCCTGTTCGCGACCGGTACTTTTGAAAACCGCGATACCGAGGAATCAATCGCGGGCACCAATACATTTGACGACCGCATACGCTCGTTGCGCCTGACCGTGCGCGGCTTTTTCGTCGATCCAATGGCCGGCGAGAATATTCTCATTGCGACCGCCAGCCGGGGGCTCGATATTTTCGATGCCTCCTCGAATGGCGCCGCCAATTTATCGCGCACCGGCGGCAAGGTCGATTACAGAAAGATCGAAGCATTCTATACCCGCTATCAGGCGCTGCCGGGACCGTGGTCGGCGCAACTTGGCCTGAAGGGGCAGTTTATGTCTAATGGCGCGCTCTCGGGCGAGGAATTCCGCGCTGGCGGCAACAATTTCGGCCGCGCCTACGACCCTTCGGAAATATCAGGCGATTACGGCGCCGCTGGATATCTCGAGCTGCAGCGCAATCTTGCCGCCCGCAACGGCTTTTTTCTCTCCACTCAGACCTTTGCTTTCTACGATCTGGCGGCGGCTTGGAATAACGATCCGGTGCTCGGAACATCCAAGGATTCCATCGCCTCCGCCGGCCTCGGCGTGCGCACATTGTTGCCGAATGACGTCCGCATGACCTTGGAAATGGGCAAGCCTCTGACCGAACAGGTGTTCGCGGAGGGCAGGCAGGGGGATCATATGCGCTTTTTCTTTAGTTTGAATGTTGGCTTTTAGGCGATATTCGGGCACATGACCGACGATCTTTCCACGCCCCGGAATATGCCGGACTTCACCGGTCTGGATCTGGATTTTGATATTATCGATAGTCACCACCACCTGTTCGATTTGCAGGCTGTTCACTATCCCTGGCTGACGGACCGGCAGGAGAAACATTTCCTGTTGGGCAATTACGAGGCGTTGAAACGGAATTACAGCGCCGCCGATTACCGCGGCGACGCGGGGCCGTTGCGGGTGGTCAAAACCGTGCATGTGGAGGCGGAGTCCGACCGCGATGATCAGGTGAACGAGACGCGCTGGCTGTCCGGCGCAATGGCGGCGGCCGGCCTACCCGATGCCATCGTGGCCCATGCCTGGCTGCACCGGCCCGATAGCGCCGAGGTGCTGGCCGCCCAGGGCGCATTCCCCGCCGTGCGCGGCATTCGCAGCAAACCGAGAACGTCGGCCACCGCCAAGACCCGGGACAGCGTGCGTGGCCAGCCGGCCAGCATGCAGGACCCGGCTTGGCGCCAAGGTCTGGGGCTGTTGCGGCAATTCGGTCTGTCCTGGGATTTGCGGGTGCCGTTCTGGCATCTGGAAGAGGCGGCGGAGGTTTGTGCCCTCTATCCCGATCTACCTATTGTCGTCGAACATACCGGGCTGCCCTGGGACCGCGGCGAAGGGGGCCTGGCGGAATGGCGCCGGGGCATGGCGGCTTTGGCGGCCATGGATCATGTACATCTGAAAATATCGGAACTGGGCCTGGCCGGGGCGGCCTGGGATTATCTCGACAACCGGCGCGTGGTCCGCGAAGCGATCGAGATATTCGGCTTTGCCCGCTGCATGTTCGCCTCCAACTTCCCCGTCGCCGGCCTGCGCATCGGTTATGTCGCTCAGGTCAGCGCCATCGCCCAGATGGTTCAGGATTGCTCGACAGGGGAACGCAACGCCCTGTTTCACGATACCGCGAAACGCTTTTACCGACTGTAATACCGCCTGGCGTGGCGTAAATGCGTATGCCGCGCAATCGCCCTTCCGCGCCAACGCCGGCCAAGGCTCCGTGGATAACTTGCGGGAGAGGCGGCGGGGCCGTATCGTCTGCTTTGGCCGGAAACGGAAAGTGCCGAATGGAGGTGGCCGTGTTTTTCAGCACCAAAGGCGATCGACGTCCCTATCATCTGGGCGCCTATCCGTTGGAAGCCCTGCCCCGAGACGACGGCATGATAGCGGTTGAGGCAGCACGTCGGCCGGCCGCGGCGCCTGAATATCTTAATCCGGCGAAAGGCCCCCTGGCCCGTTCCCTGCGGACGTATCTGGATATTTTATCGAAACGGCCAAGGGGCCGCCGGCCGTGGCGCGGGCCCCGGTGCCCGACGACCCCCATCGGCGCATGATCGATGTAAAGGGCTACAGCTATTTCATGAATGCCTCCCAAGTGGGCATTTGCCGAATTCCCGCCAACGCCTGGACCGGTGAAGGCGGTGCGGACGGGGAAACCGTGGGGCACGCATATGCCGTGGTGCTGTTGCTGGAACATGGCCGGCTGCCCGAGGCCGGCAATCCGGCCCGCGGCTGGATCGAACCGGCCCGTCCCGAGGCGGCGGATGCGCGGATTGGCGGCATCGCGGTGTGTTTGTCGGGTCACATCCGGAAACTTGGTTTTCCGGCCAGGGCTCATGTCATGGGCGCCGGCGCCTTGGATATGGATCGCCTGGCCGTGCTGGCCGGGTTGGCGGTGCGGGATGGGGACAGCTTGCGCAATCCCTTCCTGACGGGGGATTTCTCAATCGCAGTGGTCTCCACTTCCTACGAACTGGCCCTTGACCGGCCCTTGGCGGCGGCTGCGCTGGGTCCCCTGGGCCTGGCCTATTGGCTGGGGCAAAACGGCGCGACCTCGGGCCGGGAGCGGAACCGAAGGGCCAAGCGGGCCAGCCATTTGAGCGCCTACCCAATGGAGACGGTGCCAAGGGTCGGGCGCCCCACCACATTGATCCTAGACGACGAGGTGCCCAGGGTTTCCAAACGGGCGGCCTTTTTCGACCGGGCCCTGCGCGGGGACCTGGGCGGGAAGGCCCAGCGGGAACGCAGCCGCTTTGCCTTCAAACAGCCCCATACCGCGGGCATGATGGCGTCCATGCGGGCCATGGTGCCGATCCAGGGGGGTGAAATATGCCCCGCCGCCGCGCCCGGTGAATACAGCGATCCGGCGGCCAATGCCCGGGCGCTGAAATCGCTGTCCTATCTGTTGGGCGCCGATCTGACCGGGATCTGCGAAATTCCCGATTATGCCTGGTTCTCACACGGCGCCACGGGGGAAGAGATTACGCCCTATCACAAATACGCCGTGGTCATGCTGATCGACCAGGAATACGACACCATGGAAGGGGCGGCGGGGGACGATTGGATTTCCGGCACCCAATCCATGCGGGGCTATCTGCGCGGGGCCGAGATCGCGGGCGTCATGGGCGATACCTTGCGCCAACTGGGGTTTCCGGCCCGCTCGCAGACCAATGTGGACAGCGACGTGCTGCATATTCCCCTGGTGCTGTGGGCCGGGTTGGGAGAGCTGTCGCGGATCGGTGAACTGGTGCTGAACCCCTTTGTCGGGCCGCGCTTTAAATCCGTCGTGCTGACCACGGATATGCCGCTTCAGGTGGACCAGCCGGTTGATTTTGGTCTGCAGTA
>JAKZRK010000221.1:0-8675 GCA_047518225.1 Alphaproteobacteria bacterium | reverse complement strand
GTTCGTAAATCTCCTCGAACTTCATCAATCTCAGTCCCTGTACTTGTTCTGTCCGCCGCATCGAAGTCCTCCCTATGGAGACCTTCTAAATCCGGACAGATCATTTGGTACATAAACCGGACAGATCACATGTTACCGACATTCCGTATAGTTATCGCTAGCCGCTTGGGACGACCTTCGATAGGATAGAGGGGCGATAAAGGCAGGAAGTTTGTCATGGCCGGTGTTGATATTACGCGACGGTTGGCGGCCATATTGGCGGCTGACGTCGTCGGCTACAGCAAGATGATGGGGGTGGATGAAGCGGGCACCCTGGCTGTTTTACGCAAGATTTTGCGCGATCATTTCAATCCCTGTATCGATGAACACAACGGTCGCATTGCCAAGTTGATGGGCGATGGCGCGTTGGCGGAATTCGGCTCTGTCGTCGATGCGGTTTCCTGTGCCGTGTCGTTTCAGAGGCGTATCGCCGAACGCAATATGGTGGCGGAGAAACCCATCGAATTCCGTATCGGCGTTAATCTGGGCGATATCATCATCGAGGGCGGCGATATATTCGGCGATGGGGTCAATATCGCGGCCCGGCTGGAAAGTCTCGCATCCCCTGGCGGCGTCCTAATCTCGGACAGCGTACACAGTCAAGTCATAGGAAAAGTCGGCGTCACATTTACGGATTCCGGCGAATTGGAACTGAAAAACATCGACCGTCCCCGGCGTTGCTGGCTTTGGGACGGCAAGGACATCGAGGCCGTGCCAGAGGCGGCGGGCGGCATGGCAGCCGTGCCAGTAGAACAGAAAATCCACTTTTGTGTGGCATCCGATGGAACGCAGATCGCTTATGCCACCGCTGGCTCCGGGCCGCCCCTGGTCAGGGCGCCCCACTGGATGAGTCATCTCGAATTTGACTGGCAGAGCCCGATTTGGCGTCATACTCTGCTGGAATTAAGCCGGGAACATACGCTGATCCGGTTTGATCAAAGGGCCAATGGCCTTTCCGATTGGGAAGTCGAGGATGTCTCGTTCGAGGCGTTCGTGAATGATCTGGCGACGGTGGTCGATGACGCAAAGCTGGATTGCTTCCCCCTGTTTGGCATATCCCAAGGCTGCGCGATATCCGTCGCCTATGCGGTTCGCAACCCCGGACGGGTCAGCCACCTTATCCTGTATGGCGGCTTTGCACGTGGGGGGGAGAAAAGGGGTTCGTCGGCGGCAAAGGATCAGGCCATCGCCCTGCGCACTCTGATCAGACATGGCTGGGGTCAGGACAATCCAGCCTTTCGGCAGGTGTTTACCTCCGGCTTTCTGCCGGGCGGCACGACCGAGCAATGGGACTGGTTCAACGAGTTGCAGCGCATTTCCGTCTCGCCTGAAAATGCGGTACGCATTCGCGAGGTCACTGACAGCGTCGATGTGACCGAGCTGCTAGGTCAGGTAAACGTCCCAACCTTGGTGCTGCATTGCCGGGACGACGGCATCGCGCCATTCAGCGAAGGCCGGCGCATGGCCGCCATGATACCCGGCGCCCGGTTTGTCGCCCTTGAAGGTGATAATCACCTGATACTGGAAGATGAACCCGCCTGGCCCCGGTTCGTCGCGGAAATACGGAATTTTCTGGCTTCGGCCCATTAGGCCGGCAATTACCGGTCCATGGCCCCGTCCAGGGATAAATCGGCACCTGGCAGGGGGGCTTTGCCGCCCACCCGATGGCTTACCATGCGGCGGTAGAGGGCCGTGATGGCATCGCTGCCGGTGCGGACAAATAGAAACGGAACGATAGCGTGCAGCAGGCAGGCCAGCCCGGCCGCCAGCATGGTCAGTCCAAAGCCCGAGGCCACCACGAAATGCTCGCCATAGGTTTTGCCCACCGAGGCCGGATGTTCCCGAAAAGATGCCAGCGCCATGAAAATTTCCTCCAATTCCGCCAAGCTGGATTGCCTGCTTAATATGACCCCTTGGGCGAAGTATATTGTTGCAAAATTAACGCCTATTTGCTAA
This sequence comes from Alphaproteobacteria bacterium, assembly GCA_047518225.1. Taxonomy (GTDB): domain Bacteria; phylum Pseudomonadota; class Alphaproteobacteria. The sequence continues at coordinate 6,680 of JAKZRK010000221.1, read as the reverse complement.
ATTATCGAGAATTTCATCTAATTATGGCAAAAAATTTAGATGAAAATATCAAATTTGGATTGTGCTGGGGTAATTTCTATTGGACGATTTCGATTACCGCATTTTGCAGGCGCTGCAACAAGATGCCTCCCAGTCGGTGGCCGTGGTTGCCGAGCGGGTGGGGCTGTCGCCGACGCCCTGTTGGCGGCGTATCCAGAAGCTGGAGGCCAGCGGCGTTATTCGCGGACGGGTGGCCTTGTTGGACGCGGCGCGGCTGGAACTGGGCCTGACGGTCTTTGTCCATTTGCGCATTGCCCGTCATGGCATGGACTGGTTGGATGATTTCACCCGCGCCATCCTGGCCATGCCGGAGGTTTTGGAGGTTGATCGTCTGGCCGGCAACTGGGATTATTTACTGCGTGTATTGGTCACGGACATGCCGGCCTATGATCAATTCTACAAACGTTTGATCGAGATCGAGGGGTTGAACGATGTTTCTTCCAGCTTCTCCATGCAGCAGATAAAATATACCACCGCCCTGCCACTGGCTCATCTCTAGCCCGGAACCGCTAGCCCGGAACCGCTCTAGGGTTTTCCGATTGAGGCGAATTCGAGAATAGTCTAACCGTCATGGTCGGGACGGCGGGATATGACCACGTCGCGGTGGACATAGACGCTGAGAACCAGCCCGAAGCCGATCAACAGGGACATCATCGAAGTGCCGCCATAGGAGACCAGAGGCAGGGGAACCCCCACCACCGGGATCAGGCCCATGACCATGGCCATATTGATGAAGACATAGAGGAAGAAGGTGGAGATCACGCCGGCGGCCAGCAGGCGTCCGAATTGATTGCGCGAGCGGAGGGCGATGGCATAGCCATAGGCGATGACCAGCAGGTACAGGCTCAACAATCCAAGGCAGCCCACGAGGCCGAATTCCTCGGCCAGCATGGTGAAGATGAAATCGGTCTGGCGTTCCGGCAAAAAGGCCAGATGGCTTTGCGTGCCTTGCATGAAGCCCTTGCCGAACAGCCCGCCCGAGCCCAGGGCGATCTTTGACTGCATGATGTGATAGCCCGCGCCCAGGGGATCGCGTTCCGGGTTCAGATAGGTCAGCACCCGGTCCTTTTGATAGCTGAGCAGCAAGAACCGCCAAGCTAGCGGGATCGCCAACAGTATGGCGCCCAAAGCGGCGGCGAATTTCCACAGCCTCACCCCGGCCAACAACATCATCGCCGTCGCCGTCGCCAGCAGCAGGATCGCCGTGCCCAGGTCGGGCTGGCGGGTGACCAGGGCGACGGGTATCAGGATCAACCCGGCCGGCACCACCAGCCAGCGTATCCGGCCGACGTCTTCCAGGGGCAGGCCGTGGTAAAAGCGCGCCAAGGCCAGGACCATGGCGATTTTCATCACCTCGGATGGCTGTAACTGGAACAGGCCCAGATCAACCCAGCGCCGCGCGCCCATGCCAACGACACCCATCACCTCCACCGCCAGCAACAGCAAAAGTGCGGCGGCATAGATCAAATAAGCGTGGCGCAGCCAGGCGCGGACATCAATCAGGGCAATAAGTATCATCAAGCCGAGCCCGGCGGCGAAACGGATCATCTGACGCGATGCCCAGGGGTTGATATTGCCGTTGGCGGCGGAATACAGCATGGCAAAGCCGACCCCGGCGATCAGCGAGATCAACAATATCAGGAACCAATTGATCTGCACCAGTTTCTGCAGCAGGGTCAGATCAACCTGTCGGCCCAATTGTCCGCCCAGCGACATAATCTATATTTTCCGCTCTTTACCGCGTCCGCCGGCCATGCTTACGGCAGATCGCCCCAGAGGGTCGCCGCGCAGCACCTCGGTCATGATGTCCTTGGTCAATCTCGCCGCATAGGTGCCGGAACCGCCATGTTCGACCACGACCACCGTCGCATAACGCGGCGCACCGACCGGCGCGAAAGCGGTGAACAGGGCATGGTCGCGCTCCTTCCACGGGGTCTCTTTGCTTAATTTGCCGCCCGCCTTTCGCTCGGCCTTGGTAATCCGGCGAACTTGCGCGGTGCCGGTCTTGCCGGCCATTTTGGCCCCTAGTTCCTTATCCAGTTTGTACTTCCGCGCGGTGCCGCGGGCGCCGTTGACTACATCCGACATGGCGTCGGTGACAATTTTCAGATTGGCCGCTGAAATGCCGATAGGCTGGGCGGCGGTATCGGATTGCCGGGCGCCGCCATCGTTGCCTTGCCCGCCGTCGGCCGCCGGTCCAGCGCCATCGCCGGCTGATTTTTTGGCACCCTGGCGCCGAGATAATTTGGGGCGCACGGCCATGCCGCCATTGGCCAAGCGGGCGGTCATGACGGCCAGTTGCAGCGGCGTCGCCAACAAAAAGGCTTGGCCAATACCCGTGATCAAGGTTTCACCCAATTGCCAGGGTTCGCCGGTAACGGCGAGTTTCCAATCCTTGCTGGGCACCAGCCCGTCCTTTTCGCCGGCCAATTCGATACCAAAGGTCTGGCCCAGGCCGAAACGCCGGGCCATGGCGCCAATGCGGTCGACCCCCAATCGACGGGCCAAATCATAGAAGTAAATGTCACAGGACTGGGTGATCCCCTGTTTCATGTCGACCCAGCCATGCCCCCCATAGCGCTGGCGCCAGCAATGGAACTTTCTGGTGCGCAATTTGATGACGCCATTGCAAAAGACCCGGTGGCCGGGTCCGGTGACACCCGCCTCCAACGCTGCCAAGGCGACGATCATTTTGAAGGTTGAACCGGGCGGGTATTGCCCGGAGATGGCCTTGTTGATCAATGGTTTTCGGGGATGTTGCACCAGGCGCCGCCAGGCCTTGTTTGACATTCCCAGGTTGAAGGCGTTGGGGTCATAACTGGGAGAGGACACCATGGCCAGGATTTCACCCTGGTGAATATCCATGACCACGGCGGCCGCGCTTTCATCTGCCAGGCGGCGAGCAATCTTCTCCTGTAATCCGGCATCGATAGTCAAGAAGACATCGTCGCCGGACTGGCCATCCTGTCGTGCCAATTCCCGGATCACGCGGCCATAAGCGTTAACCTCGACCCGGGAATTACCGGCCTTGCCCCGTAGTGATACGTCGAAATTTTTTTCGATGCCGTTTTTACCGATGCGGAAACCAGGCAGTTCCAGCAGCGGGTCGCCGGTCAAATCGGCTTCCGACACAGACGAGACATAACCGACGACATGGGCCGTTTTGAGCCCCATTGGATAATATCGGCCTTCACCGACATCTGGCTGTACGCCGGGCAAATCAGGCAGTTGCACGTTGACGCGGGTAAATTCCTCCCAGGTCAGATTTTCCGCGACCTTGATGGGCACGAAGGGGCGCTTGCGCTTAACTTCGCGCAGCACGCGGCTCCGCTGATGTGGATAGATAGGAATGATACGGGCCAGACGGTCCAGGGTTTCGGCAACCCCTTTCGTCTGTTCCGCTATTAAAACAACCCTGTAATTTTGCCGATTAGAGGCCAGCTCTTGGCCGAAACGGTCCAGCACCAGGCCGCGTGGCGGGGCCAACAGGCGCATGGAGATGCGGTTTTCCTCGGCCAGCATCTTATACTGATCGGATTCCAGAACTTGCAGATAATACATCCGCCCCATCAATACGGCGGCCAAGGTTAGCTGGCCGCCCCCCAACAGAGCCACGCGGCGGGTAAAGGCTTTGTGGCGGCTGCCATCCCGATCCATGGTCTACCTCAGCCTTGCTGGGTCAAGGGTTGCAGGCGGGCCAGGAATAGCGCCACCAGAGGATAGGCCGCGGTGCCAATGGCATGGCTGACGACCAGCGGTACCGAGGCGATCGCCGTGGTGTGAAATAACGAGGCGAAAAACCAGTTGATGATGGCCGCCCCCGCAGCGATCAGCAGATACCCCAGCCAGGCGACGGCAAAGGACTTGCCGGCCAGGGTGCGGCGTTGGCCGGCGGCGGCCCAATGCACCAGGATCAGCACCAAGGCGTTCAATCCCGGCGGTCCCCCGCTCAACACATCCACCAGCAGCCCCAGCAGGAAAGCGGCGCTGGCGGGCATCAATTCCGGGCGAAAGACACTCCAGTAGTAGACTGAAATCAGGGCCAGGACCGGCGCCGCCAACGATGATTTGGGCAGGCCGTAGGGCAACATCGCCGCCAGAACAAGAAACACGGCGACCGAGAACGGGACCCCGGCTCTGGCAAAATTCGCGGCCTTGTTCGCCAGTGACGTTTCCATTTAGGGAACCGCGCCGGTCGTGGGACCGGTACCATCAAGGGCTGCGGCGTCCGCGGGATCCGACCCATTTCCGTTCCGCCGTTCAATATCTCCCATCGGAACGGCGCGATAGCGCAGTATGGTGACATATTCCAATCTGGCCCAATCCACATAGGGCTGGACGTGCACCTCTCCATCGGTGACGGAGGATACAATGCCCACTGGCAAGCCTGGGGGAAAGACCCCGGCGTGACCCGATGTCACCACCCGGTCGCCTGGATTGACCTTGGCATTCGCCGGCAGGAAAGTCAGCCGTGGGCGGGCGGAATTGTCGCCGGCCAGGACGGCGCGGTGACGGGAATGTTCTACTGTCACAGGCACCCGCGAGTTCAAATCAGTCAGCAGCAGGAGGCGGGCCGAACGCTGCCCAGCCTCGACGATCCTTCCCGCAAGGCCCTGGCCCGTGGTCACGGCCTGGCCGGGTTCCACGCCATCTCGTCTGCCGGCGTTCAAAAGCGCCGATTGGACGAACAGACCACTGGTGTCGCCGATTACCCGGGCCGATATGAATATGGGCGCGCGGTCCTGGGCCGGGTTTAACAGGGCCCGCAGGCCGGCGTTTTCCTGTTCCAGGTTGCGGGCGATGATTTGCCATTTCGACAGCCGCGACAACTGTTCGCGCAAGGTCCGATTATCACGGCCAGTGTTCAAGATATGTTCGATTTCGGCAATGGCATGGCGGGCCGAAATGACCGGCGCGCTCAACACTTCCAAGACCGGCGCGACGGTTTCGACCGCCATGACCCGCAATTGGCTGATGGCTTCGCCGTGGGTCTTGCCAAGAACCAGCAGGGCCACGGCGGTAGCCATTAACAGCAGCAGGCCAAAGCGTTGCGCCATCCCCCGCGCGGGTGCGGCGACCCGCGACAAACTGCTTAATCTTGGCCCTTTCGCCACTGCCGTTCCTGCCCGTCTTGCTACCCCTGCCGCCTCCGCCGCCAAAATATTGGCCCGGCGGCCCGCCTAGTAGGTGGTATCGAAGATCTCCTTGTCCCTGAAGTTCTTCATATCTTCAAGCACCCGGCCGGTGCCCAATGCGACACAGGATAAAGGTTCATCGGCGATGGACACGGGCAGGCCGGTGGAGTGGCGCAACACGAAATCCAAATTGCCCAACAAGGCCCCGCCGCCGGTCAGGACAATGCCTTTATCCACAATATCCGCCGCCAGCTCCGGCGCGGTATGTTCAAGCGCGACCTTCACCGCCTCCACGATGGCGCCCACCGGTTCGGCCATGCTTTCAGCGATTTGCCGTTGGCTGACCAGAATTTCCTTGGGCACGCCATTGATCAAATCACGGCCCTTGATGGTCATTTCCACGCCTTCGCCATTTTCCGGCGCGCAGGCCGAGCCTATTTCCTTTTTTACGCGTTCCGCGGTGGCTTCGCCAATAAGCAGGTTATGGGTGCGGCGGATATAACCAATGATCGCCTCGTCCATTTTGTCGCCGCCGACCCGGACCGAGCGGGAATAAACGATACCGCCCAGGGACAACACCGCCACTTCCGTCGTGCCGCCGCCGATATCAACCACCATGGAACCAGTCGGTTCGGTCACCGGCAGACCGGCGCCAATGGCGGCGGCCATGGGTTCTTCCACCAGATAGACCCGGCGGGCACCGGCGCTCTCGGCCGATTCCTGAATGGCCCGGCGTTCCACGGCCGTGGACCCGGAAGGCACGCAAACCACCACTTGTGGCGAGGCAAAACTGCGGCGATTGTGAACCTTGCGAATGAAATGTTTGATCATTTCTTCCGCCACCTCGAAATCGGCGATAACACCATCGCGCAAGGGTCGAATGGCCTCGATATTGCCCGGCGTACGGCCCAACATCATCTTTGCCTCGTCTCCGACCGCCATCACCATTTTCTTGCCCTTGCGGGTGGTTATGGCGACAACCGACGGTTCGTTCAAGACAATGCCGCGGCCTTTGACGTAAACCAGCGTGTTGGCCGTGCCTAAATCAATTGCCATGTCCGCGGACAGCAAACCAAATAGCTTGGAAAACACCTAATTCCGCCCCCAGCCCAAAGGCCTCACGTAATTCATTGTATACAATGGTTTGTATAAACCGAATTCCATTAACCAAGTCCTAAGGTAAAGTAAATTCTATCGTCGACAATGTCTGTTCCGCCGGACGGATGCGGCGATCGCGGACAACATGCCCATGTGAGGCCCATAACGGTTAATTTGGGCAGCAATAAGGCCGTGAACGCCAGCCAACATCAGACAAGGGACGTAGAAACGGCAAACCAGGCATTATTACCCGATTCCAAATAGTTATTATACCCCGACTCCCCGCAGACCCGAAAAAGTTCTGGCAATCCGGCTGCGGATCGATTCTTCTCGCGGTCATGATTCGCGGTGGATTTCTGAGCATCGAGGAACGCGCGGCCCTGGAGGCGGTGATGGGGCATCCGAGCG
>JAKZRK010000220.1:0-11125 GCA_047518225.1 Alphaproteobacteria bacterium | reverse complement strand
GGTGTTCATGAGCATCTCCTCGGAGAAACTCCGAAAAGTGCTCCATCCAATTCAAATCGACACCATGCATTTTCGCTTCAAACCCCGCAGAAATCCTGGCTCTCAAAGCCAGCACCGCTCAGTTAACCGGACAGCAGTGTTAGGAGAACTCTAAAAATATTCTAGGAAAAGCGTTTGCGCCGAAGATGTGCACGGCGCAGGCGGACCCATCCGACATCACGGCCACACAGCGGACGCTGATACACGCCAACCGTTTGAAACCCGTGCGCCCGATACCAATTAAGTGAACGTCGGGCGGCCGCCAGACATTGCAGCGTCATTGCGCCTCCCATAATCTTTTGCGCTTCGTTCAGAAGGGTGCTGCCGATACCATTGCCTTGCAAGTCGGGTTCGACAAATAAATACCAGACATGCCGCTGCCTCGAATTGAAATCGGCAAACCCGGCAATGAAATTGGGCATTTCCGCGATCAGCCGATGCCGGCCCCTGGCCGGCATGGGCGCGCCGTCATCAAACATATCCAAAGCGTGCGGCAATTGACCAGGTACCTCGGAAGCCATCCAAGCCGCCGCTATGATCTGGCCGCAACGAATGTCGTCCTCCGGTCTCGCGGCGCGGATCGTGAGATTGCTATGCAACGAAATCGTCATATCCAGTGGACGGCAAGCGCGCCTAATCCCTCACGCGTTGCCGCCGTCGGTCGAGGGTGGCATGTCCAAGGTCGGATTTTCATCAAAAAAGCCGTCGGCCATAAGGGCAAAACCGCAATTGACGACCGGTTGGACCGGAAAATCTTCCAGCCTGGGCAAATGCATGATGCCGAAGGTATGCCAAACCACGATATCGGTATTCTCGATATTCCGGTCCGCCTCGTTCCAGGCGGCAATGCCCTCGTCGCCCTTGCTCTGATTGACATAGTTGCCGGCCGGGTACCGCTCGGCCGCGGCAAAGGGCGTCGCCCAAATATGGTGCCGGGTAAATGCCGCCCGTTTCGCCATCAAGGTATCTTTCTGGAAAAAGGGGCGAACCATGCTTGGCGCCATGAGCTTGTAGCCTGTCGGCCCGCCCATTCGGTTGGATTTGCCGGGGTTGATGATTTTCCAATAGCGCTCGGTCTCGGAGTTGCGGACGCGCTGCGCCTTTTTCTCGCTCGTCAGGACTGTTTCCCGGGCGTGGAAGGCATTGCCCCAGGGGTTAGCCTCACCGCAGGGATCCTGCACCACGTTGACTTCAACCAGGCTGTTGGCGTTGCCATCAATCGCGGTATCCAAGCGGGCGCAAAACAGATGTAAATGATTTTGCGCGACAACGCCGGGCGAGACCTCAGTGCCATATTTGTCACCAGAGATGTCGTTGTAGCCGGCGGTATTCATGATGCCGGTCAGTTTCACTTCCAGCTCGACCGTGCCGTCCAGATAGAGGTTCCAGAAAAATCCATATTCATAATTGCCGACCGTGGCGATGGACGAAACAACCAACCGGCGCGACCGCCGCGTTTCGATGTCCATTGTCATATAGTCGGTGTGTTTCCACAGCATGCCGTCGTCTTCTTCGTGCATGCATATGGCGTTTTCGATCACCACCGGCGCCCCGGCGGTGTCGGATACGACACCATCGAAATAGTGAATATGGCCACGGCAGTCACAGCCAATGGTGAGCGAGTTGGCCAGCCTGCCAATGCCATATTCCCCAACATCAAAGGCGTTTTTCCGGAAATGCCCATAACTGGGATCGCCATATGGCACGACCATCTCGGCCACCGAGGCGCGATACAGCAAGGAGCGCAATTTGTCGCCATCGCGAAAACGCAGATCGTTCAGGACCAGACCCTCGCGGCCATTGAAGCCGACGTGGAATTGCCAGTTGAGCCATTGCACCCGATTGCCTTCGACGGAAAAACTCGGGCCATCGGGCTGGGCGATGGCAATCGCCTTCAAGTCGTCTCGCAGCCGGCTGGAAATGTCATCATAACGAACGGAATAATTCCGGTTGGCCATGGGAATATCGGCGAGTGTTCGATCCAGGACCTGCACGACCTCTTCCTTGTTGAGGTCATAAATCACGTTCAAGCCTTCAACCGGGTGGGCATAGCCATTGTCGAACGCATCGTTGCGATAATAGACCCAGCAATGGACAATGCGCAGGTCCTGCTCGTCCTCGAATTCAAAATTGCCGGCGGAAAACGGATCAACCTGGATGTTTGCCAAATCCGTGATGCCCCGGCGCGCCATCGCGGCAATGAAGTCTCCATTTTTCGCGACGTTTTCCGCGCAAGCGACGATCTCATCAATCATCACCGCCGCGCGCGCGCCGGGGATCACCGCCTCGCTCAGCAACGTATTTTTATCCAGGTCCACCCTGCACTCGCGAACCGCGCCGCTATCCGTGTCGTAAATGCAAACAAATGCCCGGCGCGGCAAGCGGTCGGTATCCCGCCATGCCTGCACCACCGGCTTGTCGGGAAGCTCCAGTTCGATGGTTTCGAACTTTGTGAACGGGTTGAAAAACGCCGCGGCGCGGACGATATTCGCGGCGGCTTCGACCTCCCCGGCGGAAAGCGGATCAAGCGGGTGGTAGGCGTCAATGCCGCTCTTTGCCATGATGTTCATCAAATGCCCCTCAGTCTCAAGGATGCCCGGTGTGGAACTTGGCTACTACAATAACCCAAATTCGAGGGTAGCTTGATTTAAGTTTCTGCCTAATCCTGCGCCCCCATGTGGGCCGAGATATCGGCGAACGATGCGGCCTTATCGATGAAGGTATAATTGCCGGCCTGCATTTCCTTGGCAGCGTCCATTAATGCGCCCAGCGCGGTGCGGGCCAGGACGCCGCCCAGGCTGATGCGGCGCACGCCAGCCTCGGTCAACTGCGCCGTGGTCATATCGCTGCCCGTCAGCCCCATGACCACGTTGACCGGCTTGTTGACCGCCTGACAGACCGTGCGGATATCTTCCAGGCTGCGCAGGCCCGGCGCATAAAGAACATCCGCCCCCGCCGCTTCAAAGGCGGTCAATCTTTTTAAGGTATCGTCCAGGTCAGGCCGGCCGCGAATGAAATTTTCCGCTCGGGCGGTCAGGGCAAAGGGGAAGTCCTGTTCCCGTGCCGCCGCCACGGCCGCCTCGATCCGTTCCACCGCCAGGTTTAGGTCGTAGATTGGGGCCTCCCGATCACCGGTGAAATCCTCGATCGAGGCGCCAACCAGGCCAATGCCCGCCGCCAGGCGAATGGTTTCCGCCACCCCGTCGGGGCCGTCGTCATAGCCGTTCTCCAGGTCGGCGGATACGGGCAGGGGCGTCGCCCCCACGATCTCGGCGGCATGGGCCAGCATCTCGTCCCGGCCAACGACGCCATCCATGTGGCCCCGGCTGAAGGCATAGCCGGCCGAGGTCGTCGCCAGGGCCTTGAAGCCCATGCCGGTCAGGATCTTGGTGGTGCCCAGGTCCCAGGGATTGGGGATGACAAAGGCCTGCCGCCCGGCGTGCAGGGCGGCGAAGGCCGCGGCTTTGCGATGTTGTTCCTGGCTCATGTTGCGTCCCCTTTTTTCCATTGCCCCGATGTAGCCGGCCGCCGTATGTCCCGCCGGGCGGCCCAGGTTGATTAGCCGTCGCCGGAAAGATAACCCCAAACCTGGCGGCCCGATACGCCGCATGCGGCCCCGCCGCCGGAAAGCCCGCCCGCTCCACCATCAGGGCGCCGAAGGCATCATAGTTCCGCGGCACGGTAAAATGTTCGGCTTGGCGCCTATTCCCTCGTCCGCCCGGTTCGGCTAGACTTGCCGCGAAATACGGGGGACACATCGAAAAAGCGCCGCTTTTGCAGGTCGAGAACCTGCACACTCACTTTGTGACGGAACGGGGTCTTGTCCGTGCCGTCGATGGTGTGTCTTTTACATTGCAACAAGGCGTCACGCTGGGTCTGGTTGGAGAGTCGGGCTGTGGCAAGACGATCCTGTGCCGTACTTTGATGGGGTTGCTGCCCGCAAGCGCCAAAATTTCCGACAGGGCCCGCATTTTGTTCAACGGCCATGACCTGCGCGGCCTCGGTGAAAAGCAGTCGCGCGCCATCAGGGGCCGGGAAGTGGCGATGATCTTTCAGGATCCCATGACCTCGCTTAACCCGGTCATGAAAGTGGGCGCGCAGATCTCTGAAACCCTGGTCTATCATCTCGGCATGACAAAGGCCGAGGCGCGCGCGCGTGGTGTCGAATTGTTGCGGGCGGTGGGCCTTTCCACTCCCGAGCGGCGCATCGATCAATACCCGCATCAGCTATCGGGGGGCATCCGGCAGCGGGTGGCGATTGCCATCGCGCTGGCCTGCGAGCCGAAGCTGTTGATCGCGGACGAACCGACGACGGCGCTGGACGTTACCGTGCAGTCGGGCATCCTCGATCTGTTGCGCGAACAACAGCGCGAGCGCAATATGTCGATGATCCTGATCACCCATGACCTTGGCGTCGTGGCCGGGCGGACCGATGAAATCGCGGTGATGTATGCCGGCAAGATGGTTGAACGCTCCTCGACCAAGTCGTTGTTCAGCAATACCCGGATGCCATACACCCAGGCGCTGATGGAGAGCATTCCCCATCTTGATTATCCAACTCATACCCGCCTGAAAACCATCAGCGGACAGCCGCCCAACCTGATCTATCCGCCGCCCGGCTGCCGCTTTGCGCCGCGCTGTAGCAGGGTTGAAGAGCGTTGCCGCGTGGATGAACCGGTGTTGGCCTCCGACGGCGCGGCGGATCACACATTTGCCTGTTGGCGGCCTGTCGGCATGCCGGCGGCGGGGAGCGCCGCATAATGCCAGCGGCGATGACAACTCAATCGGCGATGTCCGATCCAGTGCTGCGGGTCGAGGATTTGGTGATGGAATTTCACCTTGGCAAACGGGAAGTCGTGCATGCGGTCTCGGGCCTCAGCTTTGATATCTATTCCGGTGAGACGCTGGGGCTGGTCGGCGAGTCGGGCTGCGGTAAATCGAGCACCGCGCGGGCCGTGATGCAGCTGCCCGCGCCGACCTCGGGCAAGGTAGTCTTGAACGGCATCGATCTTGCCGCGCTAAACAGCCGCGAACTGCGACGGCAGCGAAAACAGTTCCAAATGATCTTCCAAGATCCCATATCCTCGCTCAATCCGCGCCGGACGGTCTCAGATATCGTTGAAATGCCGCTGGTGGTCATGGGTGAAGGAACGCCGGAGGAGCGTGCCGCGCGGGTCCACGAGGTGCTGGAGGCGGTTGGACTGGATCCCGAAACATCCCTTGGCAGGCGGCCGTTCCAGTTTTCCGGCGGGCAATGCCAACGCATCAGCATCGCGCGGGCGCTGGTCTCGGAACCGTCAATGTTAATCTGCGATGAGCCGGTTTCGGCACTCGACGTCTCGATCCAGGCGCAGATTATCAATCTTCTGCAGGACATGAAGGAACGCTATCACCTGACCATGCTGTTCATTTCCCACGATCTTTCGGTGGTCAAGGTGGTCTGCGACCGGGTCGCGGTGATGTATCTGGGCCGGATCTGCGAGCTGACCGATTCAGAAACCCTCTATCGTCAGCCGGCACATCCCTATACCGCCGCCCTGTTGAGTGCGATCCCGGAGGCGGATCCAAGCCGCGTCCCCCAGCCCATCGCCATGAAAGAGGGCGAATTGCCGTCCGCGATAAATCCGCCGCCAGGTTGCCGCTTCAACACCCGCTGCCCAAAGGCACAGGATATCTGTACGCAAGTGGTCCCGCCGCTGGAAGATATAGCGGACGGCCACGCCGTGGCCTGCCACTTCCCGTTGATCAACGGTTGAGGATCGTATTCTACAGGGCGCTTTCGCGTAAATCCGCCAGCTTGCTGCGTATGGTATCGCCGACCAGGTTGAAGGACAGCACGGTCAGGAACATCACCGTTGCGGGAATGAAACTGATATGTGGGGTTTCACCCAGGGATTCGCGCCCCTCGGCAATCATGCCGCCCCAGCTTGGCATCGGCGAAGGTACGCTAAGGCCCAGAAAGCTGAGGGTGCCTTCGACGACAATGGCGAATGCGACCACCACCAGGGCATAGGCGGCCACCGGCAGCACCACGTTCGGCAGGATTTCCAACAAGATGATGCGCCCATCGCGGGCGCCCATGGCCTTGGCCGCGACGACGAATTCCCGTTGTGCGAAGTTCAGGGTATTGGCCCGGCTGACACGGGCGAAAGCGGGGATCAGCAGGAAACCTAGACTGACGCTAACCACGGTGAGGCTGCCGCCGAATACGACCGAGGCCAAGAGCAGGATGACCAAGGCCGGCAGGGCCAGCAGGGTATCAAGGCCCAGGGTGATGGCGGTTTCAATCCAGCCACGGTAATAACCGGCCAACAAGCCAATCATCAGGCCGAAGGTCATGCCAATAGCCGTGGCGACCAGACCGACGGTCAAGGACACCCTGGTGCCGTACAGAATACGCGACAATACATCGCGGCCCTGCAGGTCGGTGCCCAGCACATGGCCCTCGGCCTCCCAAGGCGGCGAGCTGATGGCGGTGAAATCCATTTCGTCATTGGGCTGCAGGGGCAGAATGTCCGCGAAGACGGCACAAAAAACGATAAATGCCAGCCACGCCACGGGGACCCAGAAAAACAGCCCGTAGCGCGCCCGTTTGCGGGTGGCTTCCTGTGCGGCCTGGTTTTCCTGTTCCTGGGTCGTGGATTGATCGAATTGATCCTGGGTGGTCGTGCTAGCCATGGGACCTCGCGGCTCTGACCCGGGGGTCAAGCAGGGCATAACAAATATCGACGGTAAAATTGATGACTACGTAGGCCACCGCGATCAAGGTGATGCAGCCTTGGATGATCATGAAGTCCCGGGCGTATACCGAGCCGATCAAAAGGCGGCCGACGCCGGGCAAAGCGAAAATTGATTCAATGATGATGGAGCCGCCGATCAGCGCGCCGACCTGCAGACCGAGCAAGGTGATCAGTGAAAATGACGACGGCCGCATGGCATGCACCCACAGGATGCGCTGCACCGGCATGCCCTTGGCCCGCGCCATGGAGATGTAATCCTCCTGCAGCACGCCGATCATGTCCGAGCGCAGGACCCGGGCCAGTACGGTCCATTCCGCCAAGGCGAAACTTAACGCCGGCAGGATGAAATTGCGCAGGTTGGCCCACAAGCCCTCCGATAGAGGTTCATAGCCCGTGACCGGCAACCAATGGAGCCACAAGCCGAAAATATAGATCAGAATGATCGCCATCATGAAATTAGGGATCGAAAGACAGAAAAAGCCGGTCACGGCAACCACACGGTCAAACCGGCTGTTGACGCGAAGGGCGCTGATCACGCCCAATGGCACGGCCAGACAGAGGGCAATGATTTGGGCCAGAATGACCAGTTCCAGCGACACCGGAAACCGGCTCATGATCGCTTCGAGTACCGGTTCGCCGGTGCGAAACGAGTGTCCCCAGTCGCCGGTCAGGACGCCGCCCAACCATTCGACGTAACGCACGATCGCCGGCCGGTTTAGGCCAAGATCCTCGCGGATGGCCTGAACTTCTTCCTCCGAAGCGTCAAGCCCGGCGATATCGTAGGCGATATCGCCGGGCAGGACGTTGACCAACATGAAGGTCAGGATGGTGACGGAGAGCAAAACCGCCAGCAAATGAACCAGCCTGTTGGTAAGATACCGCATGAGTTACGCCGTCCGCTCTGAACGCTCAACTACGGCATTTCGGCCTAGCCTTTATCTTTCGACAGATACCAGACGTACGGGGTGCCGTAGCTGAAGCCCCGCATGCCCTTAATATTCGGCTGCATGATGATGAAGTAGCGGTTACCCGAGCCGAACGCCATATTGCCCGTGTTGTTGATATAGGCGGCCATTTTGCACTGCATCTCTTCGCGGGCCTTCATTGTTTTCGCCATCCGCATCCCCAACGACAGCTTGTCCAATTCCGGCTTCTTGTTGCGGGTGATGTTGTAAGGGCTCTTCGAGTATGAGAGGCCGAATAATTGCGGGCCAACATCGATCGAATCAGCAATTCGCCAGCCGCTCATCATGTAATTGTTGGTGAACACGCGCTTGACCAATATATTCTGGTCAACCGGCAGCAGTTCCAACTCGATCCCGGCCTTTTTCATCAGTTGCTGATTGATCTCGCCGAACTCGCGGCCACGCGGCGTGGTCGTGTGGATCATCTGCAACTTGATGGGCTTGCCGTATTGCTTCACCAGCGCCTTGGCTTTTTCGATGCTGTGATAGGGGTATTTCACATCGCCACATTTGAAACCCATGGGATGCTCGGCAAAGGAACGGGTATTTTTCCACAGCACGGCGTTGATGGCCTTTTGGTTCATGGCATGGCGAACCGCCTGGCGCACGATTTCATTATCCAACGGTGGCTTGGAGGCGTTCAACAGGGTCAGGCCGGAGCCGCCGCCCGCCTGCTCGAACACTTTCAGGCTCTTGTCTTTTTTGGCGTTGAGGATGGAACTGCCGCGGTCGGTCCAGATCAGGTCCACGTCACCGGCTTTTACGCTTTGAAAGCGGGTCTGGGGATCAGGCAGGATGCGGTAGATGATCTTGTCCAGACTGATCTTGTCCTTGTCCCAATAGTTCGGGTTCCTGTTGACAATGACACGGTCGCCGCCGCGCCATTCCTGGAAGACGAACGGGCCGGTGCCGACTGGTTGACGGTTCTGTTTGCCAGCCGCCGTTTGTTCCGGAGACTCGATCACGCCGCCCATGTCGCGGCCGGCCATGGCTGGCAGAAAACCTTGCCACGGATGCACAAGATTGAATTGGGCCGTATGCGTGTCAATTACCTCCACATTCTTGATGGCCGTCATGAAACCGCGGGAACGGGATTTCATCTTTGGATCCAGGATGCGGTTGAAATGCGCCGCGACGTCACTGGCTTCAAAATCGGTACCGTCATGATACTTCACGCCTTGGCGCAACTTCATGGTCCAGGTTTTGCCGTCGTCGCTGTTGGACCATTCGGTCGCCAAAAATGGCTCGTACTTGCCATCCGCCGAATACATGATTAATGGTTCTTCCATCGAACCGGCCACGGTGCGGCCGGAAATGCCATAAACGCCGCCCTTGACGGAGTCAAAACCGCGAACGTCGGTTTCCAAGCCAACGGTCAAGGTGCCGCCCGCCTGCGCGGCGCCGGCAACGGCGGCAAACGATGCCGCCAAAACAAGCGCCGCCGCGTGGCGCAAATTCGTAGTTACAGCGTCTTTCTTGATCATGATATTCTCCCCGTCTCGTGTGGTTTGTTTTCGCTCGGCCTATCCCAATCGGCCAGCCAATGTCGAGACGGGGAATATGATACCGTTTAGTGAGTTGGGCGCAATAGTACTACCCTAATAATGTTTTTTGAAATCGCTCTGGGAGTCTCACGACCATGCGCAGCCCGATCCGTGACAATGCCGATGCCAGGGCGCTGGAACAAACGCCGCTGCAAGATCTGCTGACCGCGACCAATGCCTTTGACGCAATTCGCCTGCGCGCCGAAGGGGACCCGGACAACATCGCGTTGAAATTCCTGGTGCCCGGCGAGGTGGAGGCGCCGGCGCGGGAGGTTAGCTTTGGCCGCTTCATGGCGGGCTGTTACCAAACGGCGAATATGTTCCACGACCACGGTTTGCGCCCGGGCGAGGTTGTGTCCTTCCTGCTGCCGCTATGCGAAGAGGCCTATTGCACCATGGTGGGCGGCGAGGCGGCAGGCATCGTCAACGCGGTCAATCCAATGTTGGAAGATTGGCAAATCGTCAAAATTCTGCAGGCCGCCAATAGCCGGATCCTGGTTGCCGCCGGCCCGGAAATGAGCGCGGAAATCTGGGCCAAGGTGGAAACCCTGCGCGCCGCCCTGCCGGAACTGAGCGTGACTATTCGGGTGGGTGCGGGCGAGGTGGCGGACGGTATCAAATCCTTCAGCGAAACCCTTGCCGGCTATCCCGATGACCATCTGATCAGCGGCCGGCAGATCCAGCCGGAAGATATCGCCTCGTATTTCCACACCGGCGGCACCACCGGCACGCCGAAACTGGCCCAGCACACCCATTACATGCAGGCTTGCCAAATCTGGAGCACCGGCACCGCCATGGATTACGGTCCTGATGACAGCCTGACCACGGGGCTGCCGCTGTTCCACATTGGCGGTTCCATCGTCTGCGGCCTGGTGGCCCTGGCCCATGGCACGATCCTGGTGGTGCTCGCCCCCGATGGTTACCGCGACCCCTCCACGGTGCGCGATATGTGGCGGATCATCCATCACCACCGGATCACAATTTTGGGCACCGTGCCGACGGTATTCGGCGCGCTATTGAATATTCCCATTGGCAACGCCGATATCTCTTCGATCCGCCATGGCTTCACCGGGGGGGCGCCCATGCCCCTGGAGGTTGGACGGGCGCTGATCGAACGCCTGGGCAAACCCGTATTGGAAGGCTACGGCATGACCGAGACCACATCCTTCGTCACCATGCTGCCCCGCGATGGCGAAGCGGCCGCGGGCAGCGCCGGTATCGTCCTGCCCCATTGCCGGGTCAGGGCGGTGGAACTGGCCGACGATGGCGGCATCGTGCGGGACTGCGGTGTGGACGAGATCGGCGCCGTGATCATCGGCGGGCCCAGTGTCACGCCCGGCTATGTTCAGGAACAGTATAATGCCGACGCCCTGTTGGCGGATGGCTGGCTGAATTCAGGCGATCTTGGCCGCTTTGATAGTGCCGGCCGGCTGTGGCTGACCGGGCGGGCCAAGGACCTGATTATTCGCGGCGGCCACAATATCGACCCGGCGGTGATCGAGGAAACCCTGCATCAACACCCCGCCGTGGAATTGGCCGCCGCCATCGGCAAGCCGGATTCCTATGCCGGTGAGCTACCCATCGCCTATGTGCAACTGAAGCCTGACGCCCAGGCCAGTGTGGATGAGCTGCAAGCATTTGTCCGCGAGCATATTCTCGAACGCGCGGCCAACCCGGTCAACCTGTTTCTGCTGGATGTGTCGGTAACATGTGATCTGTCCGGTTTATGTACCAAATGATCTGTCCGGATTTAGAAGGTCTCCATAGGGAGGACTTCGATGCGGCGGACAGAACAAGTACAGGGACTGAGATTGATGAAGTTCGAGGAGATTTACGA
>JAKZRK010000219.1:0-20380 GCA_047518225.1 Alphaproteobacteria bacterium | reverse complement strand
AAAAGTCGCTGGAACTCGGGTAGCGAATGCGGGAATGGGAGATCGGCGCGGTCGAGAACATCCATGGCGCGCTCCCCTATATCCGGTTTGCGCCCATTCTAGCCCTAGTGGGTGTGGGTGTAAACCGGATAGGCAAGGTATTAACCACCGGACGGCAGATAACCAAGCAGGACACGGCCGCGTCAGGCCGGCTTCGATAGGGCCGTCAGCGGTGGAGTCTTGGCGTGGATGACGCCGGCGCGGATCTCGAAGGCGCCAACCATGCGCCGCACGGCTTCGTTGAAAACGGTCGTCGCGACCGCTTGCAGCAGGCGCGAGCGAAATTCAAAATCAATAAAGAAATCAATCTCGGTGCTGTTGCCGTCATCCGAGGGATTGAAATGCCAATGGTTGTTCAAATAGCGGAACGGGCCGTCAATATATTCCACATCGATGCTGTGAGGCGGGTGCAGCGTGACTTTCGAGGTGAAGGTCTCGCGAAATACCTTGAAACCTACCATCAGATCGCCCCAGATCACCGGCCCGTCGCGCCGGGTGACGCGGCAGGCCACGCACCAGGGCAGGAATTCCGGATAACGTTCGATATCGGCAACCAGATCGAACATCTGCCCCGTTGTGTAGGGCAGTATTTTACGCTCCGCATGGGTCGGCACGGCTTTATACCATGGCCTGCCGGCGGCGGCGCAGCTCCATGAAATCGCTATCGGCATGATAGGATGACCGCGTCAGGGGCGTTGCCGCCACCAATAAAAAGCCCTTGCCCCGGGCCGCCTGCTCATAGGCGGCGAACTGCTCCGGCGTGACGAAGTCAATCACCGGATGATGCTTTGGCGTGGGTTGTAAATATTGCCCGATGGTCAGGAAATCCACATCCGCCGCGCGCAGATCGTCCATCACCTGATGCACCGCCTGACGGGCCTCGCCCAGGCCGACCATGATGCCCGATTTAGTGAACAGATCCGCGTCCAGCTCCTTGGCCTTGGCCAGTAATTGCAGGGAAGTGAAATAACGCGCTCCGGGGCGAACCCGTGGATACAGGCCTGGCACCGTCTCCAGATTATGATTGAAGACATCCGGCCGGGCCGCGACCACGATCTCCAAGGCGCCATCCTTGCCCAGAAAATCAGGCGTCAGCACTTCGATCGTGGTCTTGGGCGCCAGGGCGCGGATCCGGCCGATAACCTGGGCGAAGTGGGCCGCACCGCCATCCGGCAGATCATCGCGGTCCACCGAGGTAATGACCACGTGCCGCAGACCCAGGGTTTGCACCGCCAATGCCACATTTTCCGGCTCCATTGGGTCCAAATGGTCCGGCCGACCGGTCTTTACATTGCAAAATGCACAGGCCCGGGTGCAGGTATCGCCCATGATCATCATGGTGGCGTGGCGTCGGCTCCAACATTCGCCGATGTTGGGACAGGCGGCTTCCTCGCACACGGTGTGCAAATTATGCCTGCGCATCAGGTCGCGGGTTTCGAAATAAATGGGGGAATTCGGCGCCTTGACGCGGATCCACGGCGGTTTGCGGCGCGGTGGATTGTCCGGACGATTGCGTTTTTCCGGATGACGCAGTGCCCGCGCTGATAGTTTGCTGTCGGCCATTACCTCTGACTTGTCCTTAAATACTCCAGGCCCCTTCGCTCCAGGCACTAGAAATGGATGGCCCGGCCCATGGCGTCAAGTACCGATTCATGCATGGCCTCCGACAGAGTGGGATGGGGGAAGACCGTGTGCAGCAATTCGGCCTCTGTACTTTCCATGCTGCGGGCCACGGCATAGCCCTGGATAAGCTCCGTCACTTCCGGGCCGATCATGTGCGCGCCCAGTAATTCTCCGCTGGTTTCATCGAACACGGTCTTGATCATGCCTTCGGGATCGCCCAGCGCGATGGCCTTGCCATTGCCGATGAAGGGAAAACGGCCGACCCGCACCTTGTGCCCGGCGGCCCTGGCCGCCGCCTCGGTCAGGCCGACGGAGGCGATTTGTGGCTGGCAATAGGTACAACCGGGAACATTCATGGCGTCAAGTGGGTGGACGTCCGCCAGGCCGGCTATTTTTTCCACACAGATGACCCCTTCGTGGGAAGCCTTATGGGCCAGCCAGGGCGGCCCGGCCAAATCGCCAATGGCGTATAGGCCCGGTTCACCCGTCGCCAGCCACGGGTCCACCCGCACATGGGCCCGATCCACCGTCGTCTTGGTGTTTTCCAGGCCCAATTCTTCCACATTGCCCACGATGCCGACGGCCATGATAACCCGGTCGGCGGTCATGCCCTCGGTCTTGCCGTCTTCCCATTCGATGGTCGCGGTAACGCCGGCGGCGGCTTTTTTCAAGCCCTTGACCTGAACCCCGGTTAACAGGCGCATG
Organism: Alphaproteobacteria bacterium; assembly: GCA_047518225.1. Taxonomy (GTDB): domain Bacteria; phylum Pseudomonadota; class Alphaproteobacteria. Next base: position 18,013 of record JAKZRK010000219.1, on the reverse strand, counting down.
CCCTGTTTTTCAAAGGCTTTATGGGCCATGGCGGAGATTTCCTCATCCTCCACCGGCAGCACCCGGTCCAGCACTTCAACAACCGTGACGTCCGAGCCCAGGGCATTGAAAAAACTCGCGAACTCGATACCTATGGCGCCCGAACCCACGACCAGCAGTTTTTCCGGCATCGTATCGGCGACCAGGGCGTGACGGTAGTTCCAGATCTGTTTGCCGTCCGCCTCCATGCCCGGCAGATCACGGGCCCGGGCGCCGGTGGCCAGAATGATGTGTTTGGCGCCAACCTCCATAACCGCCACGCCATCCACTTCCACGGCCAGGCGTCCCTTGCCCAGCAGGCGGCCATGTCCGCTCAAAACCTCCACCTTGTTTTTCTTCAACAGGTGGCCGACACCGCCATTCAGTTGCTTGGCAATCTTCCGGCTTCGCTGGATTATCGCATTAAGATCAATCTCTATATTTTTGATTTTAAGGCCATACTGGCTTGCCGTTTTTGCCAGATGATAGACCTCGGCCGAGCGTAATAATGCCTTGGTCGGAATGCAGCCCCAGTTCAGGCAGATGCCGCCCAGATGTTCCCGCTCCACCAACGCCACGTCCAGGCCCAACTGCGCGGCCCGGATCGCCGCCACATAGCCCCCCGGCCCGCCGCCGACGACGACCAGATCGAATTCTTGCGCAGCCATCCGCCTTGCCCCCTATAACAGCATGGTCATGGGATCTTCGATCAAGCCCCTGAAGGCCGCCAGGAACCGGGCCCCGGTGGCGCCATCCACGGCACGGTGATCGACGGACAGGGTGACGGACATCACCGTGGCGATGGCCAGGGCACCGTCCTTGACGACGGGCCGCTGCGCGCCCGCGCCAACCGCCAGAATGCAGGCTTGCGGTATATTGATCACCGCGTCGAATTGCTTGACCCCGTACATTCCCAGGTTGGAGATCGAGAAGCTGCCGCCCTGGTACTCCTCGGGCATCAGCTTGCCATCATTGGCTTTTTGCGCCAGTTCGCGCATTTCCCTGGAGATCGCTTCCAGGCCCTTGCCGTTGGCGTTGCGGATGATGGGTGTGATCAAGCCACGTTCGGAAGCCACGGCGACGGAAATATCGGCGGATTTAAAGCGCCTGATACCCTCATCCCCATAACCGACGTTGGCATCCGGCACCTTTATCAGGGCCACGGCGGCGGCCTTGATGACCAGGTCGTTGACCGATAATTTGAAAGCGCCGTCCGCCCGCGTGTTCAGATCCTGGCGCAAGGCCAGCAGCGCATCCAACTCGCAATCCATGGTCAGATAGAAATGCGGCGCCTCGCGTTTGGCCTCGCTCATACGCCGCGCGATGATCTTGCGCATGGTGGTCAACGGCTGCAATTCGTATTCGCCTTCAAAAGGCGAGGCGCCAGCCGCCGCCGGCGCAGGCGCGGCGGGGGCCGCCGCGGCGGGTGCGGCGGGCACCGCACCGCCGGCAAGTGCGGCTTCAATATCCGCCTTGACGATCCGTGTGCGCGGCCCGCTGCCTTTGATCGCGGCCAGGTCCAGGCCGGCCTGAGCCGCCATGCGCCGGGCCAGTGGCGATGCCACAATCCGCCCGTCACTTGCCGTGGCTGCCGCCGGGGCTGGTGCCTGAGCCGGGGCATCGGGTGCAGGCGTTGCCGCAACGGCCGTCGCCGGGGCTGGTGTTGCCGCAACCGGGGCTTCGGGCGCGGGCGCGGCGGGGGCCGCGGCGGGCACCGCATTATCCAAGGCGGATGCGTCCTCGCCCTCCTCCAGCAAAATCGCAATGGGGGCGTTCACCGCTACCCCCTCGGTCCCTTCGGCGACCAGGATGCGGGCCAGGACGCCCTCGTCGATGGACTCGACCTCCATGGTCGCCTTATCGGTCTCGATCTCCGCCAGCATGTCACCGGAATTCACCGGATCGCCCTCTTTCATGAGCCATTTGGCCAAGGTTCCCTCGGTCATGGTAGGGGATAGGGCGGGCATGGTGATAATTATGGGCATGGCTCGATTTCCCGTCGTTTTAGTATCGCCTTACAGGCTTGTCGTTTGCTCTTGCCTTGAATTTCGTGCTGCTAACGGTAACAAACTGCCTTGGCGGCGGCGGCGATGGCGGCAGCGTCCGGCACGGCCAGCTTTTCCAGATTGGCCGCATAGGGCATGGGCACATCCGCCCCGCCGATCCTGGCCACCGGCGCATCCAGGTCATCAAAGGCCTGTTCCATCAGACTGGCGGACAGTTCCGCTCCAATGCCGCAGGCAAGCCAACCTTCCTCCACCGTGACGCAGCGATTGGTTTTGCGCACGGATTGCAGCACGGTGGGTAAATCCAACGGGCGGACGGAACGCAGGTCGATCACCTCCGCCGCGATGCCCTCGGCCGCCAGCAGATCGGCCGCTTCCAGGGCCCAGCCGACGGAAATGGAGAACGCCACGATGGTCACATCGCTGCCTGCCCTGGCAACCCGCGCCTTGCCGATGGGCACCGTATAGTCGTCCAGGACCGGCACCTCGAACGAATGGCCGTACATCAATTCGTTCTCCAGAAAGATGACCGGATTGTGATCGCGAATGGCGCTTTTCAACAACCCCTTGGCGTCAGCCGCCGTATAGGGGGATACCACCTTCAGGCCCGGACAATGGGCATACCACGAGGCGTAGCATTGGGAATGCTGGGCCGCCACGCGGGAGGCGATGCCGTTGGCGCCGCGAAAGACGATGGGACAACCCATCTGCCCGCCGGACATATATAAAGTCTTGGCCGCCGAGTTGATAATTTGGTCGATCGCCTGCATGGCGAAATTAAAAGTCATGAATTCGACAATGGGCCGCAAACCGCCAAAGGCCGCACCGACGCCGACGCCGGTAAAGCCGTGTTCGGTAATCGGCGTATCGATCACCCGGCGCGGCCCGAATTCCTGCAACAGGCCCTGGCTGATCTTATAGGCGCCTTGGTATTCCGCGACCTCCTCGCCCATCAGAAAGACAGCTTGATCCCGGCGCATCTCTTCCGCCATGGCATCGCGCAGGGCATCGCGCACGGTCATGGTGGCCATCTCTGTCCCAGGCGGCAGATCGGCCTCCATGCCAGCGTCCGTATCCGAAACGGCCGGGCTGGGTGGTGCGGCCGGCGCCGGTTCTGGCGTTACCTCCCGAGCGGCGGCCGGTTGCGGGCTCGCCGCGGCGCCGCCATTAATGGCGCCATCCAGAATTGTTGCGTCCTCGCCCTCCAACAACAGGATGGCGATTGGCGTGTTCACGGCGACATTCTCCGTGCCGGCGGGGATCAAAATCTTGCCGACCACGCCTTCATCGATCGCCTCGACCTCCATGGTGGCCTTATCGGTCTCTATTTCCGCGATCATATCGCCGGGCGCGACACTTTCCCCTTCTGTGACCAGCCAGTTCGCGACGGTGCCCTCGGTCATGGTGGGCGAGAGGGCCGGCATGGTGATGGTGATCGGCATTCCCTATGCCTCCCGCAGAATATCCGTGTAAAGCTCCGCCGGGTCCGGCTCGGGGCTGTTTTGTGCGAACTCGGCCGCCGCCGTGACGATATCCTTGACCTCCCGGTCCAGGGCCTTCAAGGCGGCTTCATCGGCGCAGGCCGCTTCCAGAATGCCGGCGCGCAGATGATCGATGGGGTCGCGCTCGGCACGAACCCGCTGCACCTCTTCCTTGGTGCGGTATTTGGCCGGGTCCGACATGGAATGGCCCCGATAGCGGTAGGTTTTCATCTCCAACAGGATCGGTCCCTTGCCATCCCGCACATGCTTGGCCGCCTCGTCACCGGCGGCCTTGACCGCCAGGACATCCATGCCATCGGCCTGCATGCCGGGAATACCTATGCTTTCACCACGGCGGAAGAATTCGGTCTGGGCCGAGGCCCGCCCCACCGATGTGCCCATGGCGTATTGGTTGTTCTCGACGATGAAGATTACCGGCAACTGCCATAGGGCCGCCATGTTGAAGGATTCATAGACCTGGCCCTGATTGGCCGAACCATCGCCAAAATAGGTCAGGGAAATCCGGCCGTTGCCGCGATATTTATGGGCAAATGCCAGCCCCGTGCCGATCGGCACCTGGGCGCCCACGATGCCATGCCCGCCGTAGAAGTTCTTCTCCTTGCTGAACATATGCATGGAGCCGCCCTTGCCCTTGGAATAGCCGCCGATGCGCCCGGTCAGTTCCGCCATCACGCCCTTGGCATCCATGCCGCAAGCCAGCATATGGCCGTGGTCCCGGTACGAGGTCAGCATGGTATCGCCCTCCTCAACCGCGGCCTGCATGCCGACCACCACAGCTTCCTGTCCGATGTAGAGATGGCAGAAGCCGCCGATCAGGCCCATGCCGTACATTTGCCCGGCCTTCTCCTCGAACCGGCGGATCAACAGCATTTGCCGGTAATGACTCAATACTTCTTCAATATTGGCGTTGGTAATAGCGGGGGGTGTTGGCGCCTTGCGCCGGCGTGCGATCGTTTTTGCCGCCTTGGAGCCCGAAACCTTGGCTCCCGAAACCTTACCTGCAGCTTTCGCCATGACAGCCCCGTTCGCGGTTGATGCCCAGTGACGCTTTCGGGCATGATTGAAGCGTCAAAACTCTTTGTAATACAAGGAGAATTTACAAGTTAACTGAATAATGATTAATTCGAGCTTAAGGCATCGGGAATGGCCGCGGCAGGCAAGCTGTTGACGCGCCATCCTTATCCGGCCCGTGCCAACGCTATGGCGTATAAATCACTACGTCGTGAGGATGGGCCAGGCCCAGGATTTGGCGGGCTTGCTCGTCCAGCATATCGCGGTCCAGGTTATCCGGCCGCAACAGGTCAACCCGGCGGGCCAGCGCCTGCCGGCTTTCGTTGCTTTCCTGCAATGCCATTTCGGTCCGCTCTAAATTCGCGCTGAGGCGCAGATAAGCGATAACGCCACGGTCACCCTGTACCGTGTGATAGCCGAAATAGAGCAGCGCGAAAAAAACCAGACAAGGCGTGATCGCCCTGCGCAGGCTACGTCGCATATCATACCAAAGTCCCATGTCAGGCAGAACGAATCACATACTACGAATCCGGTCAAGATAAAAAATATAGTTGATTCAATAAGTTATAAAGGATTCCGAAATGATCACCTTATGTTCACCCTTTGATTCGCGGACACGAAGGAACAGCGGCCATGAAAGCCGCCGCGCTAGACAGCCGCTTTCCTGGGTGTGACGATGGCGGAAGACACAATCACTTGGGAGAGCGAGAGATGGCCAGCAATCATATCGACATGAGCGGCAAGGTGGTGTTGATCACCGGGGGCAGCCGGGGTTTGGGCCGGGCCATGGCCCTGGGTTTTGCCGAGGCGGGGGCGGATCTGATCGTCACCTCGCGCAAAATCGAATCCTGCCAGGCGACAGCGGGGGAGATCGAGGCCCTGGGGCGCCAGGCCATGGCGCATGCCTGTCACGTCGGCTATTGGGACCAGGTGGACGCCCTGGCGGATGCGGCCTACGAACGCTTTGGCCGTGTCGATGTGTTGATCAACAACGCCGGCATGTCGCCCCATTACGGCAGCCCGGCGGAGATCAGCGAGGCATTGTACGACAAGGTGCTGGACGTGAACCTGAAAGGTTCGTTCCGCCTATGCGCAAACATCGGCCAGCGCATGGTGGATGGCGATGGCGGCGCCATCATCAACGTCTCCTCCGGCGCCGCGATCCGCCCGACCAGGGACGTTATCACCTATGCCGCCGCCAAGGCCGGGCTCAACGCCATGACGGAAGCTTTCGCCGATGCCTATGGCCCGAAGGTGCGGGTCAATTGCATCATGCCCGGCCCCTTCCTGACCGATATCTCCAAGGCCTGGGACATGGACGCCTTCAACGCCCGGGCCGAAACCTCCATCGCCATGAAGCGCGGCGGCGAGGCGGATGAAATCACCGCCGCCGCCCTATATCTGGCCTCGGACGGGGCCAGCTATACCACCGGCGCAATTCTCAGGATCGACGGCGGTTCACGGTAGCGGGCGCCGGGCTACCAGGTTTCCTTGAAGGGCCGCAATTCGACGTTGAAGGACCAGGCGGAGCGGGGCTGTTGGGAGATTTGATAGATGCTTTCGGCCAGGTCATCGGGCTGGGCAAAATCCTCGTCCTGGAGTTCGGGATTGCGCCGCCGGGTCCAGCGCAGGTCGATCACCGCGTCGATCACCACATAGGCCACGTGGATGCCCTTTGGCCCCAGATCCCGCGCAATGGCCTCGGCCAGTATGCGCTGGGCCGCCTTGGTCGGCGCGAAGCCGGAGAAACCGGGCTTGCCGCGCAGAGCGGAGGTATTGCCGGTAACGATGATGGCGCCCGTCCCGCGCTCGATCATGGCCGGGGCCACGGCGCGGGCGAGGTAGAGCAGGCTCATGGTATTGACGCGGAAGTTTTCCTCCACGTCGGCCGGATCGATCTCCATGAAAGTGCCGAAGGTGCCCCGCGCCGCGTTATGCACCACGACGTCGGGGGCGCCCAATTCGGCCCGGCACCGGGCCAGGGCGCTGTCCACGGCGGCCGGGTCGGTCAGATCGCAGGGAATGGCCAGGCTGCCCTTCAATTCCGCCTCGAATTCCCGCAATCTGCCTTCCGAGCGGGCCAGCAGCGCCACCCGATAGCCGGCGGCGGCGAAGCGCCGGGCCACGGCACCGCCCGTGCCCCGTCCAACACCGGCCACCAAGGCGACCGGGGCGCTCATGTCCGCAACACCGAGGCGCCGGCATAGCGCGCCTGGGGCCCCAGTTCCTCCTCGATCCGCAATAACTGATTGTACTTGGCCAGACGGTCGGAGCGGGCCAGGGAACCGGTCTTGATCTGGCCGCAATTGGTCGCCACCGCCAGATCGGCGATGGTGGTGTCCTCGGTTTCGCCGGAGCGGTGGGACATCACCGCGCGATAGGCCGCCTTGTGGGCCATTTCCACCGTATCCAGGGTCTCCGACAAGGTGCCGATCTGGTTTACCTTGATCAGGATGGCGTTGGCCACGCCCTTCGCCAAGCCCTCGGCCAGACGGGTGGGATTGGTGACGAACAGATCGTCACCGACCAATTGCACGCGGCCGCCAAGGGCCTTGGTCAGACTGTCCCAACCGGCCCAATCATCCTCCGCCATGCCGTCCTCGATAGAGATTATGGGGTAGCGGTCAACCAGATCCTGGTAATAGGCGGCCATTTCGGCCCCATCCAGTACCTTGCCTTCGCCCTCCAGATGGTATTTGCCATCCCGGTAGAATTCAGTGGAGGCGGGATCCAGGGCCAGATATATCTCTTCGCCGGGGCGGTAGCCGGCGGCCTCTATGGCCTTCATCACGAAGCCCACGGCCTCGTCAGCGCTGTTCAGCATCGGGGCAAAGCCGCCCTCGTCACCCACATTGGTGTTGTGGCCGGCGTCCTTGAGAGCGCCGCGCAGGGTATGAAAGACCTCCGCCCCCATGCGCAGCGCTTCGCGAAAGCTGTCCGCGCGCACGGGCATGATCATGAATTCCTGAATATCGATAGGATTGTCCGCATGCGCCCCGCCGTTGACGATATTCATCATGGGCACGGGCAAGGTCCGCGCGCCGACGCCGCCGACGTAGCGGTAAAGGGGCAGGCCGGCATCCTCGGCGGCGGCCTTGGCCACGGCCAGGCTGACACCCAATATGGCATTGGCGCCCAGGTTGGCCTTGTTCGGGGTGCCGTCCAAGGCGCACATGATGCCATCGATGCTGGCCTGATCGCCCGCATCCAGGCCGGACAGGGCGTCGAATAAATCCCCATTGACGGCGTCGACGGCGCCCAGTACGCCCTTGCCGCCATAACGCGCACCGCCGTCGCGCCGCTCCACTGCCTCGTGGGCGCCGGTCGATGCTCCGGACGGCACGGCGGCACGGCCAAAGGCGCCACTCTCCAAGGTCACCTCGACCTCGACCGTTGGATTGCCCCGGCTGTCGAGGATTTCGCGCCCGGCAATATCGATAATACCACTCATGTCTTCGTCCCTGTTGATCGTCCGCGCCGCGCCAATTCGGGCTGTGCGATCAGCCAGCCTTGGCCAGGCTGTCGAAGGCCAGCAAAGTTTCCATCAACGGGCCCATTTCGTCCACCGGCACCATGTTGGGGCCGTCCGAGGGGGCATTGTCGGGGTCCTGATGGGTCTCCATGAAGACCGCCGCGACCCCGATGGCGACGGCGGCGCGGGCCAGTACCGGCACCATTTCCCGTTGCCCGCCCGAGGTGCCGCCCTGGCCGCCCGGTTGCTGCACCGAATGGGTGGCATCGAAAACCACCGGTTGGCCCAGATCCTTCAACACCGGCAAGGCGCGCATATCGCTGACCAGGGTGTTGTAGCCAAAGGAAGCGCCCCGTTCCGTTACCAGCACCCGATCATTGCCGCTATCCAGCAATTTGGCCACCACGTTGGCCATATCCCAGGGCGCCAGAAACTGGCCTTTTTTGACATTGACCGCGCGGCCCGTGGCGGCCGCGGCCACCAGCAGATCCGTCTGCCGGCACAAAAATGCCGGGATTTGCAGGACGTCCACCACCTTCGCCACCTCGGCGCATTGCGCCTCGGTATGCACATCCGTCAGCACCGGGCAGTGAAAACGTTCCTTGATTTCGGCGAATATATCCAGCGCCGCGGCGATGCCAATGCCCCGGGGACTGTCTAGCGAGGTGCGGTTGGCCTTATCGAACGAGGACTTATAGATCAACGAAAAGCCCAGGCTGTCCGCCAGGCCGGTCAGGCGGTCCGCCATGGCCAGGGCATGCTCCCGCCCCTCCATGGCGCAGGGCCCGGCGATCAGGGTTAGGGGTTGATCGTTACCAACCGTGATGTTGCCGATGGTGACGTTCGCCATAATGTTATACCAGACGCATCTGATCGACGGCGGCGGCGATGAACGAGGCGAACAAAGGGTGAGGTTCGAACGGTTTTGATTTCAGTTCGGGATGGAACTGCACGCCAATGAACCAGGGGTGGCCGTCCAGTTCCACGATCTCCGGCAATTCGCCATCCGGCGACAGGCCGGAGAAACGCAATCCCACCGCCTCCAATCGTTCGCGGTAGTTGATGTTGACTTCATAGCGGTGGCGGTGGCGTTCGAAGATCGCCGCGCCATGCCCGGCATCTCCAACCATGTTATGGCCAACGCCGTTGGCATAGACCGCATCGACCTTGGAGCCGTCCTGCAGCAGGCATTCGTATTGGCCCAGACGCATGGTGCCGCCTTTGTCATCGTCGATGCCGCGTGTCTGCAAGGTATTGCCATGGGCCCATTCGGTCATCAGCCCCACCACCGGATCATCACATTTGCCGAATTCCGTCGACGATGCGCCGGGTAGTCCGGCCAAATTCCGCGCCGCCTCGATCACCGCAATCTGCATACCGAAACAGATGCCGAAATAGGGTACGCCCTTGTCGCGGGCAAAAGTTGCGGCGGCGATCTTGCCCTTCGAACCGCGCTCGCCAAAGCCGCCCGGGACCAGAATACCGTCCACGCCTTCCAGGCGCTGTACCGCGTCCGCCTGCTCGAACGTCTCGCTTTCGATCCACTGCATTTCCACGTTCATATGGTTGGCCATGCCGCCGTGTACCAATGCCTCGCTCAGGGACTTGTAGGCATCCTGCAAACCGGTGTATTTTCCCACCACGGCGATTTTCACCGTGCCCTCGGGGGATTCAATCCGCTCATGGATTTCCTGCCAGCGGCTGAGGTCGGCGGGAGGTGGATCTTCGATACCGAAAACTTTCAAGACCTCTCGGTCCAACCCCTCTTCATGGTAGGCGAGCGGCACTTCATATATCGAACGGCAGTCCAGACCCTGGATCACCGCGCTTTCCCGCACATTGCAGAACAGCGCGATCTTGCGCTGCTCGTGGACTGGAATTTCCCGCTCGCTGCGGCACAGCAGAATATCCGGCTGGATACCGATGGAGCGTAGCTCTTTAACCGAATGCTGGGTCGGCTTGGTCTTCAATTCCCCGGCCGCCTTAATGAACGGCACCAAGGTCGCGTGAATATAGGCGGTCTGACCGCGCGGCAGATCGTTGCCAAGTTGGCGGATCGCTTCCAGGAACGGCAGGCTTTCAATATCGCCGACCGTGCCGCCGATCTCGCACAAGATGAAATCCGTGTCCCCGGTCTCGTTCAGGACGAATTCCTTGATGGCGTTGGTTACGTGGGGGATAACCTGCACAGTGCGGCCCAAATAGTCGCCACGGCGTTCCCTTGCGATGATTTGCTGATAGATCCGGCCGGTGGTGATGTTGTCGGTCTGACGCGAGGCAACACCCGTGAAGCGTTCGTAATGGCCCAGGTCCAAATCCGTCTCGGCACCGTCATCGGTGACATAAACCTCGCCGTGCTGGGTGGGGCTCATGGTTCCCGGATCCACGTTCAGATAGGGGTCGAGCTTGCGCAATCGCACGGAATAGCCACGCGCCTGCAACAAAGCGCCGAGGGCCGCCGATGCCAATCCCTTGCCTAACGAGGAAACCACGCCGCCGGTTATGAAAATGTACCGCGTCATGGAATTACTTTTTAACCCAGCCCGCGCCGAGACCAAAGCCTTAGTTGTCGGAAATCGCGTTTTTACCGCTTTTCCTGACCTGTGGGCGCAACTATTTGTCGGTGGGAACGGTCGGCCCCGCCGGAACGGTGGCTTGATTCGTCGAACCGGCCGGTTCCGATTGTTCCAGGATTGATTTTCGTTCACCTGTTTGGCCGGCAATTATGGTCAGGGTCAGCGAAGTCGCAAAAAACATCGCCCCCAAAACGGCCGTGGAACGGGTCAGCAGATTGGCCGCCTCGCGCCCGGTCATCAGACCGCCGCCACCGCCGCCGCCACCGCCGCCACCCATGCCCAACGCGCCGCCTTCGCTGCGCTGCAACAGCACGGTGATGACAATGGCGATCGCCAACATCAAGTGAACAACCAATAAAATTTCTTGCATAGCCTGTACCCGCTGGATGGCTCTCCGGGGGCGCCGGTGGGCGCCGCACCATAGGCCTCACATCGCCACCGCCATATATAAGCACGCTGGCCCGTATAACGAGGGGGCTTTTACACCATCGTCGGCGGGCTGCCAACCATCCCGTTCAGGGTGGGAACTATATTGTACCAACGTGCGCCGTAGAGACCCGTCGGACGGCGTCCGCGTGGCCTACAATCGGGGCCAATAGCCTGAAGACCCTAAAGGGCCTCAGACCACGCGAACACCCGTACAAATTCCGGTGTCAACAGCCGGAGCGCTTCAAACTCAATACAACTCGTCACATGCGGATGAAACTTCTAGCCCGCCGCCTCCAGGTGGCCATCCCACAGATCCACGTGGACGCAATCGTTCGGGGCGGCGTTTGGCCCCCACAGCTCTTGCGCGGTGAAACGGACGCTGTAGATATGTTGCGGAATTTTGTTGCCCTGGGCATTGGCGTCGGCAAAGACGAAAACTCCATGGTCATGTGTCACGACACCGCATTTGCCCCGCACATAGCGCGGCGCGCGGGTGTGATGGGTAGGGTGATTGTTCAGAACCCGCACATTGTCATCGATGGCAAACTTAGCCGCGATATCGTCGTCCATGCGGAACTGGTCGCCCCGGCTCAATACCTCGCCGACTTGGTCCGCCTTTAAGACCCGCCGGGCCAGATCGTCGGTCAACGCCTTGGCCGAACGCCCCTCGGCCAACTCTTCGGCGCTGATCAGGCCGGCTTGCAGCAGCAGCTTTTCCAGGCCCACCAACCAGGTCTGGTAATAGCTGTTGGCCAAATATTGCGCCGGTGGTTGGTTTTCCCGGGCATGGCGGCCCATATCGATGTTCCATTTAACCATGGCGCCCGAGGCCAGGCTCAGGGCCAGTATGCGCCGTTCCCAATCGTGATGAAAGACCGGCTCGTCGACTTCCGCGTCGATGGGGCCAAGGCCGTGCATGCCGCCCAGATCATGTGCGCCATTCATGGTGCCGAAACCTTTTCGACACCGATCATGGAATTTCGGGTGACCAGGGCGGCCAGCTCTTTCTGGCTCATCCCCTCACAGCCCGGGGGCGGTTCAGGCAGCACCAGATAGCGCAGTTCCGCCGTGCTGTCCCAGACCCGCACGGCCACGTCGTCCGATATCTCGGTGCCGAATTCGCGCAGCACGCCACGGGGATCAATGACCGCGCGGGATCGATACGGCGCGGATTTATACCAGGTCGGCGGCAGGCCCAGGACCGGCCAGGGGTAACAGGAACATAAGGTACAGACGACCAGGTTATGAACCTGCGGCGTATTCTCCACCACGTTCATATGTTCGCCCTGACGGCCGTGATAGCCCATCTCGGCAATGGCGGCCGAGGCGTCCCGCAGCAGCCACTCCTTGTAATCCGGCTCGGCCCAGGCCCGGGCCACGACGCGGGCGCCGTTTTGCGGCCCGATCTTTTCCTCGTAGGTCTGGACCAGGATATCCAGCGCCGCGGGGTCGACAATGCCCTTGTCCACCAACAGGGATTCCAGGCTGCGCACCCGCAATTCCGTGTCGCTCAAATGGCTATGACCGTGGCCTTCACTCATCACACCACCCCCCAAAACGCCGGTTCATAAGCAGGTCTCGACGATGGGCCAGAAGTCGCCGGCGGTCAAGGAAGCGCCGCCTACCAGGGCGCCGTTCACATTTTCCACCGCCATCAATTCAGCGGCGTTCGATGTCTTGACCGAACCGCCGTACAACAGACGCATGCCCGCGCCGTGGTCGCGAAAACGGCGCCGCAAGCGGGACCTGAGAAAGGCGTGAACCTGGGCCACATCTTCCGCCGTGGGGGTCAGGCCGGTACCGATGGCCCAGACCGGTTCGTACGCCACGACGGTGTTCCCGGCCGTGCAACCCTTGGTCAGGGAGTCGGTCAATTGCTTGCCGATGACCGCCAGGGTTTGGCCCCGTTTGCGTTCCCCCCCCGTCTCACCCAAACAGATGATGGCGCGCAAACCGGCCCGATGGACAGCTTCGGCCTTGGCCCGGACCTGCCCACTGCTTTCGCCATGATCGGCCCGGCGTTCGGAATGGCCGACGATGACATAGCCGCAGCCCGCGTCCGCCAACATCCCGGCCGATATATCACCCGTATGGGCGCCACCGGCCGCGGCATGGCAATCCTGTCCGCCCAAGGCAATGCGGCTGCCTTTGACCGCCGCGCGCAACGGCGCCAGCAGGGTGCTAGGCGGGCACAGCAGAACATCGCAGCCGGGCCGGCCTTGCCTGGCCATGCGCGTCGCCAGCTTTTTCACCTCGCGCAGGGCGGCCGCTTTTACCCCGTTCATCTTCCAGTTTCCAGCAATCAGGGGGCGAACCTTAGCGGCCATGTCGTTGCTTCCTTTCCCGGGATGAATGCGGCCAAGGTGTAGCAGATGCCTTGATGCCGCGCCATGCCGGCCTGGCCCGCGGCAATTCGTGATGCATCGTTACTTGCCCCCGTGCCCTACGGTTTCTATGATGCCGCGCCGCTTGACCCGGCCTGTCCGGGCCAGCCAGGGCGGTCAGGTTTTGGACAGACAATTTGGACCGGTAAAAAGCATGCTGAACGCCTTACGGGAAAGTTCCGGCTCTTGGATCGTTAAGATATTTCTGGGCCTTCTGGTGCTCAGCTTCGCGGCCTGGGGCATTGGCGATATATTCCGCCTGAAGCCCGACGCCGCCGTGGTCGAGGTTGGTAATACCACGATCACGGGCTATGAATTCCTCGACGAGTTCAACCGTCAGGTCCGCCGCATGCAGGCGAGCCTTGGCCCCACTTTCGATTCCGCACAGGCCCGCCAGTTGGGCATGGTGGATCAGGTGCTGCAGCAATCCATCACCCGGGCCCTCTATGACCAGGAGGTGGCGGCGTTGGAGCTGACCATGTCGGATGCCGATATCGCGGCCTGGATCCGGCAATCATCGGCTTTCAAAAACAGTTTCGGGCGCTTTGACAAACTATTGTTTGAACGGCGCCTGTCGGAAAACGGCTTCAACGAACAAAGCTATATCGCGGCCTCGCGCCGGGATTTGTCGCGGGATCAATTGTTCAGTTCTGTCCTGGGCGGTGCCCGTGCGCCGGCGCCCGTGGTCAAGGCCTTCTACAGATACCAGCAGGAAACCCGCGTCTTCGAAGTCTTGAACCTGCCCTATGACAAAGTGGCGGACATCGCGGCCCCTACGGAAGCCGATTTGACCGCCTATCACGAGGCCCACAAGGATCAGTTCATGGCGCCCGAATACCGCGCCCTGGCCTATCTGACGATCCGGCCCGAACATCTGCTTGAAGAAATCCTTGCCAGCGAGGCGGAGATCCGGGAGGCTTATGAAGCCCGTCTGGCGGAATTCACCACGCTGCCCAGCCGCGAGGTTGAACAGATCGTCGCCGCCGACGAAGCCGTCGCGAAGACCATCGCCGGGCGCCTGAAGGACGGTGGCGATTTCTATGCCGTCGCCAGGGAACTGGCGGATTTGGACAAGGAAGCGGTTAATCTGGGGCAGATGCGGAAGGGCGATTTGCCCGAGGAAGCCGCCGACGGTGTCTTCGCCCTGGCCGAGGGCCAGATCAGCGAGCCGATGGAAACCGGCCTGGGCTGGCATGTTTTCCGGGTGCTGAAAATCGTCGAGGGTGGCGGCAAATCCCTTGCGGAAGTGCGCAGCCAATTGATCCGCGATGTGAAAATGGAAAAAGCCGCCGAAGCGATGTTCGAATTGGCGAACAAGGTGGAAGATCAGTTGGCGGGCGGGGCTTCCATCAGAGAGGTGGCGGCGGCCTTGAACCTGCAACAGGGCGTGATCGCCGCGGTCGACAGCCGGGGCCGGGGCCGCGAAGGCCAGCCGGCGGCGGGTCTGCCCAAGGCGCCGGAATTCGTCACGGAGGCTTTTACCGTCGAACCGGGCGATGAGGGCCAGTTGAAGGAGTCCGCCGACGGCAGCTATTTTCTGGTCCAGGTTGACAAAATATTCGAAGCCGCCCTGAAACCCATCGCGCGGGTCCGCGACGGCGTGCGCAAGGCTGTTATAGCGGAACGCCGGGCCAAGGCGGGCGCGGCGCAGGCGGTCAAATTGGCGGCCGAAGCGCGCCGGGGCAAACCACTTTCAGCCCTGGCCAAGACCGGCCGCAGCACCGTTGCCGCGCTGAAACCCATGTCCCGCCAACAGGCTGGGAGCGATGACAGGTTGAGTGCGGCATTGGTGAAAAAGCTGTTTCAGTTGCGCGTCGGCGAAATCGCCGAGGGCACGGCACCGCGCACCGACAGCCATTCCGTGGTGCGCCTGGTCAGCATCGCCAGCCCCGGCGCCAACGTGGAACCGGCAAAGCTGAAACAGATGGATGAATTCGTCCGTTCCTCCATAGCGGAAGACATTCTGGCCCAGTACCGCGCCGCCTTGCGGCGGAAATACAACGTCCAAATCCATGACCGTATTATCGATTCCCTGTTCGATGAGTTGAATGTCCGCGGTTAGCGCACAACAGCACTGCCGCAAAGTCTTGAAGGGTTCACCCTGGCCCGGCTAGAGTGACGAAGCATGCGACCTGACGTCATTGATCTGCGCGAATTCTATAGCAGCCGCCTGGGCAAGGTGGCCCGCAAGTTGCTGCGCCATCGCATCCGCCAGGTCTGGCCTGACGTCAGCGGCTTGGATTTGTTGGCGATGGGTTACCCCTCCCCCTATTTGCAGCAGTTTCAGAATGAGGCAACGCGGGTCTTAACCTTCATGCCAGCCCAACAAGGGGTTCACCGCTGGCCCATCAGGGACCGCAATCGGGTGGCCCTGGTGGATGAGATGGAATTGCCCCTGCCCGATGCCAGCGTCGCCCGGGTATTATTAATTCACGCGCTGGAGAATGCTGAACAGGTGGCCCCTTTGTTGCGCGAGGTCTGGCGGGTCCTGGCCTCGGGCGGACGCTTGCTGGTGGTCGTGCCGAACCGGCGCGGCATCTGGGCCCGCATGGAACGCACCCCCTTTGGGCAAGGCCATCCCTACAGCCCCGGTCAGCTATCGCGCCTGTTGCGCGATAACCTGTTTCAGCCTGGCGGGCGCGCCTCGGCCCTATACATGCCGCCCATGGCGTCGCGGATGCTGCTGCGCACGGCGGGGGCATGGGAAAAACTGGGGCACCGTTGGGGCCACGCCTTCGCGGGTGTCTTGTTGATGGAAGCAGACAAGCAGATTTATGCGGTATCGGCCAGCCCGCCGCGCCGCCGCCGCCGGCCCATCGCCCTGCCCCTGCCGGCGCCGCCCGCGGGTGCGGTCGGATCGACCATCAGCCAACGCCATGTGAGGCTGGATTATGACAAGACATCCGGACCCAATTAGGGCATAAATTGACGGTTATCCGTTGCGGATTTACAATAATTTTGCCCGGATTCTTTAAAGTAGAGCAATTGAACCAATCACTTAAACCGCGTTACCGACTCTAAATAATAGAGTATTCGCTGGAGGTACCACTGATGCGCGCCATGCTTTTCGCCACTCTGACGTCCCTGGGCGTCGCCGTCGCGGCGCTGTCACCCGCCCTTGGGGCGCCGCAAATGATGGGCCTGGTGGCCAATAACAGCGCCGTGCCGCTGCAATGCCAGCGCGGCGAATGTTTTGCCGAGCTCACCGCCTTTTGTTTGCAGCCACTACGGTCTTCGCCGCTACGGGGCACCGTCTATCGGCTCCACGACAACACCTCGCTGGTGGCCATCGCGACCACGAAGGACGGCCGTACGATTAGGCTGGACCCTGGACACGACCTGCGGATCAAGGCCGAACGCAGCCATGTCGCCGTGCGTGTCGGCATGTCGGCGCGGGAAATGTTCCGCCTGGGCCTGCGAGAGGTGCAGGTCAGAGTGGCACGCAACGCCACTCTTGTGCCTGTCGCGGTCGGCGGCGACAAAACGCCTCTGCAACCGGATGAAATCACGGCCGCCGCGGGTCGGTTGCGCGCCCTTGGCGGCGATTATGTGGATCGGGAACAACGATGGATGCCCGTGGCACGCCTGGCCAACCGCTTGATCAATGCGCTGCCGCCTGGCGGTCGGGTAAGCGAACAACAGCGGCAAGCGCTGTGGGCCAAGTCCATTCGACCTGATGACTTCGCCGATACGCCCGCCGGCACCGGCCAACGTCTGCGCGCGATCTATGATGAATGCCGAAACGCCGTGACGACGGCGCGGCGGCCCAGTTTGCGCCGCTGCCTTGAAAGCGAGCACGACAGCATGGTTGGCGCCTTGAACAACAAATATTGGCAGGCCGTCAAATTTGGCAGCTAGCGCGAATTCGGCCAGGTATCGGAATTCAATCTGATTTGATCCTGGTGGGCCGGGGCAGAAGCTGGCCGCCGCAATTCGGGCAAATTCCCTGCATGGCGTCACAGCAGGGGCGGCAGAAAGTGCATTCATAGGAACAGATCAGCGCTTGCGTGCTATCCGCCGGCAACGCTGCCTGGCACTGTTCGCACTCACCCCGCATTTCCAGCGCCATCGTCGCGCTCCCTGTTTCCTGCCTGCCGGGTCGCCAGCCTAAAACCGTATGGAAGCGCCGATCGAGGCGGCCCAGTTGTTGTAGCTGTAATTCAGAAAATTTGAATCCACCATGGTACGCGCCAGGGTCGATGTCACGGACCAGGCCTTGTTGATGGGCGCGCTGGTCAACAAGGAGACGTGAACTTCGTGATCGTTGCGTTTCGTAAACGCATCGATGGACGCATCGGGCGCATTGTAGCTGCTATAGAGATGCGTCCCATTTAACGAAGTGGTCCATGTCCCATCGGTTAAATCGTAGGGCGCCCCATAGGTCACGATCGTGCCAAGTCCAAAGGATAATTCCCTATTGCCATATAGGTTGTCCACAGCCCCGAGTTGGGTGATCCCGGCGGAACCAGTAAACATTGAGTCGGACCCGATTTCCTTGGACACAGAATTGGCTTAATCGAAGTGTCCAAGGAGGACCGGAACATGACCGATAATTTTGAGAAGAAAGTTGCTGTTGATGGGCCTGTGGTAAATGCGGGCGAGCTTGGCTCGTCCA
>JAKZRK010000218.1:0-8676 GCA_047518225.1 Alphaproteobacteria bacterium | reverse complement strand
CCGCCCAGCCTACCATCAAGTCCCCCTGACGATCCTTCTGCTGTCCCATCGTCATCAGCGAATCCCCCGGCCAAATCAGAACGTCAAAGAATCAGACCAGGCCGCTTGTGTCCAGTGCCAACTTCGTCAACGGGCTGTTAAGATGTGAAAATGTGTGGCCGCTATAGCTTAACCTCGCCCGAAGAAGCCATGCACCTGTTGTTTGACTTGCCGGCAGGGGTAACGGCGGCCTGGGCACAGCCACGCTTTAATATTGCGCCCAGCCAGGTGGCGCCGATCGTGCGCCGGAGCGCCGATGGCGGGGGCCAGGAATTGGTTGGCATGACCTGGGGCTTGATCCCTGGTTGGAGCCAGGGACCGGGGAGCGGAGGCACCGGCGGCGCGGGCCAGATCAATGCGCGCAGCGAAACGGCGGCGGAAAAGCCCACCTTTCGCGCCGCCTACCGCCAGCGCCGCTGTCTTGTGCCCAGCGACGGTTTCTATGAATGGCAAAAAATCGAGGGCGGCAAACAGCCCTACTGGATCAGCCGGATCGATGGCGCGCCCTTTGTTTTCGCGGGTCTGTGGGAAACCTGGTCGGATGGCCAGGCTGGGGACATCGTCAGTTTCACCATTCTGACCATGGCGGCGGCGCAAGCGTTGCGTCCGATCCATCACCGCATGCCGGTAATCCTGCGGGAAAATGACCACGCCGCCTGGCTGGACCCAACGCAGACACCGCCGCCCGGGTTATTCGCGCCCGAGCAGGCGCCCCGAATGCAGGCCCGCCCCGTGTCAAACCGGGTCAACAGTCCGCGCAACGACGATGCCGGCTGCCTGCAACCCGCCCCTGAAACGCCCGTCCAGGGCCGCCTGTTTTGAGCTATGTGAGCCCCAGGCGCCTCTCGATGGCGCCAAGCCAGATCGCCAGCCCCACGCCTAGAATGCTGCAAACCGCCATCAGCCAATAAGTTCCGGCCCAACCGCCGAAACCGGCGATCATGACCGCCATGGCCGGCGGTCCGAGCAAGCTGCCGATGTTGGCCCCCTGAACGACCACGCCGTTGATGGTCCCGATCATGGCCGGACGGGGCGCGTGGACGGCTGTCCCGGCCAGAATGGCGGCCGGCAACAACCCGCCAAAGAAATTGAAGGCAAAGGCCAGGGGCAGTTTCCAGACGACCGGCATGGCCGTGGCAAAAATTCCGGCGGCGGCTATCAGCATCATGACAAAGGCCAGCAATACCAACCGCCAGCGGCGGACCCCGCGATGTAGCAGCAACGCCCCGGCCAAATTACCCAACCCATTGCCGCCCACCACCAGCGCGGTCGCCACGCCGGCCTGACCCGGCGTATATGCCAAGACCTCGATCAAATAGGTCGGCAGCCAGGAGGCGACGGCAAAAAACTGCACCGCGTACAGTAGGAAACAAAGGCTCATCACCATGGGTCCCGGACGCCAGGCCGCCTGGCCCAGGGTGCGCCAGGGCAACCCGTCGCCGGCCCTGGGCGCCTGTGCCCAACGTTTCGGCGCGGTGACCCAGGCAACGGCCACGAGGCAGATCACGGCCAGCCCGGCGGCGGCCAGCCAGACACCTTGCCAGCCGAAACGGGCCGCGGTCGGCGGCGCGCCCAGCAGCGCCAGCGCCATCCCGATCGGCATGTAGCTGCCCCAGGCGCCCATGGCCAGACTGCGTTGGCGCGGGGTGGTGGCCGCCGCGATCAGGCGCGGCGCGGTGACCACGCAGGATAGGAGGGCAACGCTTTCAACCACCCGAAAGGACAACAACCAGGCCGGATCAGGCGCCATGGCCCCGCCCAGCCCGGCCAATGCCATGCCGCCAAGACCCGCCATCAACACCCGCCGGGCGCCCATCTTGTCGGCCATGGCGCCGCCCATCACGCCGAACAGGGCGCCGGTCAGGTTAAACAACGAAACCAACCAGCCGGCGGCCAGCAGCGACAGCCCCATTTCCGCCTGCAAAAGAGTGATCAACGGCGGCACTTTGCCAACCTGGACGGCGACAACGATACCGGCCGCGATGGCGATGGCGACAACACCCCAACGGCTTCGCCCAGGCGGCGGAGGAACCGCTTGGCCCAAGTCAGACCACCTTGCCGGGGTTCATGATGTTATGGGGATCCAGAGCCTTTTTCACGGTCCGCATCAGGTCCATTTCGACGCTTGATTTATAGCGCCTAACCTCCTCGCGGCGCAGGCGGCCCAGGCCGTGTTCAGCGCTGATGGAGCCATTCAGATCTGAAATCAAATCATGCACGATGCGGTTGATGGCGCCATACTCGGCCGCAAAAGCGGCCCCGTCGGCAGCCAGGGGCTGGGCCGGATTGTAGTGAATATTGCCGTCGCCAATATGGCCAAATGCAACGCAGCGAACGCCGGGATAGGCCGCCTCCAGCGCCAGATCCGCCCGTTCGATAAATTCCGCGATCCGCGACAGGGGCACGGAAACGTCATGCTTTACCGATTGGCCCTGATGATTTTGCGCCTCGGGGATCGACTCTCGAATTCTCCACAGCGCCTGTCCCTGTGCCTGATTGGCGGCCAACACCGCGTCCAGCACCTCCCCGCCTTCCAGGCCCGTGCTCAAAATCTCCTCGACCTGGCCGCGCAGGCTGTCCGGCGCGCCCTGGCCGGAAACTTCCATCAGCACATACCAGGGATGGGCCTGGTCCATGGGGTCGGTCACATCGGGAATGTGATGCAGGACGAAATCGATGGCCCGGCGTTGGATCAACTCGAACGCCGTGACCTGTTCGCCGATGCTTTCGGTGGCGCGGCTCAACAGGGTCAATGCCGCCCTGGGGTCGGGTACCGCGACCAGCGCCGTCTGCACCTCGCTCGGCTTGGGAAACAGCTTCACCACCGCCGCCGTGATCATGCCCAGGGTGCCTTCCGCACCGACGAAAAGCTGTTTCAGGTCATAGCCCGTATTATCCTTGCGCAGACCGCGCAGGCCATGCCAGATCCGCCCGTCGGGCAAAACCACTTCCAGACCGAGCACCAGATTACGGGCGTTGCCATAGCGCAGCACCTGGGTGCCGCCAGCATTGGTGGAAAGATTGCCGCCGATCTGACAGGAGCCCTCCGCCGCCAGGGATAAAGGAAAGAGGCGGTCCGCATCCGCCGCCGCCACTTGCAGATCGGCCAGGATACAACCGGCCTCCACCGTCATGGTGTT
Source organism: Alphaproteobacteria bacterium (assembly GCA_047518225.1). GTDB lineage: Bacteria > Pseudomonadota > Alphaproteobacteria. The sequence goes on along the minus strand of JAKZRK010000218.1, from coordinate 5,497 downwards.
ATTCAGAGTGTCGATCTCGCGAACCTTGTTCATGCGCGAGGTGGAGATGATGATTTCGGTACCGCCGGCGTGCGGCTGACCGCCGCCCGTCAAACCCGTATTGCCGCCTTGGGGTACGATGGGGGTGCCGCTTGCCGCGCATATGGCGACCACGGCGGCGACTTCGTCCACATTCGCCGGCTTCACCACCATGGGCACCCAGCCGTGCCAGTTATCGCGCCAGGATTGGCAATGGGGCGCTATTTCAGCCGGATCCGTGGTGTAACCCCTCTGCCCCACGGCCGCCTTTATCCGCTCCAACACCTCCGCCGCAACGGCGTTTGGCCGGGCCTTCGCATATTCGTCGTTCGCTTGCATAACGATGATGTAACCCGTTTACAGCCAGGCAACAAGATCAGAGCCGTGGCGCCGCGGCCCGCCGCAAACGGTCATTGATGGCCTGGCCCAGGCCATGCCCGGGAATTGGCGCCACGGCAATGGCCTCGCCGGGGCCAAGGTCCAGCCGCCGCAGCATGGCGAACAGCCCGGCCGCCGCTTCGATCAGATCGCCGCTTGGGCTGAGGTTGTGGTCACCGGCGCAGCCCGGGCCGAAGCCCAAATATACCTCCCCCGGAGCCGCTTCCCCGGCATTCAGACGCAGGGGTTTGTCCGGGGCGTAGTGGCTGGCCAATTGACCCGGCGCGCTGGGTGCCGCCGGTGCCGCGGCCCCCACCCCCATCGCGCCGACCACTGCCTGCAATTGCTCCACCGCTATGCCGCCTGGCCGCAACAACACCGGTTGCTCCCGGTGAAAGCCGACGACGGTACTCTCCAGGCCAATGGCGCATGGCCCGCCATCCAAGATCAAGGCCACGCGGTCGCCCAGCTCCATTGCCACATGCGCCGCCGTGGTGGGGCTGATACGGCCGGAAAGGTTGGCGGAGGGGGCGGCGATGGGACGGCCGGCCGCCGCCAACAGGGCATGGGCGTCGGGCTGGCTGGGCACCCGCAAGGCAACGCTGTTCAGGCCGGCGGAGGCAATTTGGGCGATGGCGCAATCCTCGCGGCGGGGCAGTACCAGGGTCAGGGCGCCGGGCCAAAAAGCCTGCGCCAAAGCGCGGGCGGCATCGTTCCAAAAGGCGAATTCCTCGACCGACCCGGCGTCGGCCAAATGCGAGATCAGGGGATTGAAGGCCGGGCGCCGCTTGGCCGCGAAGATGGCCGCCACCGCCACCCCATTAGTGGCATCCGCGCCCAGGCCGTAAACCGTTTCCGTTGGAAAGGCGACCAGTTGGCCCGCCCGCAGCAATTCAGCCGCCCTGGCTAAATCTGCCGGCCGATCGGCCCGGCCCACGGACGCCATATACTAACGCACCAAATCCGTGATCCGGCCCAGGGAACAGATCGACCCGTCCGTCTTGGCCACCAGCAACTCGGCGCCCCCGCAGCTGAAAATATCGACATTGTCTTCCCAGAAGATCGGGCTGCGGAAATCCGCCGCGATATTGATCGTTTCGGGCACCCCATCGACGGCCACCGCCTCCATCATCCAGGTCAGGGACATCAGGCCCTGGGCCACGGGCGCCGGCAGGCCCACGGCCGCAGCCGCTTTCGGGTCGAAATGCACAAGGTAGCCGGGAAACTCGAAGCTGTATTCGCCCACCAAATCGGGCCGCAGCGCCTTGTGACCAACCTTGCCGAAACCCGTGGTATCGGCTGCGACCGGCTTGCCCGCGCCCGAATTGCGCATGGCGGCGGGGTCCACCTGGAACGAGATCAACTCTCCGGTAATGGGAATGCTGCCGTTCGGCCGCTGAAAATCAAAGGCGTAGACGACAATATTGCCCTTGGCCGTGGCGCGGATGGAGCCGATCCGGCCTTTCAAGGTCAAAGGCTCGTCCAGATGCACCGGTTCGCGTTGCCACATGCGTTGGCCCGCGTGCAGGCCGTCCTCGGCCTGGGTCTTCAAATAAGAGGTGGCGAGGATGGTGTCGTTGGCCAGGATCGAAAGATCGACGACATCGCCGAAAAGATCCCGGGGCACCTCCGCCGCCGCGTGATAGCGGGCCTGCCGCTCGGCCGTGACCATCGTGGAGCAGTCCCGTAGCGCCATGCCGACCACACGTTGGTCCGCGATTTCGGCCGCCTGTTGGTTCATGGTTCCATATCCCGCGTGGTCAGATGATGCAGTTTCGCCTCGGCCGTCAGTTTACCGTCCTGATCGACGCAACGGTACAGCCGGCCCAAGGGATCGCTGTACAGGGTCAATTGGCAATCCCAGAACACGGGCCGCAGAAAACGGGTTTCCAGGTCCATCTCCCAGGGCATGGCGCGCATGACGATGGCGCCGTGCAGGGCCGTCAACTGCATCAGACCCTGGGCCAGCGGCGCGCGATAACCACGGGCTTGGGCAAATTCGGGATCGGAATGAATCCTGTTGCCCACCTCTTTGGCATAGGCCATGACTTTTTCCGGGTTCAAGTTCAGGTTGCCCACGGGCTGCATGCCGAGGCGCGGGTCTTCGCGTTCGACGGCGGTTTTTGTCCGTGGCACCGGCACCTCGCCATAGGGTAACAGATGTTCCGTGGCCATACGCAGGGGCACGGTGCGGTTGGCCCGGCGGAAGGCGGTGCGGCAGTTCAAATAACGGCCCCGCGGCCCCTCGCCGTAGGGCCCGATCTCACCCTCCACCGATAACGCTTCGTCCAGGCGGACATGGCCGGTTTGAAACAGGCGATGGCGGACCAGAACACGGCCATCGTTTGGCAGGCCGGCCTTGGTAACGGCGCGGGAAACATCCTGGGCGAAGAGCGAAACATCCGCCAGATCGGCGAAATCCTCGCCCGTCACATCGGTGGTCCGATGGCAATGCGCCTGCCGGGCCTGATCGACATGGCTGGAAAAGACCGGGAATCGGGTCCCGGCGGGGCTCCCATCATAGGCGATTAACGCGCCGCCGAGGGTTTTGGTCTGATCGTTCATATGCGCTTTCTAGAGCGGTTCCGGGCTATTCTGACCCATTTGATGGCTTCCATAAGCCATTCGGGTAGGCGCGCCGCCCGAAGATGCCTGGGCGATATGGTATATCGGGCAAGTGGCGCAACGCATCCGAATGGCTTAGGGGCGCCACCGAAGGCCGTTCACCAAGGCTCCGTGGCGGCGTTACGGTTCTTGGATGATGTACCACATCGACCTGCGAACCGCGCCTACCCACGGGGCCTTGGTGAGCGGTCAAATGGGTCACAATAGCCCGGAACCGTTCTAATCCGGGCGATCGGCCAGGGCGAACTTGGCGTTGCCTTTCATGGGCGAGATAGCATATTACCGAATGGACAGGATAAATTCCAGCCGCTGAATGGGTCTCGCCATCATGAGTACATACCAAGCTCCTCTCAAGGATATCCGCTTTACCCTGAGTCAGATTTGCGATCTGGAGGAATTGCTGACCCTGCCGGACTTCGCCGATAGCGATGGCGATACCATCAATGCGGTGCTGGAAGAGGCCGGGCGCCTGGCGGCGGGCATCCTGGCCCCCTTGAACCGACAAGGGGATGCGCAAGGGGCAACACTGGCCAACGGCGTGGTGACCACGCCGGATGGCTTCCGCGACGCCTATGCGGCATTTCGCGATGGCGGCTGGAACGGCATTCAGTTCGATCCGCAATATGGCGGCATGGGCCTGCCCCTTGTGATCGGCAATGCCTGTGCCGAGTTATGGAACGGCGCCAACATGGGCTTTGCCCTATGCGCCATGCTGACCCAAGGGGCCATCGAAGCGGTGGGCGCCCATGGCAGCGAGGAATTGAAGCAAACCTATCTGGAGCAACTGGTCTCGGGACATTGGACCGGCACGATGAATTTGACCGAGCCTCAGGCAGGCTCTGACGTAGGCGCCCTGCGCAGCCGGGCCGAACCGGCCGGGGACGGGACTTGGCGCATCAAGGGGCAAAAAATCTTCATCACCTATGGCGAACACGATTTCGCCGAAAATATCGTTCATCTGGTGTTGGCCCGCACCCCGGGCAGTCCCGAGGGCACCCAAGGCATCTCGCTGTTCGTGGTGCCGAAATTTCTGGTCAATCCCGACGGCAGCCTGGGCCAGCGCAATGATCTGCGCTGCATCAACCTGGAAGAAAAACTGGGCATCCATGCCTCGCCCACGGCGGTCATGAGCTTTGGTGATAATGAAGGCGCGGTCGGGTACCTTCTTGGCGAAGAAAACAAGGGCATGCGCTGCATGTTCACCATGATGAATACCGCGCGCTTGAGCGTTGGGGTCGAAGGCCTGGCCATTGCCGAAGGGGCCTATCAACATGCCGTGGCCTATGCCTTGGAACGGCGTCAGGGCAAGGCCATCGGCGCCACGGAACCGGGGCCATCCGCCATTGTGGATCATGCCGACGTGCGCCGCATGCTGATGACCATGAAGGCCCAGATCGATGCCATGCGGGCATTGTGCTACGTCAACGGCCAGGCGCTGGACCTGTCCCGCCACCATGGGGACAGGGAACAGCGTGCCTGGTACGGCCAGATGGCGGAATTGCTGACGCCCTTGTCCAAGGCCTGGTGCACGGATCTGGGTTGCGAGATCGCTTCCCTGGGGGTGCAAATCCATGGCGGCATGGGCTTCATTGAAGAAACGGGTGCGGCGCAATATTACCGCGACGCCCGCATCGCCCCGATTTACGAAGGCACCAACGGTATCCAGGCCCTGGACCTGGTAATGCGTAAGCTAAACATGGAGGGGGGCGAGGTCGTGCGCCGTTATCTGGGCGAGATGCGCGGCCTAGACGCCGCCTTGGCGAACGGCGGCGAGACCTTTGCCAAGACCCGCGCAAATCTGGGCGCCGCCCTCGATAGCTTGAACGCGGCCACGCGTTGGTTGGGGGAGGCGATGGCGGCGGACGTCAACGCCGCCGCCGCCGGCGCCACGCCCTATTTGCGAATGTTCGGCCTGACCGTCGGCGGTTATCTGATTGCCAAGGGCGGTTTGGCCGCCGCCGCCCAGGCGGGCGAAGCAGGCGCCGATGCGCCATTTCTTGCCGCCCGGGTGGCCACCGCCTGTTTTTATGGCGAACAATTATTGCCTCAGGCCCCGGCCCTGTTGCCCAGCATCACCGCCGGATCCGAACCCTTGTACGCCATCGCATCGGAACAATTGGTGAATTAACGCCATATAGGCCATCGATTCGATTGAATGTGTCGCGGAATGCGCCCTTTGGTCGATCAATAAATCGTTATGACCAAAAGGTTTACCTGGTCTGCTGTCGATAACAAACTGAATCGACCGCTTTATGTACCATATAGTTTGACCGCTTCGGTTTTGGTTGTTGGCTCTGTGGGGAAGTGGTCAGGTCGGCGTAGCCGGGCTGTCCCCTTATCCACAGAGCGTCCTTTTGCCGCGTCGAAACGCCTTACGCAGCGATTGTGTTGTGCTCTCCCGTTGGCTTTCCATTCGCATCGTATTTGGCCAGGCACCTTGGTCCATGAAAGATGGCCAGGCCGCCATCAGGGTATT
>JAKZRK010000217.1:0-4382 GCA_047518225.1 Alphaproteobacteria bacterium | reverse complement strand
TCACCCGAAATACAGCGGCGGCGACAAAAGCAAAGGGGAAGGGCAAGGAAAATCCAGACCGGACCAAACGAAATACTGAAAACCCGTCATAATAACTCAAATCAAGATCCCGATGGGCCTTCATGACGTATCCGGGCTAGTCGTCGTCGCGCTCCGGGGCCGGCTGTTTGGGGGGTTCGGGCACCACCGTGCGGATATGCAATTCCCGTAAATGTTTCGCATCGGCCGTGGCCGGCGCGCCCATCATCAGGTCCTGGGCCTGCTGATTCATCGGAAACATGATGACTTCGCGGATGTTGGGTTCGTGCGCCAATAACATCACCATGCGGTCGATACCCGGCGCGATGCCGCCATGGGGCGGCGCGCCACATTTCAACGCGCTGAGCATGCCGCCGAAACGGTTCTCCACCTCATTTCCGTCATAGCCGGCGATCTCGAAGGCGCGGTACATGATCTCCGGCAAATGGTTCCGAATGGCGCCCGAGGCCAGCTCATCGCCATTGCAGACGATGTCGTACTGATAGCCCAGGACTTCCAGGGGGTCGCCATTGTCCAAGGCTTCCAAACCGCCCTGGGGCATGGAGAACGGATTGTGGGAAAAGTCAATCTTCTGCTCGGTCTCGCTCCATTCATACAGGGGATAATCGACGATCCAACAGAAACGAAAGGCATCGGCCTCCACCAAATCAAGATCCCGGCCCACCTTCAGACGCGCCTTGCCGGCCAGGGCAGCGGCCTCCGCCTCCTTGCCGGCGGCAAAGAACAGGCCATCGCCATCGCCGCAGCCCGTCAAGACCTTCAGCTTTGCCAGGCGCCCCTCGTCCAGACGGTTGGCGATGGGACCACGGCCGCCGCCGTCGGCAAAACTGATCCAGCCCATGCCGGGAGCGCCTTCGTCGCGGGCCCAATCGTTCATCTTGTCAAAAAAGCTGCGCGGCCGGGCCGCCGCACCGGGCGCGGGTACGGCGCGCACCACATCGCCCGCCGCCACGACCTTGGCGAACAGCCGAAAATCAGAACCGGCAAATACCTCGGCCACATCCACGATCTCCAGCGGAATGCGCAAATCCGGCTTGTCGGAGCCGTATTTTAGCATCGCCTCGGCATAGGGAATGCGGGGAAAGGGCATGGGCGTCACCTTGCCGCCATTGGCGAATTCCTCGAACACCCCGTGCATCACCGGTTCCACGGCCTGAAAAACATCTTCCTGTTCGACGAAGCTCATTTCCAGATCGAGTTGGTAAAACTCGCCCGGGCTGCGGTCGGCCCGGGCGTCCTCGTCACGGAAGCATGGAGCAATCTGATAGTAGCGGTCAAAACCCGCGATCATGGCCAATTGCTTGAATTGCTGTGGCGCCTGGGGCAGTGCGTAGAACTGTCCGGGATGCAGTCGGCTCGGCACCAGAAAATCGCGCGCGCCTTCCGGCGACGATGCGGTCAGAATGGGGGTTTGAAAATCGATGAAGCCCTGCGCCTCCATGCGCCGGCGGATGGAGGCGATAATTTTACTGCGCAGCAGAATATTGTCATGCATATCCGGTCGGCGAAGATCCAAGAATCGGTAGCGCAGGCGGGTTTCTTCCGGATAGACCTGATCGCCGAAGACTTGCAGGGGCAGTTCCTGGGCCGCCGATAGCAACTCAACATCGACAATTCTGATTTCGATCTCGCCGGTGGGTAGTTCCTTGTTCGTGGTTTCGGGTTCGCGGGCGACCACGGCGCCGTCTATACGTAAAACGCTTTCCGGCCGTACCGCCTCGATTGCCGCGAAATGTTCGCTATCGGGCTCGATCACGCATTGCGTGACGCCATAATTATCACGCATATCAACGAACAACAGGCCGCCATGGTCCCTTTTTCGGTGCACCCAACCGGAAATTCGTGCTGATTGCCCAACATCGGCAGGGCGAAGGGCGCCACAGGTATGGCTACGGTAAATATGCATGTCCAAGGTCCTTGGATGGGAGTAAACAGCACCTGACACCACTCCTTGCATCGTATGGCGGGCGGTTCAAGGCGGCGGCGTTAAACCACACAGAACACACCGTTCTGTCAAGTGTAAGCACGGTTTTCGCGCCCAAAATGAGCAAAGGGCGACGACGCGCGATAAATTGTGTATAGGTGTCGCCATGTCACCTCAACGAATAGACGAATTAATCTCTGATAACGAGACTTTAGCCAATTTTTGCGCCCAATTGTCCGGCTCGCCCTATATCACCGTCGACACGGAATTTATCCGTGACCGCACCTATTGGCCGCGCCTGTGCCTTGTACAATTGGCCAATCATGATGTGGCGCGGGCGGTCGACCCCCTGGCCGAAGGCATTGACCTCGCGCCCTTGGCTGATCTGTTGGCTAACCAGGACGTGATCAAGGTATTTCACGCCGCCCGTCAGGATGTCGAAATTTTTGTCCAGCAGAACCGTGTGGTGCCCTCGCCCATGTTCGATACCCAAATTGCCGCCATGGTGTGTGGCTTTGGCGATTCCGTGGGCTATGACCGTTTGGTTGAAAAGCTGGTCGGCGCCCGCATTGATAAGGGCTCCCGCTTCACGGATTGGAGCCGCCGCCCCTTGAGTGACAAGCAAATTGGCTATGCCCTAGATGATGTCACCCATCTTTTACCGGTTTATGACGCCTTGTGCCGGCAACTGGAAAAATCCAACCGCGCCCATTGGTTGGAAGAAGAGATGGCCGTGTTGACCAACACGGCGACCTACGAACAATCCCCCGACGAAGTGTGGCGCCGCCTGAAAGTACGCAGCCGCAACCCGGAATATCTGGGTGTGGTCAAAACCGTCTCCGCCTGGCGCGAGAAGGAAGCGCGGCGGCGCGACATGCCCCGGGGCCACATACTCAAGGACGAAGCCATTCAGGAGCTGGCGGCGGAGATGCCCGATCAGGTAAAAACCCTGGGCCGTCTGCGTGCCATTTCCAAGGGCATGGCGGAAGGTCCGGCGGGAGAAGAATTGCTGGCGGCGGTACGCCGAGGCCGGGATCTACCCAGCGACGAGGTGCCAACGCCAGTGGCGCAAGTCGTCCTGCCGCGTGGCCTGGGACCGTTGATCGACCTGTTAAAGGTATTGTTAAAGACGAAATGCGAGGCCCATGACGTGGCACAAAAACTGGTCGCCACCGTGGCTGATTTGGAACGCATTGCCATCGACGATGACGCCGATGTGGCCGCCCTGCGGGGTTGGCGCAGGGAAATCTTCGGCAACGACGCCCTGGACCTGAAACACGGCCGCCTGGCCATGACCGCCAAGGGGAAACGGGTTGAGTTGATCCCCACCCCCTGACTTGTTACCGTTAAGGCTGTTTCCACGGGTAATGTTTTGCACCATAGACCGGATCGGAGTGAACATCATGGCTGCGGAGAACTCGGTACCGAAGATTTTGGGTATCCATCACAGCGCTTATTTGTGCCGCGACGCAAAGGAAACGCGGGATTTTTATTGCGATGTCCTTGGTATGCGCATGCGCGCCACCCTGGCGATCGACAAGCGGCCGGGCACGGATATTGACCTGCGCTATCTGCATCTGTTTTTCGAGATGGCCGACGGCAACTACATTGCCTTTTTTGATCTGCCCGATAGCGTCAAACCCGACTATTTTTACAAAAAGGACGGCATGCAGGATTATCATTTTGCATTCGAGTTAGAGAGTGCCGGTGAACTGCAAAGCTTCAAGGAACGGCTGGAAGCCCATGGCCTGGCCGTGCGCGGACCCATCGATCATGGCTTTATCACCTCGATTTATTTCCATGATCCCAATGGCCTGCAATTGGAATTCACCATTCGCGATGCCCGCCATGAAGACATCCTGGCGGAGGAAGAGGCCAAATCCGCCGATGTCCTGGCCCGTTGGAGCAAGGAGACCGCCGCCGCCAAGGCGCAGAGGTTACAGCCGGCGGCAGCCGAATAGCCATCGGCTCAGCCCCCCAAAACCCGGCCACAACCATGCCGGTTGCAGGCGTATGCCGGCGTCCCTCGCCGCCGCGCGGCTGATCGACGGGAACGCCAGAGCGGTTCCGAACCCTGCGTGAATGTGGCCATTCATGGCTTTGGCGACATCAATCCCGTCCCGCGTGTTAACGAATTTGAAGAATTCCCCTGTTAAATTAGAACCTACGATATCTGCGATTTATTCCATTGATGCTCTCTGGGATGCCGCTAATTATTTCATTGGCGGACAGGGCAGCGATAACACCGTCGAGCGAGCGCGAGAGAGGGGCTTACGCCGTGCAGATTCAACAAATCCTGGAACGAAAAGGTACGTCGATCTGTGCGGTTCCGCGCGATGCGACCATCGGTGAGATCGTCACGGTACTGGCGGATAAGCGCATCGGAACGGTGCTTGTGAGGGAACAAGACCACAGCCTG
>JAKZRK010000216.1:0-4334 GCA_047518225.1 Alphaproteobacteria bacterium | reverse complement strand
GGACCCGGTGATCGCCGCCATACCGGTCGACGATCCGCGTGAAAGTAGTCCATGGCAGGAAGTCCATGAGCTGAGCGAACAGGGTCTTGCCGGTGTTCATGAGCATCTCCTCGGAGAAACTCCGAAAAGTGCTCCATCCAGTTCAAATCGACACCATGCATTTTCGCTTCAAACCCCGCAGAAATCCTGGCTCTCTAAGCCAGCACCGCTCAGTTAACCGGACAGCAGTGGAAGCGGCTATATTCCATTCGCACGCCGACGGCCCTGATCGGTATCAGAGGCACCATCCTGGTGGTCACGGTCGCCCTTAATGGCTTAACCAACGTCTCGGTTATCGAAGGCGTGGCGACGGTTAGCGCGGCGGGCACGACAACAACGGTGAATGCCGGGTTCTCGACCTCGGTGTCAACAGGCGGACCGCCCGCCCCCCCGACCGGCTCGCCGCCTACGCCACCATCGATCCAAGCCATGAATACAGCCCTGGGCCCGGCACCGGGCATCGCGACCGCTGGGCAGGCCATCGGCCTGGGCGGCCTGTCGACCGGGGCATTGGTGGGCGCGGCGGCCTTGGCGGCAGCCTTGGCGGTAGCCGTCGCGGCGGCCGCATCCGACAGCAACTCCGTTAGCACCACTGACGCCTCAAGCAGCACTTCGACCGCGACCAACTAAAGCGGTTCCGGGCTATTCTGGCGAAGGTGCGAATGCGCAACAATTCCGGCGCCCCTTGCGGGCGCCGGATTTCGTTGGGGCCGGAACGGCGCTAAGCGATGCGATCGCCTTTCTTGATTGGCGCCGTCCGGTTATCCACCCCCGGCAACATCTTTTTCGGGTCGCGGGTAACGACCACGTCGATGACCGTGGGGCGGTCCCTCTCGCCCATACCGGTCCGGATGGCGCCCGCCAGATCGTCCGGATCTTCCACCCGGATGCCCTGACAACCGAAATTTTCCGCCAGGTCGGCGTAGTTCATCTCGTTCAGATCAGAGGATTGAAAGCGGCCGCCGAACTGCGCCTGCTGCAAGGCCTTGACGTAGCCGGAGGCGGCGTTGTTGACGATCAGGATGGTGAGGCCGCTATTCAGGCGCCCCGCCGTTTCCAATTCGCCGATCATCATGTTGAAACCGCCATCGCCGGTCACCCCGACCACCGGACGGTCGCCGGCGGCCAGTTGCGCGCCCATGCTGCCCGGCAGGCCATAGCCGATGGAGGCGAAGCCGCGATTGGCGATGTAGTGACGGCCCGCCGCCTTGGTCTCGCACAACAGTCCGGTCCAATGGGCGGCGAAGCCGCCGTCGGCAACCAGGATGCCGTCCGCGGGCAGGGTATTGTTCAGCTCCTGGCACATGCGCGCCATGTTGACAGGCCGCTCGTTCGAGGTCAGGCGGTCCTGGACTTCCATCCGCCAGGCGGTCATGCGCTGGGTGATCTCGGCCGCGTATTCGCTCCGCGCCGTATGCTGGCTGGCCGCGCTGTCGGACATCTCCGCCGCCAGATCCTCGATCCCCGCCTTGGCATCGCCCCAAAGGGGGATATCGGCGGGCACGCAACGGCCAATCTCCTCGGCCTGAATTTCCAGGTGGATCAGGGGGATGTGGCGGGGCGGCAAGGTATAACGCTTGGTCGCGATTTCGCCCATCTTGCAGCCCACCACCAGGATGCAATCGGAACTTTCCAAAATATCGTTGGCGATGCGAGTATAACGGCCGAACAGGCCCAGGGCCAGGGCATGGGTACAGGCAATGGCGCCCTTGCCGCTCAAGGTATGGGCGACGGGAATGTGAAAGCTTTCCGCGAATGCCGTCAGGGCCGCTTGCGCCCCGGACAGATGCACGCCACCGCCAGCAAGGATGATGGGCCGCTTGGCTTTCGCCAACAGGGCGGCGGCGCGGGCCAAATCGTCCCGGGCCGGCCGGCTGCGGTAGGCCGGCATGCTGATGGCGGACAGATCGGCGTGCAGATCATCCTCGGGAAAATCATATTCGCCGTGGGCGATATCCTCGGGTACGTCCAGCAACACCGGACCAGGCCGCCCGGAAGTCGCCACGCCATAGGCCCGGCGCACCAGTTCGGGCAGACGCTGGATGGCTTCGACGCGAATGACTTCCTTCACGGCCGGGGCCAGGATCTCCAGTTGCCGGGATTCCTGGGTCATGTTCTTCCAGGAATAATCGCGGTTGGTGTCACCGGTGACCGCTATCAGGGGTACGCCGGCGTTCAGGCTTTCCACCAGCCCGGTGGTCAAATTGGTCGCGCCCGGCCCCAGGGTGGCGTCGCAGACACCGGGCCGGCCCGATACGCGGGCAAAGGCATCCGCCGCGAAGGCGCCACAGCGTTCGTCATTAATAAGCGTATGGCTCAGGCCAACCTCGCCCACCGCATCGTAAAAGGGCAGCAGCTGGAAGCCGCCCATGCCGAACATGGGGGCTGCTTCATGCAGCTTCAACATCTCGGCCAGGGCGCGCCCGCCGCTCATGCTGCGGGGCGGCAGGTTGCTCAACTTTTGTTCGGACATGCTCTAACTTTCTCCCAATTCGACTTGTTGCCGGGCTGTTTCCGCGAAGACTTGCAGGCGGTCACCGGTGGCCACGCCCAAGGCGGCGGCGGTTTCATTCAGATGGGAAATCACGCCGCTCCGCCACATGGACCGGGCATCGCCAATGCGCGCGGTCTGGCAATCCACGGTGACGGCGGCAATGTTACGTTGATCCAGAGCCGGCAAGCGGCTGATGCCGATATTTTCGATGCCCACGCCGGCGTCATTGTAAGCGCAGGCCAGGACGTCGTATTTAACGGCGGACGCCGCATCGCCGCCCAACAAGGCGCCGTGAGAGCCGGTCAAGACCACCTGACCCGCATCCTCCGGGCGCAGCAGCGAAGCGGAATCGACGCCCCAGATGGCCGGGCTCTCGCCTTCCTTGGAAAATAGAAAGCGCGCCTCTTCATAGACCGGCGCCTCGCCCGACGGGGCGGGCGCCGCGCGCATGGCCTCGGCACAGGCCGCCGCGCTTTGCCCCACGGCGCAGCCCAGGGCGGCGGCGGTCTGATTGACATGGCTGATGATCCCGCGCGCCGCCATGTCGTCCCCATCGCCGATGCGGGCGCTGTCATGGGCCACCGTGGCGCCGGGTCTGCCCAGATCGTCCAAATAGGCCAACGACGAGAAGCCGGCGTCGTCAAGGCCGCCGCCGGCATCATTCAGTATAATCGCGCGGGCCCCGGCCTTGGCCGCCAGATAGCCCGCATAAACGCCACCGTGACTACCGCCAATCAAGACCTGTCCAAGATGCTCGGGTCCCAGTTTGGTGACCGAGGCCGCGGTAACGATTTGAATGTCCATGGGCCGCCCTTCTACGGATGCCAAAAAGTCGATACAAGTGCGCCAAAGTTATTTTACCGGAGGATTATCGTGCCAAACAAAGACGCTCATCCCAAGCATAATATCGACCGGGACCGTCTGGTCGACCTATATCGCACCATGCGCCGCATTCGCGCTTTCGAGGAGGCGGCGGAAAAGCGTCCCTGAGCGGCCAGGTCGGCGGCGCGGTGCATCTGTCCATCGGTCAGGAGGCGGTCGCCGCCGGCGTCTGTGCCAATCTGCGCCGCACGGATCAGATCACCACCACCCATCGCGGCCTGTTGGAGGAATTCGGCCCCGAGCGTATCGCGGACACCCCCATCTCGGAGGCGACCATCATGGGCGCATCGGTCGGCGCCGCCCTGGTCGCCACGCGGCCGGTGGTGGAAATGCGCTTCGCCGATTTTACCCTTTGCGCCGTGGATGAAATGGTCAACCAGGCGGCCAAGGCGCGCTTCATGTTCGGCGGACAGGCCCGGGTGCCCCTGATGATCCGGTGATCTATATGGAACATAAAGACAACTGGGCCCTGGAAGGCGAGGTACCCGACGAGGCCGATTATCTGGTGCCCCCGGGAGCGGCGCGCCTGGCCCGGACAGAGGGCGACCTGATCTTGGTGACCTGGTCGAAAATGGTTGGCGTGGCGGAACAGGCCGCCGTCTTGGCCGCGGCCCCGGGGCATCGAGATCGAGGTCATAGACCTGCGCACCCTGTGGCCATGGGATCAGGAAATGGTGTTTGCCTCGGTGGCGAAAACCAAGCGTCTGATGTTCGTGCATGAGGCGGTACAAGTTGGCGGCTTCAGGGCCAAGATTGCCGCCACCGTGGCCGAACACATGGCCTAGCAGTCTGTCGGATTTGAGGGTGTTTTGACGCTACAATTCTGCTCTGTTCTGGTATGATTCTTGATGAAGAATTTTCGCTCTTATGACCGTTCACAACGGATGCTTTTGCCGCCTGATCTTAAGGACTGGGTGGC
>JAKZRK010000215.1:0-4720 GCA_047518225.1 Alphaproteobacteria bacterium | reverse complement strand
AAACTGATCGGCGCCGGCACCCCGCGGGAGGCCGTGGCGGGCGGATATGGCTGTATTTGCGTGCTTATTGCGCCAGCTGGAGCCGTTCTGGTCGCTCAGATGGTCCTCATCGTCTCGGAGGATGGCGAAACCGCCTTCGTCGCGTTATATTTCGCCGTCGAGTGAAACCCGGTCAATAGCGCCTTTTTCAACGGGCTGTTAAGCTCGGCCAGTGTCTCGGCGTCCGATGAGGCCGCCTGCACCGCCGGGGCCAACGATATTGCAAGAACGGAACTCAGTAATATGGCTGTGGTGGATATGCGTTGCATTTGGCCTCTCCCATTGTTTGCCGCGCGGTATTCGGGCACGTCAATAACACGGTGGAAAAAAGCACCAAATTTGGAAAATCACGACTGGTCACATTTAGGTTAACTGATATTTCCCGGACAACCTTTCAAATCGCATCCACCCAAACCCGAATGCCGCCGCTGTAGAAATGAATTCGTCTCCGCGGCCGGTCGGCTGCGGAGGGCATGGCGGTCCTGGCTGATGCAACGGATTTCCAGTCACGTCACGCCGATAGCGGTTATTTGAGAACATTTACTGATTGGCCCATTCTTGGTCTCGTTTACGCAATTATGGACACGGTTTGGCGCATTCCAGATGGAAGCTGCGCCGGACCTCGGTATGAGTCTGCGTCGTGACGGGGTCTGGCAACCGAATGGTTGCTAGTCAAGTATTTCCCAGCCGTTCGGGCCGTGGGCTTCCAGGGGGCGGAAGCGGGCCTTGTAGGCCATTTTGCGGCTTTCCTCGATCCAATAGCCCAAATAGACATAGGGCAGGCGGCGGCGTCGGGCCTCGGCGATATGCCACAGAATGATGTATTTTCCGGGGCTGTCACCGGCCAGGTCCGGATCGAAAAAGCTGTAAACCAGGGACAGGCCGTCATCCAGCGGATCGGTCAGGCAAACGCCGTATAATCCGTCGTCCTCGGTGCGAAATTCGATCAACTCGGACGGTACCGGCGTGTCCTGCACCATGGCCAGATAGTCATCGAAGCTCATGCCCGCCATGCCGCCGTCGCCGTGGCGGGAGCGGACATAGCGGTGGAACAGGGCGTAATGCTCGCCCCGCCCGGCAGATGCCATGACCTTGGCGGTGACGCCCGCATTGCGCCGGGCAATGCGTTGCAGACCGCGTCCGGGGGTAAAGGTCGCCACCGGGACGCGGACCGCCCGGCAGGCCTGGCAGGTGGGACAATTGGGCTTGTACGCGATGCCCTGGCTGCGGCGAAAGCCGGTACGCGACAATTGGTTGTGCAGTTTTTGCGATGCCCCGGCGCTCGACAAATCGGTGAAAACCATCTGCTCGACCCGGTCCGGCAGGTACGGACAGGCAGAGGCCCGCGAGAGGAAAAAGTAGGTCAGCGATTGCGGCGAAAATGGTTTCATGGGGTCTGTTTTATGTGAATTTTCTTTCAGAACTCGTAATACCATGGTGCGAACAGGGAAAATGCAAGCCAAATCAGCACGATCAAAGGCGTCCCCCCGCGTAGATAATCGCTGAACTTATAGTGACCCGGCCCCATTACCAACAGATTTGTCTGATATCCCATGGGCGTGGCGAAGGAGCAATTGGCGGCAAAAATGACCGCGTGAATAAAGGCCGTGGGATCCACACCCAGGGCCAGGGCGGTGTTGATGGCGATGGGGGTGAACAGGACGGCGGTGGCGGCGTTGGAGAGGACGTTGGTCATCACCGCCACCAACGCGAACATGGCGGACAGCAGCACGGCCGGGCCCAAGTCCGCCATTGCCGTAATCATATGCTGGGCCAGATAGGCCGCGCCGCCCGTGCCTTGCAGGGCGCTGCCCATGGCCAGGGCGGCGGCGACCAGAAGGGCCACCCGACGATCCACCGCGCGGGCCGCCTGATCGATGTTCAAGCAACCAATCATGATCATACCCAAGGCGCCGGCCAGGGCGGCGACAACGATGGGCACCAGGCCGGTGGCCGCCACCACCACCACCGCGGCAAAGACGCCCAGGGCCCGTTTGGCGTGATGGCGGGACGGCAGTTCCAGGGCCGACCATTCGATCAACAGCACTTCGCGGCTGAAGCGCAGGTTGGTAACACGGTCCCGCGGCCCCAGTAACAGCAATACATCGCCGGCTTCCAGGCGGATGTCCTCCATCCGTCCGCGCATCATGCGCGAGCGCCGTTGCACACCCAGGATGACGCAGCCGGTGTGATATTGAAATCCGATCAGACGTAAACTACGCCCGATCACCCGGGAGGCCGGCGTCACCATGGCCTCGGCCAGCAGGCTATCGCCCACGTCGCCGCTTTCCCGGTCCCTTTCCGCCGTATCGGCCAGTTCCGGCATGCGGGACAGGGCCTCCGCCAGCAGGGCGCGGGTGGCCGCCACCACCACGGTGTCGCCGGGCCGTAACAGCACATCCTCGAAGGGGGGCAAATGACTTTCCGCGCCACGCTGGATCAGGCGGACGGTCATGCCTTTCAGTTGCGGGATCATGCCGGCGACGGCGGTTTGCCCTATCAGGGGACTTCCCGGGCGTACCGCGATCTGGGCGATGAACTGCTTGCCGTCACCGGTGATCTCGCTGGCCAGGGAGGCGCGTTCGTTCAACAGATGCGGCAAGATAAAGCACACATAAGCCAAACCGACAATCGCCAGCACGCCGCCAGGCACGGCGAAATCGAAAAACCCGATAGTCGGTTGGTCCATGCCGGCGGCGGCGCCCGCCACCAACAGGTTGGTCGACGAGCCGATCAATGTCACCATGCCGCCCAGAATGGCGGCGAAACTTAACGGCATCATCAGCCGCGAGGGACCCCGGTTGAGGCGTTCGGCGATGGTCGCCATCACGGGAATGAAGATCACGACGATGGGGGTATTGTTGATGAATGCGCTTAGGGCGGCGATCACCGCCAGGGTCACGGTTAGTGCAAGTCCGGGTCTGCGTTGAAAGCGGCGGCTCATAAACCGGATCGCCTCGTCCAGGGCGCCGGTGCGGATCAAACCCTGCCCGACGACCATCAACGCCAACACCGCGATCAACGCCGGGTCGGCGAAACCGGCCAGCAGGCGCCGGGAATTCAGGCGTTGCCCGGGTATCTCTCCCGGCAGTTCAAGTGGTGCGAAATGAAACAGCAGCAACAACGCCGCCAACAGCGCCAGGGAAGTCTGTTCCAGGGGAAAGCGTTCCGTGGCATAGAGCACGATCGCGCCCGCGATCAGCGCGAAGGTTGCCCACATTTGCCAGCTGGGTTCCATGACCGTCATGGGGCTATCATGGCGGTCCCAAGGGCAAATGTGCAAGTTATGGATCAATGCCGCGCGTCGCGGAGCAATGTGCGGACGATTGCGCGGACATTGGGAGGGGCGAATGCAACAGGTTAGCTTCGAGGACATCCGCCGGGCCCAGGCACAGATGGCCGGGATCGTGGTAAAGACCCCCTGCGCCAAATCCTTGACCTTGTCACGGATCACCGGGGCGGAAATCTACCTCAAGTTCGAA
Source organism: Alphaproteobacteria bacterium (assembly GCA_047518225.1). Lineage (GTDB taxonomy): Bacteria > Pseudomonadota > Alphaproteobacteria. The sequence goes on along the minus strand of JAKZRK010000215.1, from coordinate 1,199 downwards.
AATCTGCAATTCACCGGATCCTTCAAGGACCGGGGCGCCTTGATCAAGTTATTGCAATTGAGCGGGGCGGAACGCGCCGCCGGCGTTATCGCCAATTCCGCCGGCAATCACGCCCAGGGCGTGGCCTATCACGCCCAGCGCCTGGGCATTCCGGCGATTATCGTCATGCCTCTCGGGACACCGAATATAAAGGTGCGCCAGACCCGCGACCTGGGCGCCGAAATCATCCTGAGCGGCGACACGGTGGACGAGGCCGCCGTCAGCGCATGGCAAATCCGCGAGGAGAAAAATCTCACCTTCATCCATCCTTATGACGATGCGGCGATCATCGCCGGCCAGGGCACCATCGCGGTCGAGATGCTGGAGGCGGCACCGGAAATCGATACCCTGGTGGTGCCCATTGGCGGTGGCGGATTGATCGCCGGCAATGCCATCGCCGCCGGCGCCATAAAGCCCGGCATCGAGATCATCGGCGTTGAAAGCCAGCTTTACCCCTCCGCCTATCAGGCCCGCCATGGCCTGGCGAACGATTGCGGTGGCCAGACAATTGCCGAGGGCATCGCGGTGGCGCAGCCGGGCAAACTGACCCCGCCCATAATCGATGATCTGGTCAGCGATATCCTGCTGCTGTCGGAACAGGATATTGAACGGGCCATCGATCTATTGATCACCATAGAAAAGACGGTCACCGAAGGGGCCGGCGCCGCCGGTCTGGCGGCCCTGTTGGCCTATCCCGATCGCTTTCGCGGCCGCGTGGTGGGGTTGATCCTGTGCGGCGGCAACATCGATACCCGCATGTTGTCATCGATCCTGATGCGCGGCCTGATCCGGGAAGGCCGGATTACCCGCATGCGGGTGGAAATCAGCGACCGCCCCGGCGCCTTGGCCAAGGTGGCGCAATTGGTCGGCGACCACGGGGGCAATATTTTGGAAGTCCAGCATCAGCGGAATTTTCCCGGAGTGCCGGCTAAATTGGCGGAACTGGATCTGGTGCTGGAAACCCGTGACCGGGATCATATCGGCGAAATCAGCGGCGGCCTAAGCGCGGCCGGCTACAAGGTGCGCGAATTGATCGATACCCCTGATGCCGGTTAGCCCGGAACCGCTCTAGCAGTCTGTCGGATTTGAGGGTGTTTTGACGCTACAATTCTGCTCTGTTCTGGTATGATTCTTGATGAAGAATTTTCGCTCTTATGACC